>JAJYCW010000121.1 GCA_021777995.1 bacterium
TAATCTTATCAAGTTAGTCAACATACCAATTTAGTCAGGTTTATCGAGGTATCTGAAAATGACGCAAACTAATTTACCAGATCGAAGTGATTTGCCAACAATAAGCAGCCGGTTCGATAACGCACAACCTATTGAGATCCTGCGATGGGCGGTGGAAACTTATGGTTCCTGCCTAACAATGGCCACCGCATTTGGGGTAGAGGGCTGCGTACTTATGGACATGCTCGCGACGCTGGGAAGTGATGCGCGGAAAGTACATATTTTCAACCTTGATACTGGTTACCAATTTAAGGAGACTCTCGAGCTTAGGGAGAAGATTCAGGCGCGTTACGGATTTCAAATCGAATTGGTACGCGCCAAAGAGTCGCGAGAGGAGATGGAGGCTCGGTTTGGTGGTCCCATCTATGGTGCACAGCCAGATGAATGCTGCCGCATTCGCAAAGTGGTACCTCTGCGAGAGACACTGGAAGGATACGGAGCATGGCTCAGCGCAATAAGACGCGACCAGACAAAGACCAGGGCGAACCATGATTTGGTGCAGTGGGATAACAAGCATAATCTCGCGAAAATAAGCCCGCTTGGCAATTGGACCCGGGAGGATGTGTGGGCTTATGTACGAGAGCACAATGTAGACTACAATCCGCTGCACGATCAGGGATATCCGTCTATTGGCTGCCAACCATGCACGCGACCTGTACAGGAAGGCGAACATGAGCGTGCGGGCCGCTGGAGTGGTACCTCGAAAACAGAGTGCGGTCTTCACTTCCAGATCTAGAGCTCACAGGATTGCATCTAAAACGAAAAACGACGCGCTTCAATCAAAAAGCGAGTCGTTTTCACATAGGGCTACGGGGAATCGAACCCCGGCTTACGGGCTGAGAACCCGCCGTCCTGACCGCTAGACGATAGCCCCTTATTTGGGTACCAATATGATACCCTAGTTGACTGAGATCGTCAAGAACACCCGGCAGGTTAATAGCGTTTCTGGCGACTAAACCAACCTATCTACGAGGTTATGTGGTGCCACCAAACGCCCCTGCTCACTTCCTGGAAGCAGTCGTTGAAGATGCTGACGGAAAGGCGAGCGCACGGGCGATCACTTCCACGGTCTCTTCAATCTGCTCTAGCACCTTCGTGGACTTTATGGGCACGACAACGCCATCTTGCAGAAACTTCATTCCTCTCAGGGCCGTACCAAGCAGCTGAATCGCTCGTGGCGCCAACCTTACTTGCGGAGCAAAACGGATCTGGACATCCAGTTGTTCCCCTTTTATAGATGCTACGCCGATGTCGCGGCACCGCAGCCGCAACCTCAATATATTTAGGGCTTGCCATACTGCCTTTGGTGGATCCCCAAACCGGTCTTCCAGTTCAGCCTGCAGGTCTTCAATGTCCTGCACGGTTCGTACTGCGCTCATGCGCTTGTAAAAATAGATGCGCTCTGCCTCACCTGGTATGTAGTCACCAGGAATGAAGGCAGTAATTGGCAGATCTACCGACGGCAAAATGTCCTCTTCTGGTTCTTCTCCATTTAGCTCCTGCACTGCCTGGGCTAACAGCCTGCAGTAAAGATCGAAGCCAACACTCACAATAGCACCGCTCTGTTCTGCACCCAGCAGATTTCCCGCGCCCCTAATCTCTAGGTCACGCATGGCCACTTTGTGCCCGCTTCCCAACGCCGTAAATTCCTTTATAGCGTTCAAACGGTGCTCGGCCACTTCGGAGACAAGCTTGCTTCGCCGATAGAGCATGTAGGCATATGCCTGCCGGTTAGAGCGCCCTACACGGCCGCGTAACTGGTAGAGCTGAGCCAGACCAAGGTGATCTGCGTTGTCGACAATAATCGTATTGGCGTTAGGAATATCAAGGCCGTTCTCTATAATCGTGGTACAGAGAAGTAGATCCGCTTCGTGATGATAGAATCGATACATGACCTTCTCAAGCTCCTCTTCCGACATCTGGCCATGCCCAACTTCGATGCGTAACTCTGGCACTAGTTTCCGAAGGTGCATGGCAACGTGAAAGATCGACTCGACTCTATTATGCACGTAATATATTTGGCCATCGCGTTCTAGCTCGCGAAGGATTGCATCCTGCACTGTATCGTTTTCAAATTCACGAACGAAGGTGAGTACCGGCATTCGACCCTCTGGAGCATCTTCTATAACACTCATGTCGCGAAGGCCGCTAAGCGCCATACTCAGCGTACGTGGTATAGGAGTTGCAGAGAGCGTGAGGACATCAACGGAAGTACGGAGCTGCTTAAGCCGCTCCTTGTGCGCTACCCCGAAGCGTTGCTCCTCATCCACGATAACCAGGCCAAGGTTAGGGAATTCTACATCTTTACTTAGCAGCCTGTGCGTTGCGACAACGATATCAACAGTCCCCTGCTTAAGACCCTTTACAGTCTCTAGCTGCTCCTGCCGTGATCGAAACCGTGAAAGTAATTCCACTTTTACTGGGTAAGCCGCAAGGCGGGTACTAAATGTAGTATGATGTTGAGCTGCAAGTACTGTGGTAGGGCATAGTACGGCTACCTGCTTTCCGGCGCTAACGGCCTTAAAGGCAGCGCGAACTGCTACTTCTGTTTTGCCAAAGCCTACATCGCCACAAATCAAGCGATCCATGGGCCGTGCGCGCTCCATGTCCTGCTTTACATCGTTTATGGCGCGCATTTGTGATGGAGTCTCCACGTAGGGAAATGCGTCTTCCATTTCTGCCTGCCAGGTGGAATCCGGTCCGAATGCAGGGCGCGAGGATGCCTCACGAGCTGCATAGAGCTTAATCAGCTCAGCCGCCATCTGGCGAGCCTGTTCCCGTACTTTTTTACGGGTGCGCTGCCAATCGGCGCCTCCAATCTTGCTAATTTGCGGTATCTGGCCCTCAAGAGCCTGGTAACGCTGAAGCCTGTCGATTTGGTCTGCAGGAACGTACAACCTGTCACCACCCTGATACTCTATCAGAAGGTAATCCCGGTCGAAGTTCTCGTTACGCCGCTTCACCATGCCGCGATAGATACCAATACCGTGGTGAATATGCACCACCAGGTCCCGCTCTTTTAGATCGAGGACACTGGAGATTGGGGTTCCTCCAGCTACCTTACGACGAGCCTGTACCGGGCGTGCAGCGCCGAATAGCTCTGCATCCGTTAGAACAAAGAGACGTAGTTCATCGATTTTGAAACCTGAGCGAAGGCTGCCTTCCAGTACGATGAGGCAGCTACCCGAGGAGAGTGCGGCGTCTGCCGACTGGAGTGGAAGCTGCAATTCGGCACAGATCTCCCGCACTCTATGCGGCTGCTCTGTGGTGAGAAGGACGCGGCACTCGTTATCCAGCCAGGTTCCAATCTCGTCGGCCATTCCCTGCAGCCTTCCGCGATACACATCGGTTGGACCGCAATTCACTTCCAGCCGATGGCGAATTCCCAGGCCCTCGGTGGCCCTTCCCAGGCTTGCCAACACCACGATTGGGTGCGAACGCATCCGCTGTATGGCAGTGTCGAAATCCAGGAATGCTGGATCACGATCGAGTGTTTCGCCAAACTCCCAGTGGCGCTCGCGAGCCGAAACCATGTCCGCCCATAATCTTTCCCAGTGCAGGGCTACTTGCTTGGGCTCGTCTAGGAGGATGAGCGACTCCGCGTTAAAATGATCGAGGCCGCAGCTGTTTTCAGGCAGCAGCCAGCGTATATACTGCTCCAGGCCATCGAAGTATGAACCTTGCTCCAGCAAGGCAATATCGCTTTTTACTTTTTCATTCAGCCGGTCTGCAGCGTCCTTGGCCCCCTCGCCCACCAGGGCTTTTATGCGCTCTGCAAGGGCAAGGTGCAACGCGGGTAGGCCGTCCGGTTCGGCACTAAGTCGTAGCTCGCGCGCAGGAGTAATTGTCACTTCAACTTGCCGTTTGAGACTGCGCTGGCTGGATACATCGAATAGGCGAATGGACTCGATAGTATCGCCAAATAGCTCGATGCGTGCGGGAGAGGTTTCAGCCGAAGGAAATACGTCCAATATACCACCGCGCCGACTAAACTCGCCGGGTCTGCTAACGGTAGCTGCGGGCATATATCCCATATCTACCAGTTGACGAGCCAACCCCTGAAGATCAACCTCATCACCAACTGAAACCGTGAAAGAGTGGAGCTGAATGTTTCCTGGAGGTGCCGTAAACTGAAGTACCGCCTCGACGGACGCAATTACGATACCGGGCTCACTTTGCGATGCCATATGCAGTGCCGCAATACGCTCGCCAATCACACGAGTGTCGGTAATGTCTCCTTCGAGCATGAGGCTCTGCGCCGCGGGAAGAACTGCTACGCGGTCCTCTGGTACCCCCAACCGGGTGAAGTCATCCCAAAGTCGGTTCGCATTTTCGGGTGAGTAGGTGACGACAAGCATGGTGCGATTAAGGCGCTGCCAAAGCCGTACCGCAGCCATACTACGGGCAGTTCCGGTGAGACCCTCTATCTCTACAGCGTGAGGCTTGGTGTCGGTAAGAATGGCCAGTAGGTCATCCATTTTTGATAGTTGATCCGTTAGCCGGGGAACGTCAGACAATCGCATAGTTGTGGGTTCCGTCTTGCAGCGGCGAAAATTACGCCAAACCAGTATTCTCACTGGAATTCTGGTTATAAACCTTATTAATTTGCATCTATTCTACCGCACAAATGGATGCGAGGTTCCGGCTGAACCAGTCGGAACCTCGCTTTTCACCTACCTACTGTGACTTCTATTTAGATGTCGTAGTAGAGTGCGAACTCATACGGATGCGGTCGAAGCGCAATCTGCTTGAATTCCTGGGTGGTTTTGTAATCGATATAGGTATCGATCAGGTCCTTCGAGAAGACACCGCCTTTGAGCAGGTACGCGTGGTCTGCCTTCAACGCCTCCAGGCTCTCTTCCAGGCTGCCTGGTGTCTGCTGAATGCCCTTGCGCTCTGCTGGCTCCATCTCGTAGAGATCTTTGTCGATTGGCGCAGGCGGGTTGATCTTGTTCTCGATACCGTCTAGGCCAGCCATCATCATGGCAGCAAACGCAAGATAGGGGTTAGCGCTTGGGTCTGGAGCGCGGAATTCAATGCGCTTGGCTTTAGGAGACTTGCTCACCATAGGAATGCGGACGCATGCAGAGCGGTTCCGCGCCGAGTAGATGAGGTTGATAGGAGCCTCATACCCTGGCACCAGTCTTCGGTAAGAGTTGGTAGTAGGTGCGCAGAAAGCAAGCAGGGAGGCAGCATGCTTCAGGATTCCGCCAATGTAGTGGACGCCAAGTTCACTTAACTGGCCGTAGCCCTTCTCATCATAAAACAGCGGGCTTCCGTCCTTCCAAAGCGACTGATGGCAGTGCATACCGCTTCCGTTATCCATGAAGAGCGGCTTCGGCATGAACGTCGCGGTGTAGCCGTTCTGGACGGCAGTATTCTTGACGATATACTTGAACTTCATGATGGTATCGGCCATGTTAAGCAGTGTGCCGAACTTCATGTCGATTTCGCTCTGACCACCGGTACCTACTTCATGATGGTGCATCTCCATCTCGATACCGCTCTCAATGAGATTGAGCATCATTTCGGTGCGGATGTCCTGCAGGGTATCTGATGGTGGTACTGGGAAATAACCGCGCTTGTACGGAATTTTATATCCGAGGTTAGGCTTCTCGTCACGGCCAGAGTTCCAGATACCCTCATCGCTGTCTACATAGTAGTAGCCGCTGTGAGAAGTCTGGTCGTACCGCACATCGTTAAAGAGGTAGAACTCAGGTTCCGGGCCGATGAAGCAGGTATCTGCAATCCCTGTTGATTTCAGGTAGGCTTCTGCCTTCTTTGCAACTGAGCGCGGGTCACGGTTGTACAGTTCGCGAGTAATAGGATCCTCAATATCACACGTGATATTGAGTGTAGGAACGTCGAAAAATGGGTCGATAAAGGCTGTAGTGGGATCGGGAATAAGAAGCATATCCGATTCGTTAATTGCCTTAAAGCCACGAATCGAGGAGCCATCGAATGCCAGGCCGTCAGCGAAGACATCTTCCTTCAGCACCTCTACGGGGATGGAAAAATGCTGCTGTTGACCGATCAGATCGGTGAAGCGGATGTCGACAACACGGACTTCTCGCTCACGCGCGAAATCAATCACTTCCTTGGGCGTCATGTGCGCTTATCTCCTTTTTGAGAGTGAGTTACTACGGGCCAGCTGGCGCAATAGGCTGGACCGACATTTTCAGGTTATTGAGGCCTGTGAGAGGTGCAGGAGGGCGTGATGGCGTATAGCGAGCCTGTGGGAGACCCACCAATTACAGGACACGTCCTGACACCGGGTAAATCCGCTGTGCAGGCGCATCTTCGAGCCTGAATAACAACCGGCAATAGACGATTGAATGGCTGGGGCAACTTTGCCCATAAGCTAGCACAAGTATAGCAGTATGTGCGACTGCAAGTCAACGCATAATGCGCCACCACGGTTAAAACCTGACATTACGACCATCTATTTTTAAAAATATCTTTAGAACTTGCACACTTTGCGGTTTACACGTGCTTAAGGCACGTGCATGTTAATGTTTGGCGGTGAAAATGTCTGGCTAAAGCGCATCCACTTTGCATGTCCATCTGCAAATACATAGTTGCTTCCGCCCATGTGTCTCACAGTAGCAATCGCACCAGTGCGGCTGCCCATCTCATTGTAGCCACCAGGTGTTAGCGGATTGATAGAGGGATCGAACCATGGATGGTAAATATCGTCGCAGTAAGGCACAACATTATCTACGGTGGTGCTGCGCCGCTCGGTATATTCTATTGTATTGGCCGGCGACTGCACGCCAGGTTCAGTAATACCCCACACAAAGTATCCATTTACCAGGTAAGAAATTACATTTGGTCCACCAGGGTTAAACTCTGAAGGACAACGCGGATCAAAAGGGTGCGGATCGGATGGGCACGCAAAGAGAGCCTGTTTGAATTGCTCGTCCTGGGGCTTGTTTCCCTGCCCGGTGTAGGGGAAAATCATGTCGAACACCGAACCAATATCCGGATTCTCAATGCTACCGTCTGCATCGTCAATCTGCGGCTGTGATGTGGTATGCCCCTTCGTTTGAGGATACCTGCCATCATAGTCTTGAAGGTACATCTGCGTTGCGATGCCAATCTGACCTAGATTAGAGAGGCACGAGGTCTTGCGGGCCGCCTCGCGCGCCTGTGCAAACACCGGAAACAATAGCGCGGCCAATATGGCGATAATAGCAATAACAACCAAGAGTTCTAGAAGGGTAAAGCCTCTTTGATCCACGTGCAGGATACCTCCCCAAGTTTCAACAGCTTCAAATTGGCTGCACTAAATGTCCTATTAGTTCGCACTACAACAGGTTATTATAACACTAGTTAGGATATTAACTTCTGCGTTTAGAGAGATTCCGTGTAAATAGACCTTAGAGGTGGAAAGGCCCACGCGACTGAGTTAAAAGTCGCGTGGGCCACGACGAACACAGGACAACAAAATAAGGTGCTACTGCTGCCCGGGATCGGAAAAGATGCCCATCTTTACATAGTCGTTGTAGATCTGCGTGAACGACCTTCGGCTGCCGTCGGCATTAACAAAAGGCGGATCCTTGACCCACTTCGCGTGACCGTCCAGGAAATCCCACACGCGTCCGGTCTCGTGCCGTTGCCCCATCGACCATCGATTGTCACCATTACCGTTGCCATAGCCAGGGACGATATAGTACCCGCCAAAATAGACAGATGCACCGTTCACGGTAAATGTACCCGAACCCACATCCGTTATGAAAAACACCTGCGCCGGTGCATACACAGAGGCAAGTGATACTCCACCGGGCACGTCTGCATTGGGTGTGTTTACGGATGTTTGTGTGGTTCGACTCAGGAAATAGTTTGCAGCATAGGAGAGCGGCAGCGCCTTAATGAGACCTGCGTTGCTGTTCATGATTCCTGGGTAAGAGTTGGGCCAATGGGCTGCAAGAAGCTGGGCCTCATAACAGTACGAGCCTGTTTTGCCATAGGCTGCTTTGTATGGATCGGATGGGCACGAGTAGATACCGTAGTTCTTCGCATAGGGTTGAATTGCAAACGGCCAGCCCAATAGACCGTCATAATATTTATCAGATCGAACTGCACCTGGATTCCCATTCTGCCGACATGAGTCTCCCCAGGTATCTGGAACGATCATCTCATCGTAGTCCTGCAGATACATCTGTTGAGCAAGCCCTATCTGCTGCAAATTGGATATGCACGTTGCTTTGCGTGCCGCCTCGCGAGCCTGCGCAAAAACAGGAAACAGAATTGCCGCCAAAATGGCGATAATTGCAATGACAACCAGTAACTCGATGAGTGTAAACGCATAATTCCGAACCTTCATTATTGCCCCCTTTCCAACGCTATCCTGATAGCCATTGAAATTACTTCGCTTACTGCACCATGGCAATCGGTATATGTAACCGCACGTAATCACTATGGCACCGGGAGATTAAGGGGGTGTTAAGTCTCTGTTAAGCTTTCTTTAGCGTTCCAAATTGGCTCTACAGATCTGGAGCTTGCCGATCTCGCAGGGCGAGAATAACCACTAAGCCGTTCGTGTTGCGGTCGTTACTAGCAATTTAGGCATCATTATCCGCGGCGTGCAAAAAATCATAGACAGTTTCCGCTAGCAGACGGGTCATTCCAGGAGCAGTTACTATCTCGTCAATTGTTGCAGCTCGTATCTTAGCCACGCTGCCAAAGTGCATCTGCAATGCTTTGCGCCTTCGCGGCCCAATACCCGGAATTTCCTCTAGCGTGGAGCGTGTCATCGCCTTGCCGCGCACATTTGCGCCGTAGGTATTCGCGAACCTGTGTGCCTCGTCGCGAATTCGCTGCACCAAATAGAGAGCCTGGCTGGTTCGAGGCAGGATCACTGGCAGCGCTGTATCTGGCAGTATGAGATGCTCAAACTGTTTGGCCAAACCCACCAATGGCACTTGCACGCCCGATGCAATCATCGCCTGAGAAGCCGCTGTTACCTGCCCCTTTCCGCCATCTACTATGAGTAGATCAGGCAGTGGAAGGAACCGTTCATTGCCCTCGCGCGCCTCGGTAAGCCGTCGGGTGAGTACCTCCTCCATAGAGGCAAAATCATTGGGAATGCCATCATCGCGCTTGATCTTGAAACGGCGGTATTCCTGTTTGTTCATTTTGCCATCGGTGCATACTACCATTGACGCTACCTGATGTGCACCCTGAGTGTTAGAAATGTCGAAGCACTCAATGCGTGCGGGAGCCTCTGGAAGATCCAGCGCCTCGGCTATCTCCTCCAATGCCTTGCCCGTACTGTTCAACTGGGCGCGCATCTCGGCCTTCATCTGCTCAAGTGCGTGTTTGGCATTGTCCGCCGCGAGTTCCACTAGCTTGCGCCTGTCACCTCGCACAGGAACCTGAATCTCGACCTTGCGACCCTTTTGCTGCCGTAGCCAGCTCTGTACAATGTGCGCTTCTGCAATAGAATGAGGCAGTAATATTTCCTGCGGTATATAGGCGGCAGACTGATAGTACTGCTTCACAAACTCCTGAACCACGTCTGCCTGCGTTTCCTCGCTAGAGCCCTCTACTAGAAAGTGATTCTGGCCTATGAGTTTACCACCGCGAATATAAAACATCTGAACGCACGACCCATTGAGCCCCGTCTCGTCGGCAACTACTGCAATAACGTCCTGATCCGTCATCTGAGTTGAGACTACCTTTTGCCGCTGCAGCACGTCCTCCACCGCCTGAATTCGGTCGCGTATTCGGGCAGCGCGCTCGAAATCGAGATCCTCTGCTGCAGCTTCCATCTCTTTGCGCAGGTTTTTGACAATTCGCTCCTGCCGTCCATCCAGAAAATCGGCAACCTCTGCCACAGCCGTCTTGTAGCCATCTCTATCAGCAAGGCCGGCACAGGGGGCGAGGCACTGGCCCAGGTGATAATAGAGACACGGTTTTTGAACTGCCCTGCCATCAAATTTCTTGCCGCAGGAAACGAGTGGAAAGACCCGGTTCACCAGTTCCATTGTCGACCTAACAGCTCGGGAATTAGTGAACGGTCCAAAGTACCGATTGTTGTCCTGGCGCACTCTGCGCGTGATAATGAGGCGTGGAAACGGCTCGGAGGTGGTCAGGCATAGATAGGGGTAGTGTTTGTCGTCACGCAGGCGTACATTATAGTGCGGTTGGTACTTCTTGATGAGCGAACACTCAAGAACCAGCGCCTCTAGTTCGCTGTCGCACACAATATACTCAAGGTCTGCAATAACCGAAACCAGTCGGCGAACTTTAGGAGTGAGGTTTGCGCTGTTCTGGAAGTAGGAGCGGACACGGTTACGGAGGTTTACCGCCTTGCCAACGTATATTACGCGCCCCGTGGCATCCTTGTGCAGGTAACAGCCGGGACAGGTGGGCAGCGTCGCAAGTTTTTCTTGAACTTCTTGAGTGGGCATACTGTGTTGACTACGTAGGAGTGCGGTGGAAATGCACCATCAGCCATTTGCCGCCCTGCTTTACGTAGACCCGGCTCTCGTTGAAGGTGCGCCACGATGGCTTGCCGGAATCGTTAAATGTGAGGAGCCGCGTGTATGTCACAACAGCCGAATCGCCATAGCGTTGAACTTTGGGAGTAAGAAGATCAAACCTCACTGGCTGCTGGGATGGGTCCTCCGCCATCTGCTTTATGAGACTTACGTGAAACGGTACGCCGTCTATGCGGTACGGACAAACATCCTCGAAGCAGGTGAGGTCGTCGGCGCATAGGGCTGCATAGGTTTCTGCATCACCATTGTGAATAGCGGCTAGCATCCTGGCAGTAGTGTCTAGTAGTTCCTGATCTTCAGGGCATAGGGCGGGGGAGATGGATGACTCGGTGTTCATAGTTGCCCTCCATAGAAGTAGCCATCCGCGCTTTGCAAATGGAAATAACTTGAATTCAGCGCGCGAAAGCCGACGGTCGGATTCGAACCGACGACCGACGGTTTACGAAACCGTTGCGCTACCTCTGCGCCACGTCGGCAACTACTCACATTATGGCAAAGCACTCTCGTTTCTGTCAAGCAGAATTGGCGCACGGCGTTGTCACCCACACCACTAGTGGATGCCCAGAATCCAGGACCTGCGGCACGTGCCTTTCAGGGACTAACTCAGCCTGCAAACTTCCCGCACAGCCATGGCATTGTGGTGATCGTCTACCGCCAACAAAACCTTGGGCAAACCCAATCAGGTTTGTGCCACTGAACTCGGCAGTTCAAGGACAGAGCGCGCCACCAATTGGAAGCACAATTACCAACCAGGGGTGCCATGTATACTTGCTACCGCTTGGACCTTGCCCTCGAATTTCGGTTGACCTCCACGATGCGCTTAACGGCTGCAAGATTCAATAATCGATTTTGTTACTCACGATTGTACCTTTCGCGATCATGAGCTCCATCCGGCAATCTACACACGACGGTCTCGCGAAGCATTCTTTGAATTAAGTAAATCGAACTCGTGTCGGGCCTAGAACATAGAACCCAGGGAAAAAACACTTATGCGATGTAACTGCACTCATGAACTACCTCAAGCGCGGTTGCATTGAATTCTGGACCGCAAAATGCTGGCTTTAAATTACGATCATCGCAACTGGTGTACAATTTGGTTATTAAGTGTCGCGAATGCCTTTTTTAGTCTCGGGGGTGTTAACGCATCGCGATGGTAAAAATATGAGCTTTCTATAACGTATCGTTTCTTCTTATAGAGGAACAATATTTGGTTAGTTCGTTCAAACTTCGTTTTGAGTTTCACCGTAAGGTTCATAGTGGAAGCTTTACAGCTGCCGTAACGCCCGTTGCCCTGAGATATTTTAAGTATCTTGGCACCATTGGCTCTTAAGACTGACTCAAGGCTAGCTGCTAGTCTGTTGGCGTCTTCGTGAACATCCGTATCGTTAGTTCGCGATGCGGGAATATATGTTAATGACATTTCGTAGCTACCACTTCTGTCGAAGGCTGAATACCTCAAACCCTTAATAGTGATTACTTTTAACGTTGCACTCGGCGTGACCATTAAATCGCCAACCCTGATACTCTGTGTGGGAACGGCTTGTTTTCTAGGGCTCGCCGTGCATGTGCAACCAAGCAACAGCAACCAAGGTAAAAGCCACGAAAAGTTTACAGTTTTCATTCTACTTGTTTTCTCCAGTCTGCCAACACTTATAAACATCTTTACCATTGCCTGGGCCTTCATGGCAAATACCCTGGCAACCGCGAAGTATTGCATAGCAACGCAAAGTTGCGGACTGCTTCAAACATTCAGTATAAAGATCATTAAGGCACTGTTCGCACACGGATACGCCATTTGCGTCGGTGCATGATTTTGGTTCCTTAACGTGCTTCTTTGGACACTCAATTCTAAATAGTATGCATAGTATGTTCTTGTCAACATGTTTTGAGCATTCATGGTCTTGAATAGGCGCTGGCTACTTGCCCATCACCTGGAACCCGCGGCTGGGTACCACCACCCCACGCCCACCGCTGCCGGTAAG
The DNA here is from genome assembly GCA_021777995.1 of bacterium. Taxonomy (GTDB): domain Bacteria; phylum Armatimonadota; class Chthonomonadetes; order Chthonomonadales; family Chthonomonadaceae; genus JAJZFK01. The sequence continues at coordinate 12,527 of JAJYCW010000121.1, forward strand.
TAAGCCTGGCTCGCTCATCGCCTTGTAGCAGGTTGCCGGTTGGGTTGTCTTGCTTACCCCCTGCACATACTGCATCCCCATAAACGCGTCGTAAACGTTACTGCTCAACACACCCCCGCTCG
>JAJYCW010000122.1 GCA_021777995.1 bacterium
TCCTTCAGCCCTAGGATCGGCATGGGTTCTTGGTCTGCAGTTATTGTGTACCCAGAGCCCAGCTTTGCCAACAAAGTAGGTATGGGTGCCGCTACTTCAAAGTTGTAGACGGTCTGCAGCTCGCCGGTGGCGTGCTCAGTTTCCAGCCGAAGTGCTGGACCTGCGCGCGTTACAATCTGGCAGCCTTTCGCCAGGCGGCCGGCGGGCACAAAGCCTACGCCTGCTACAAAGAAAGGATGCACTGCGGTTGTAGTTATCCTCTCGCCATTGCTAAACCTTAGGGCGAGCGTGGCGGTCATATCCTTGTAGAGCTGCAGGACCTTGCCGCCACCGAGTGGGTTACGCGTTTTATTGCGACTGACTGAAAATGCACAATCTGGTAGCCACACCAAAAACCGAGCAGACAGAGTCGTACTCTACTTGCCAAACCGATGCCAGTTACATTATGTTCATGCCCACCAATGACGAACACCCACCGACTAGGCACCCCTAGCCGAGGAAGGCAAACAAATTGCAGTGCCCGCATGATAGATCGCGATGGTTATACCCCCAGGCGCTCAAAGTCCAGGTATCCAGGGCAAAACCGCGCAAAGCAGCCACTTTCACTCGCAATACCCTGTAGTCTTAATACTTTTCTATAACTCAAGTCGCTTCTTAGATTGAAGAACTTGCTCGGAGAACCTCGCATCTTCTCCTACACAGTTATGAGGTACTAACTTAGCGAACCACTCTTTCGGTAAGGTACCCGTTCCGACGACGCATTTCAATCCAAGGCCGGTCAGGTAATTCCGATCCGACACCATTGGGTTTATCGTAATCTGTGAAGGGATATTTTGATGGCCAGTGCCACACCAAAAAGCCGCACACCGGCTTTTGCCAGTGCTGCCCGATTCAATGCAGAATCCTTGCGGTTTCTTCGGCAATGAGGCTATGTATTTCAATGCGGACTTCATATTATTGGTGCCTGACCAGTAAATCCACCGCAGGCGTTCGTTCGTTACCGCATCCGCTCGCCCCGTTGAGGGAATAGGCCAAGGCCGATTTACGCGCCACCACAGATTGCTGTAGCGAGCGATTGCCTCGACGCCGGGATCAATTGAAAGGGTCATATCACCTACATTGCCGGATGTCCCAAGATCCAGAGTGACCTGTGACCCCCATTGATAATTGCGGCTCTTTGGCTGAACAGACGCCCGAACCAATATCTCGTTCGACTGAGAGATGCGATACACCCACCATGCCGGTATACAGGCAATACGGTAAACATCAAGCCCTGGAGCTTCGATTATCGTCGGTAACTGTACCGATCTAGGATGTAAGTCGATAAATAGACTCCCTGCATTTCGGTCTAGACACTGTCGGGTGTGCCACAGTACCACTGGAATAGCGCTTCTATAGGTATCGGGCAACACGTCACCGACTAGAAGGTGAGCCGCCTGATTGTTTCGCAGATATTTTGATGGCAGTGGAAGGCAAAACTGAACGGAGTTGTCCCATTTGGAGCCCTCTGCTGTCTCTCGTTCCAAGTGATGTAACCGTGCTGAGAACACCAACAATATTCCCTTAACAATCAACAAAAAACCGAAAAACAAGGAGATCTTGATCCATGTATTGCGCATTCCAACACCTCATCCCTCTAGGGAGATACTTCCCTCTAGAGCAGATTATTCAACGGCTTTAGTTCAGTACTCAGTTCCGCCAGTCGTTACATGTAAGCATAAGAATCTGCCGGCACTACCCGTTGCATTGCCGATTTGTCGTGCATATCGTTTCATGTGTTCATGTTATAGTTGCCACAACCTCAGGGGCACTTTGTCTGTAACATGTGAATTCTCATAATGGTTCAACATTTGGCGTTTACGATTTCTATCGTCCTTTCCGAGGTCGATAATTCGAAAATGGCAATAGAGTTTGATGATCGATTTGCCAATCGTATAACCCGAAACAATCCCGCCCATGGCAACTACATGGTGCCATCACGGTCGAAGCCCCATCAGGTCTACCCAACCAAGCGGGTTGTTATCGCAGTAGGCGTACCAGTTGCTGCCTGCCTGCGCCGGGTCGCTGCTAAGGAACCGCTCTACGCTCGCATCGTAGTACCGGTTGCCTAGCAGCAGCAGCCCGGTGGCCGCGTCCACCTCGTAGCCGCTGGTACCCGCAAACTGTACAGGGGTTGCCGTGCTGCCGCTGCGCGTGAGCGTTTCGCCAAACGCATCGTACTGCAACGCGTCGGTCGCTGCACTGCCCCATGCGCTGGTCCTCGCCTTTGTACGCGTAGTTTACCACCGAACCGCCGGGGTTTTACCGCAAGCGCCCACAATCCAGCGTACATTGCTGGAGCGCAGGTAAATGACGAGATTCTGGTTTGTCATGTGCTTAGCACCTGTCGTAATGAACGCCGTTGGCACAATTTCCAGAGCCTAACAAGGAAATTCTATAGCCTCCGTTGAAAATCTATGTGTCATCCTCGAATGATGAGCCAATTCCACACCAACCAGAATGCGGGGCGCGTGATGAAACCCAATATCATTGTCATCCTGATTGACGACCTGGGCTGGAAGGACCTCGCCTGTTGTGGCTCACCGTTTTACGAGACGCCGAATTTAGACCGCCTGGCCACCCATGCAGTACAGTTCACTCAGGCATATGCCGCATGCCCGGTTTGCTCCCCATCACGAGCCGCACTTCTCACTGGTAAAAGCCCCGCACGGCTAGGAATTACTAATTACATCCACAACGGAGAGGGTGCACGTGGCCGACTGATAGATGCCCCGTTCGTTCGCCAGTTGAACCACAGCGAGACGACATTCGCTTCCCTACTTAAAGCGGAGGGATACGCAACATGGCACGTGGGGAAATGGCACCTTGGTGAAATGGATTACTGGCCTACCACCCATGGATTTGATGTAAACATAGGCGGATGTGCTATGGGGCACCCCACTTATGGGTACTTCAGTCCTTATAACATACCAACCTTAACCGATGGGCCGGACGGTGAATATCTCACCGATAGGCTGACGCGCGAAGCAGTCCACCTTATTCAATCACACAAAAAGTCACACCCGAACCAGCCGTTCCTGCTAAACCTGTGGCACTATGCCGTTCACACTCCCATTCAGGCGCCCGAGGAGCTTATTGAGAAATATCGTCATAAAGCCAAAACTTTGGGGTTGACACAAGAGGATGCGCTCGTTGAAGGCGAGTTGTTCCCCGTAGAACACAAGCGCAGCATGCGCGTAACAAGAAGGACCGTTCAGTCCGACCCAGCCTACGCAGCAATGGTAGAAAACCTCGATACTAACATCGGCATTCTGATCGATGCACTTGCAGAAGAAAGCGTGCTGGATGACACTATCATTGTGTTTACATCGGATAACGGTGGTCTCTCCACTGCAGAAGGCTCGCCCACTTGCAACCTGCCGCTGGCCGAGGGGAAGGGATGGACGTGTGACGGCGGAACCCGCGTTGCGCTCATGATGTCAGTTCCAGGAGCTCTTCAGGGCATTAGAAGCGACGTACCGGTAATCAGCATGGATCTGTTTCCAACCCTACTCGAAATTGCAGGTGTAAACCAACCGAGAGATCTCGGGTGTGATGGAAAAAGCCTACTTCCGGTGCTGAACGGCACGTACTCCACGGACCTTGATTCGCGCCCTCTTTTCTGGCACTATCCGCACTATGGCAACCAGGGTGGCACGCCGTCTGCTGCGGTGCGCAAGGGTACATGGAAGCTCATCCGCTTGATGGAAAGCGGTGAACAGAGGCTGTTTGATTTGCAGTCGGATCCGGGCGAGCTAACCGACGTAGCCGCCGCGCATCCCCAAATAGTGCTGGAACTTGGCGCCCTTCTTTCAAACTGGCAGGATGAAGTCGGCGCCATATACCCAATGGTCAACGATGCCCCAAAATTTTAGACACGACGAGAGTCGTGCGCAATCCTGGAGATTCACATGCGCATTCTTTATATAGACATCGATTCACTCCGTCCCGATCATCTCGGCTGCTATGGCTATCACCGAAATACATCCCACCACATTGATGAGATAGCCCGGCACGGTGTGATTTTCAACCAATGCTACACGCCAGATGCACCATGCCTGCCCAGCCGCACAGCCTTTTATTCAGGCCGGTTCGGTATACAAACCGGTGTGGTTGGCCACGGGGGCACCGCTGCACAGCCTCGTGTACAGGGTACATCTCGCGGTTTTCGAGATTGGTTTGATGAATTTGGGCTGGCACGGCAGCTTCAACACGCGGGGCTGCACACTGCGATGATTTCGCCATTTGGGCAACGCCATGCGGCGCACTGGTTCTACGCCGGCTTCAACGAGATTCACAACACGGGCGACGGCGGCATGGAGAGCGCAGAGCACGTATGGCCTGTAATCGACAAATGGTTGAAGGCAAACAGCCAGCGCGATAACTGGTACCTCCATGTAAATCTCTGGGATCCTCACACTCCGTACCGTACCCCCGCAGAAGCAGGAAATCCCTTTGCCAACACTCCCATTCCGGAATGGCTTGATGATGATGTATTGGCTGCTCACCAGAAGGCCGTTGGCCCGCATACTGCGCTCGATCTGATGATGTACCATGGTAACGAGGATCCCAAATGGCCGCGCCAGCCTGGCGCTATCACAGACAGAGAACAGTTGCGCAGGCAGATTGATGGCTACGATACCGGCGTGTTCTGGGCCGACCATTACGTTGGACGAATTGTTGCGGCATTGAAAAGCGCTGGCGTATGGGACGACACCGCTGTTATAATTTCTGCCGATCATGGAGAGAACCAGGGCGAGCTCGGTATCTACGGCGAACACGGCACTGCCGACGCAGCTACCTGCCATGTGCCACTCATTATTCGATGGCCCGGTGGCGCACACGGTACCCACGATGACGGACTTCATTACAACCTCGATCTAGCTCCAACACTCATGGAACTACTAGACCGCAAAGCACCTGCTATATGGGATGGTACTAGTTTTGCAAACGCTGTAACCAGTAATAAACGGCAACACGGGCGCGATAGCCTGGTCATTAGCCAGTGCGCTCACGTCTGCCAGCGCAGCGTAATATGGCGACAAGACGACGCATTACAGATGTACATGCGAACCTACCATGACGGCTTCCACCTGTTTCCAAATGAGATGCTGTTCAATCTCACAAACGACCCTCATGAACAGTTCGATATCGCGCCAACACAGCCGGAAACAGTTCTGACAGGCGCTGCAAGGTTGCAGAACTGGCACGATGAACAGATGCAGCATCTGGTAGACACCGGTGCTCAGGTGATAGATCCTTTATGGACTGTGATAGCCGAGGGTGGACCATTCCATGCGATCCACGAAACAGGTAAAAGCCCTCTACCCAAGTACCTCACCCGACTGCGGGAGACCGGCCGAGGCGAAGGTGCCACACTATTAGAGCAAAAATATGCACGGTGGCTCAAGTAATATGACCGGCGTTTCACGGCCGTTTCACGTCATGACGAAACCAATCGGCCCCATCTGCAACCTCGACTGCAAATACTGCTTCTACCTCGAGAAGGAGAAAATGCTTCGAGCGGATGGGTTGGCACCTGCTACGAGTTGGCAGATGACCGACGATGTTTTGGATGCCTATATACGCCAGTACATTAGCAGCCAGAACACTCCAGAAGTGACGTTCGCCTGGCAAGGTGGTGAACCTACCTTGCTAGGTGTCAGGTTCTTCAGGCGCGTTCGGGAATTGCAGCAGCGTTACGCTGATGGACGACCCATTCGCAATGCCATACAGACGAATGGCACGCTTCTAGATGATGAATGGTGCGAATTCCTGGCTAAAGAGCAGTTCCTGGTTGGAATCTCGATCGACGGACCTGCCAGGTTTCACGACACATACCGCGTTGATAAACATAATGAGCCAACCTTCGATGCCGTGATGCATGGTCTGGAACTGCTGAAAACGTACAGAGTAGAGTTTAATACTCTAACGGTTGTGAACAGCTTCAACAGCACCGAGCCGCTTACCGTTTATCGGTTTTTGAAACAAATTGGGTCTGGATTTATCCAGTTCATCCCACTGGTAGAGCGCCATTTTCAACCGCCTGCCGCTCCTTCTGGTGGTTTGCTGCAAATAGACCTTGCACCACCCCCACGCAAAAGGGACTACAATTGCGAAGTAACTGAGTGGTCGGTTAGACCACAACAGTATGGGCAGTTTCTCGTGGAGATATTCGATGAGTGGGTGCGAAATGACGTTGGCGCCGTGTTTGTACAACTCTTCGACTCCGCGTTGGGAACTTGGCTTGGAGAGGGTGCATCGCTTTGCGTTTTCGCAGAAACGTGCGGAAGTGCGCTAGCGATGGAACAGAGCGGAGACGTCTACTCCTGCGACCATTTCGTCTACCCCGACTATCGGCTGGGTAATATTCAGGATACTGATCTGGCAGCTCTCGCAGCATGTCAGGCGCAGCAAGACTTTGGCAGGGAAAAGCAGACTGCTTTGCCGCGTTACTGCCGGGAGTGCTCTGTTCGCTTTGCATGCAATGGTGAATGCCCAAAGCACCGGTTTCTTAAAACACCCGACGGCGAATTCGGCCTGAACTACCTATGCGCAGCGTACAAGAGGTTTTTCTCGCATATTGATCCATACATGAGAAACATGGCCGCATTGCTGCGACAGGGACGCCCTCCCGCTGAAATCATGGGTTCATTGCGCACAACGGTGAATCAAACAATTAAAACACAGCCAGGTCGAAATGATCTGTGCCCTTGCGGATCTGGCCAGAAATACAAAAAATGCTGCCTCCCACGCAGTCGTTAGCACAGGAGACAAACGTTGTTTAGCCGCTTACGGATATTCTCTACACTTTGCTTCGCCTCAGTTCTCACTGTAGCACTGGCTACCGCACCCTCGGTTGCAACAGGTTCCCCCGCCAACCATGCTCAAGTGGCGGTGATTACAATCAATACTGACCATACCGTGTGTAAATCGTACAACGGTTTAGGCGTGCAGTGGGATCCGAGTTTTGTCGACTATTCGAGGGCTCAGTGGCAACGGATATTTCAACGGGTCTCTATCCTGCGCCCACAATTCATTCGCTGCTGCTACATGGCCACAAGCTACTGCACCGGCTTTAACGAAAGCGGGCAGCCGATCTTTAACTGGAACTCGCCTGATATGCGTCGCCTATACCCCATATTAGACTATTGCCAGGCGCACCACATCAAGGTTCTGTTGGGCGAATGGGGCCCTCCGTTCGGTATGCAGAAAGATGATCCTCGTTGGTCTTCCCTTATCGTCGATGAACTCAAGTACCTTATCCTCACGCGAGGTTACACCTGTATACGCTGGTTCAACAAGCAGAACGAACCACAAGGAGACGACGCCTACTTTCAGAGGTGGCGCGCAAGCCAGCTTAACCTCCATGCCGCAATAACGAGCGCCAATTTGGCACGGTACATCGGGCAGGTTGGTCCAGATACATCCGGCGAGGGCCTGTTCTCGTGGATAAGGATGTGCGCACAGCAGTTGCCGCACGCACTAAGCGACTATGAGGTTCACTGGTATGCCACCGACGACAACATAACGAGTGACCATGTGGAATCATCCCTTCGAGCGGAGCGTGAACTGATTGATCGCATCGATCCTGCCGGCATAAGTAAACCGTTCATCTTAGGCGAATCTGGAACAAGTGACACCGTCGCTTCCAAAACAGGAAACTGGGCTAACGGCGACAGCAATATCCTTATACGTAGTCCACGTTATGGTACTCTCATGGCGGATTATGCGGTTCAAACTATGCGGGCGGGTCTGGCGGGCATGTCTGCGTGGGACCTCGACGACGCTATGCATGAACAGATGGGTCGTGCCGGAGCTAAAACAACGAAAAACCCCAACGGTTATAACCTGAAAGTATGGGGGTTCTGGAACACAGTTGGCCCAGCAATGGGTGATCCTTCAGACGTTGAACTGCGGCCCTGGTTCTTTGCTTGGACAATTCTTTCGCGTCACTTTCCTCAAGGTTCACGAATTGTTCTCACGAACACCCCCCAGATAATGGGGATCCGTTCGAGTGCTGCCGTCATCAATCATAATGGCCGCGTGGAACTAAGCGCGGCCATCGTGAACGATACCGACGTCCCCCATGAAATAAAGCTCATCGTACCAAATGCTTTAGGTGCATCCGACATCCGGCAGTTCGACTATTCTTATGCAACGACCAAAGCTACACCGGCAGGGATGCCCCTGCCGACACGCACTCTGCGTGGGGCGAAACTTAACACGGGCATCTTGCTGAATGTCCCACCTCAGGGCATGGTAGTCTTGACTACCATGCACACAAACGGGCGGCTGCATTTAACCACTGGACACGTGGTCCGCACGACGGGGATCAATCTGGTTTCAGGAGATGGCACATCCGTACTGCTTCCTGGTACCTCGTTGCAGTTCCACGCGACGGTACAACCCGAACAGGTACCGGTCACTTGGAGTATTACCGCGCTGAATGGATCACTGACCAAAGTCGCCTCGGTCAACAACCAGGGTCGGGTAACGGCAAAGCAGCTAGGAGTTGTACTACTGCACGCAACCTCTACAGCTCCCGGTCGTGTAAAATCGAGTAGTGTGCTACTGCACATTTCGACCACTAAATCGCTAACTGATACCCTCAGCAACTGGGACAGAACCTTTGCGCATACTACAGGATTGACATTTGATAACCTCCATGCTTCGCAATTCGGAGGCCAGCAAATTAGAGTTAAACGGGTTAGTAATACTCCTCAATCTGTAGAATACAAGATGGACCACCTCACCAGTTTCCGTATTAAGGCCTTTTGTACAGGGCAGTTCAATGATCAGGTGGCAGTATCAGTTTCAGAGGATGGCGTTCGCTGGCAGAAGGTAGAGACACTGCACATCACCACAGATACAAAGAGCGAATTCAAGCCGACCTACATCACTCCTGCTGCCATACTACCACCTGCCCGGTTTCTGCGAATCACGCTGCAAAATAACCCGGTCGTTTATGCTCCCCAACTTGCCGAAGTAACATTGCATGCCTCCGTGGCGCGCCACTAGAGTAACAAGGTACCGGTGATCTGAAAAGATACGGGCACAAGGCCTCAAACGGAGGCTGTGTGCCCGTGAAATCTAGGAGCTGACTAGCCGGCGAAGCACCACTCTGCTGGCAACTATCCGTTCGCCATTAACCACGCCGTTTCGTCCTCCATATTCACGACAAGGTCACCTTTTGTCATGGAATTTAACGATTGCGGTTGTCTACCCGCAAAGCTGCCCTCAGGTTCATACGTCTCGTAAGGTTGGCCGTTGTCATCCGCGCCGTCCGGTCCAACACTGTAAACCAGTCCGCTGCAGTTAAACGAGCCATAGGGCAGGTTCGGTGGCTCCTTTTGCCTGTAACAAAGCGCTGCTGGCTTTCGCGCAAATGGATCTACGGGCACCGCCGGTAGATATTTCGGCACGAGGACCTGCAACGTTGGAGGCAGGTGGTGATGATCGTACTCGTAGAGCAGCTCGGCAAGGGTGACCTGCACCATCCTGTCCCAGGCAACGTCTGCGTGTTCATCCAGGATAAGCGGAGGCATTGGCCGTAACCTTACAGCCACAGTGGGGGCAACACGGTCTAGCAGGTGTTGCCACGACTGCAGCGGGTAATCCTCCTCCTGGTGGTACTGGCCGTCAACTGCTTTTATATAAGCGTTGATCTCATAGTTGTATTCGTTCAACAGATCCTTGGGAGTAAGGGTCTGCGCTGCCGCGCTTGAATTTGCATTGCGCTGTGTGTTTACCGCGCCATTGGTCCCCATTAAAGCAACATTTACCGGTCGTAGCACGCTCTTGGTTTTCAGCATCCGCAGGAGGTTTCGAGCATACCGATCAGCGTGCGCAGTTAAGACCTCACCCAGCGAAATACGCTGAGACATGTAGGCGTTAAACTTAACCTGCAGCTCAGCAATCTTAGCCCGGGATATTGCAGGTAAGCTTGGGTTGATTAATGGAAACTTGGGATAGTCTTGTTGCAAGACGAATATGATAAGTGATCGGGCTATTCCGTTGAGCCGCAATATCTCCCCGTAATTGCGGATGGTGGCGTTTCGACTCAATAAACCGTCTAGCTTCAGCGTACTGAACGCATCGGAAATTGCGCCATTATAATCGTGCTTCAGTAGATGCATATAAGCATGAAGCAGGAGGAGTGCGCTACATCGATTTGCAATAAACTCGCTATCACTGCCAGACATTATGCAGTTTTCGTTCAATCCTGTTTTAATTTCCTGCAGCGGCTGGCGATTAGCGTGAAGTACTTCACCGACAAGTCCAATCTCTTTACTTCTCTCCTGATCCGTGCGGGGTTGACCTGAATGAGCAATTTGGAAACCATTAGGTTCAAATGGGAGGCTTATATACGAGAGTGTCTGGTAATTTGGCGTGGCTATCCAACCTGCCAGGTTCCCGTTCTCATTCGCCACATTCGCTGTAATTAGCCGACCTGCTTTTAAAAACAGTGCCTCAGCATTGGAGGTGCTAAGGGAAGTAGACTGCCCGGTCCCGGTATGATTTTTGGTCATCATATGGCGTAATTCACCAGCCGACGCAACTAGTATCACCAAAATCACGATGCCCACCACCATCCAAAGGCGCGACACCTTACCTTCAGGCGGTTTCCGATCTTCAACGGGTCCAGATTCTGTGACTGCCTCGTTTGGCAGGCGGATCCTATTTGGCAGGGTGTTGTCGCTTCGTGGCTTGTCTCTATCTCGGTCCCCATCCGGGCTGTTGTGTTGCGTTCGCATCATGGGTCGGCATGTCCTCACTTATGACATTTGACTAAAATACTTTGTGACTGGCAATCGATTTTTGTTCACCCGTCAACTCATTACAACACCGAACTGTTTACTATTTAGACGCAGATTTAGCATAAGGTATAACAATTCCTTCAATTTGTTGTTAGTGTTCAATATGATGTGAGGCACTCGTAGCTAGGCCGCCTGCACTATAAAAAGCGGGGCGGGCACATTGCACTGCAATCTGGTGGGCGACTCGAGCCGCAGTGGGTGATGCTTGCTGTATGGGTAGTGGGCACGTAATTGCTGCGCACATTAAGACCAACCGAGGGCGCTTCGACTATGCTGGTACGTATGCAACCTGAATGAATTCGTTAACAAAACTGGTCCACTTGTAACGTCACGGCGAACTCGCCTGGTTGCAATCGATCAAAGAGCTGCAAGATTCTCATTTTGTATGTCGAAATTACGTGATAAAGGATTTACCACGCAGACCGCCGCAACGTCTGGGACATAGGTACGGCTAGAAGAACTGAATCAAGGTGGATACAGGTTTACCAAGGCATATTCACTTGTATCAAGTAAGGTCGAAAGGACGATTTATGGGCTTCGCATCCTGCATGGAAGATATCGAGGAGAGAACTGCGGAATTAGAATATATGCGAAGGTTCGATGGGCTAACGGACAAATACGCCTCTGATCGTGTTCTCTATGGCAAATACCCTTCCATTAATCAAAATGCGAGTGGTGATCGCGGTCCTCAGCGCAATGCTGAACGCAAACAGAATCGGTTGTGCTTCAATCCCCTTTATGCCAAGTTGATTGAGAAAGAGAAAGCGTTGAGCGGAAGTAATATCTCGATCCACGACGTCGTATACTGGCCAATTCGCTTGGTGAAGAGCAAAACTAACGATCCCATCGCAACAAGAATTCTACAACTTGTATGGGCTGGCTACTCGGATGTGGCTACTTTGTCTAATCGGATCGCTCATTATGGAAATGCTTCACAGCACATCGAATCCCTTATGTTGGACGGGTGGCTTCAACTGCGGGATGACGGCAAGGATTCGCTCACTGTAGTTCCTGTAAAACACGGACCAGTCATGATTGACTCACTAACAACGCACGAATATTTTGATGAGATAACACTGGCACCATTGAGTCTTCCAAGTGGGGCGAGCTTAGTCTCCAGTCAAGAGCTAGAAGAGACCGCTCCAGTGTTAGGAATTGGCATCGCGTCGCATGATTCCTCTATTACCTTGTACCTAGAATGCCTTGTCATGCTAATCGCAAGCAATACACACGATGGTAGCGTCCGTTTGTATCACCGACTAGACAACATACCGACACTGGAGCGAATACTCTACGAAATTGCCGCAGGATCGGGCATCCATGTTTTTGGGCGAAAGTCTATTATATGATGTAGCAGTGATCCAGCCAGCGGCTGCATTCTAGCGTTCGTTTGCAAAAGCACCATCAATACAGGCAACCCACTTTCTACGGAGCCTTACTAAACTTACGTCAAGATTGGGTGTAACTTACCATATGTCAACGAGAAAGAGCTTCAACGTCGGTGAGACGGTCTATGTAGATCATGAATCTGTGGTTGAAGAGGCTATCATTAAGGCTGTTTTCACAGACGATAAATCGGCTACAGTCGTGAGCAAAACCTACCCTGATCCGGGTAAAACAGTTAAGCAAGACACCCTGAGACCCTTAACAAAAAGAGTCGCAAAACAAAGCGACACCCAGACCCGCGCTCGCTCTAACGCAGCATTGACCAATCCGGTAAGCTCCGCTACCGAAATTCAAATTCCGCAGCAGATTCTAGATTCTATTGTCCAGCTTGAAGCAGTCCTG
>JAJYCW010000123.1 GCA_021777995.1 bacterium
GGTAAATTCCGTTGGGGTAGCCGTCAGGAAGGAAGTAAGGAAACTTAAGGTACGTCCAATCCTCCACTGCCTCTCCTATGAACTCGTTAAACCTCTCTGGCGCAATATCGTCCATACGGGGAGTTCAATCCGGATTGGCAAAGCGTAGGCGTCCGTCGTAATGTTCCAGGTCACCGTTGGACGTTACCAGCCCCATTAAGAGCGTAGGGAAGTTGGCAAATACCCCTATCTCCTCGTGAAACTTCTCGAGAGATGGCTTGAACCACCCGAGTGTACGCTGTATGGCCTCCATTGCTTCTGGTATGGTGGCCAGGATTTCATCACGGTGCTCCTGGGTAAGCGGCGCACTCACCCCTCCCGGCACTATCCAGGCCGGGTGAATGCGCTTGCCGCCCAACAGTTCGATGATATGCTGGCCAAACCTACGCAAGGCAATCCCATCTTTTGCTGCCTGCGGGTGAGATGAAACCAGCGCCATGATATTGCGGCTCGCAGGTGATGCGTCCATTCCCAGCAGCAGATCCGGTGACGAGAGGTGGAAGAAGCTAAGGCTATGGGATTGTACTATTTGTGCGAGGTTCATAATTCTACGCAAGCGCGCACCCGTTTCTGGTACGGCAACAGCCAGCAGCGAATCGCAGGCCTTTGCCGAGGCTACCAGATGGCTAACCGGGCAAATTCCGCAAATACGCGCCATTAGGGATGGCATTTCGTAGAAGGGACGTCCCTCACAGATTCTCTCAAAACCCCGAAACTGCGTAATATGGAGGCGAGCTTCATCCACACTGCCATCATCATTCATCATGATCTGTATTTTGGCATGGCCTTCAATGCGTGTTACGGGATCTATAGTAACTGTTTTGCTCATGGTTTTATCCTTCATGCACCAAACCGTGTGTGGGTTTCCAGCTCTGGCATTCGTCCCGCAAGAAGCTCGCTCACCACATAGTAGATCGTGCTTGCGGATGGCGGACAGCCGGCCACAATAACGTCCACAGGGACGACCTGATGCACTGGCTTTACCGTTTCTAGAAGTGCTGGTACGGCACCACGCGGCCTTTGTGGATGCACGGTAACGTTCTGGCTGTAGGCTCGCGTAAAGAGCGGCTCAACACCAATTGCATTGCGCATACCAGGTACGTTACCCGTTACAGCGCAGTCACCCAGCGATACCAGAATGCGCGTACGCTCCCGCACCTGCAGGATTTTATGCAGATCCCCCTCGTTGCTTACCGATCCCTCAACCAGGGTTACGTCTACATCCTGCGGGAACTCCTTGAAGTCTACTAGCGGGCTATAGACAAGCTCCATCTTCTCGGAAAGCTCAATTAATCGTTCGTCTAGATCCAGAAACGACATGTGACAGCCCGAGCAGCCATCCAACCAAATTGTCGCAACCTTTGCTTTGCTCATTTCTGTACCTCACGCATAGTCTTAAGGTAGGGTAGGAACTGCCGGCGCTTTGTCATCTCGGCAACCGAAACACCTTTCTCAAATAGAGCGCCCGTTGGACAGACCTGAACGCATTTACCGCAGGAGGTGCAGGTATCCGATTCGCCCCACGGTTTGCCTAGGTCGGTTATGACCCGTGAGTCCACTCCTCTACCCATAATGTCCCACGTGTGGGCGCCCTCAATTTCATCACAAACTCGTACACACCTTGTGCACATGACGCAACGGTTGGGGTCCATTACAAAGCGCTTGTGCGAAGCATCTACCTGCAGGCTGGGTGCCAGGTAGGGCAGGGTCACTTCCTGCATACCGCACTCGACCGCAAGGTTTTGAAGGTCGCAGTGCCCATTAGAGACGCAAACCGAGCAAACGTGATTTCTCTCGGCGAAGAGCATTTCGACAATGGTTCGCCGGTGAGCCTTTAGTCGATCGTTGTGAGTGGTTACTGTCATACCTTCCGAAACTCTGGTTACGCAGGCGGGCTGTAACCTGGGACTTCCCTGTATCTCGACCACGCAGAGGCGGCACGCGCCAACATCGCTTAGTCCACTTATATGGCACAGTGCCGGTATACGTATGCCCTGCTCTTCAGCCACTTCCATGATAGTTTCGTCGGTACGGGCGCTTACTTCCTGGCCGTTAATTGTGAGGGTTACTACCTCGGTATTTGTAAGTGTTTCAGGCATGGGTAGCTACTCCTTTGCGCGCGGTCATGGGGCATACGCCAGCGGGACATACCCTCTCCTGAACGTGTGCAAGGTATTCGTCGCGGAAGTATCTAAGGGTACTGACAACCGGGTTTGGTGCAGATTGGCCGAGCCCGCACAGGCTGGTTTCCCGAACCATGCTGCACAGCTCTTCGAGCTTAGACAGATCGTTCATTGTGGCTGCGCCTGTAGCAATGCGCGTGAGCAGCTTGTACATTTCTGCGGTTCCCACACGACAGGGTATACACTTACCGCAGGACTCACTCATACAGAACTCCATAAAAAAGCGCGCAACGTCGACCATACAGGACGTCTCGTCCATTACGATCATGCCACCAGAACCCATGATGGAGCCTACCTCGCGCAGTGATTCATAGTCTACAGGCATATCGAGGTACTGCTCGGGAATGCAACCGCCTGACGGTCCGCCGGTTTGCACTGCCTTGAATTTGCCGCCGTTAGGAATGCCTCCGCCAATATCAAACACAATCTCGCGAAGCGTGATGCCCATGGGCACTTCTATGAGGCCGGTGTTCTTAATAGCGCCGGTGAGGCAGAAGACCTTTGTTCCATGGCTTTTCTCGGTGCCAATTTCGGCGTACCATGGAGCCCCACAACGGATTATGGGTGCAATGCTCCCTAGTGTCTCTACGTTATTGATCAGCGTGGGGCAGCCCCACAGGCCAGACATCGCCGGGTAGGGCGGCCGTGGCCTGGGCGTTCCACGATTTCCCTGTACCGAGGCAATAAGGGCTGTTTCCTCGCCGCATACGAACGCGCCGGCGCCCACGCGCAGATCGATACTAAAGCTGAAACTGGTTCCTGCAATAGAACTGCCCAGCAGTCCCTGTCGTTCAGCACGCGAAATGGCCGTTTTTAGGCGCTTAATAGCGCGTGGGTATTCCGCCCTAACGTAGATATAACCGTGACTGGCGCCTACTGCATAGGCCGCTATGGCCATTCCTTCGAGTACGCGGTGCGGGTCATCCTCCATGACTGAACGGTCCATAAATGCACCCGGGTCGCCTTCATCACCGTTGCATACCACAAACTTGCGTGGGCCATTAGCCTTGGCTACAGTTGACCACTTAAGGCCGGTTGGGTAGCCCGCACCTCCTCGTCCCCGCAGGCCGCTCTGAGTGATGGCTGCCACTACATCCGCAGGCGACATTTCCGCCAACACGTGCAGGAGGGCACGGTAGCCGTCGCGAGCGATGTAGCTCTCTATTCGGTCACTCTCTATATGCCCCGCATTTTCTAGCACTACGCGGTTTTGACGGGCAAAGAAGGGTTGCTTTTCGTTGCAGATCGTGATGCCTGCCGCCTCCCCCGTAAGAGAGTCGAGTACGTTGTCTGCAAGGTTTGGCGCCACATTCTGGTACAGCGTATCTGTGGCATCCACCTTTACGAGGGGTCCTTCTGCGCACAGGCCCAGGCAGCCCACCTCCGTTACAGTGACCTCGCCCTCCATGCCGCGCTCCTTAGCCCTCTCCCGCAGTGCCTGTGTTAATCTGTCGCTGCCCGCAGAGGCGCAACCCGTTCCGGTACATACGCGAAGTCTGCATTTTTGGCCCGCACAGAGTTCCCGTTCATGGGCTGCGGTGCTCTCAAGTTCTTCGAGATTCATTGTGCTGCCTCCTCCGTATCATCAAGGGCGCAAATGGCTTCCACTAGCTCCTCTGGGCTTAGGTGAGGAAGTGTCTGGCCATCTAGCACGGATACAGGGGCCAGGCTGCAGGAGCCGACGCATCGAGCGGTGAGCAGAGAGAGCTTATTGTTCGGGGTGGTCTCCCCGCTACGAATACCGAAGCGCGTGCGAACTGCCTCCAACAGGTTGCTGGACCCTTTGATGTAACAGGCAGTTCCCAAACAGACCACACAGGAGTGTTCACCTTGCGGTTTCAACTGAAAATGATGATAGAAGGTAGCCACCCCATAAACCTTGCTGAGTGGTACGCGCAGACTGGATGCAACATAGCGCATACTTGGTTCATCCAGGTAGCCAAATGTCTCCTGAATAGCATGCAGCGTTTCAATTAATCCGTCGGGTGCGTAACCGTTTCGCTTCATGGCGGTGTCTACAATTCGCCACCGCTTGTCGGCAGTGGGTGGTGCGGTTTTTGGTAGAAGGTCTCGCATGTCTTTCTCCCCTGATAATGCGGGGGGTTAGCGGCCCCAGCCGGTTGGGTCCGGCTTAAAGCTGTTTAGTACCCGCATGTAATTTGTGCGCAGGTAGGCATTTGCATCGTCTACATGTTTCATATTCATGCTGCCACGCATCTGGCTGCACGAGGTATATTCAAATTCCGTCATCCAGTGGTCCATGGCTTGTGCCACTTCCCCAAGACGGCCGGGACCGTTTTGCAGGATTTCACTGGTCATCTGTACTACAGTCGCTCCCGCGAGAATCGCTTTCACGGCATCAATCTGGGTGTGTACACCGCCGCTTACAGCGATGTCAACGTCCAGTTGCGAACTGAGGATTGCTGCCCAGTGAAGCGGGAGGCGGAGGTCGTAAGAGGTTGACAGTACCAGCGAAGGTACAGCCTGCAGTGTCTCAAGATTAAAGTCTGGCTGATAAAACCTGTTGAATAGCGTGAGGCCATGCGCGCCGAGTTCAGCAAATTTTTGCGCGATATTGGCGGTGGAAGTGAAATAGGGGCTAATTTTAACCGTAACAGGAATAGTCACCTGCCCAGCAGCCAGGGCCACTGTCTCAAGGTAGATTCGCTCGACATCTGCACCGCTCAATCCAGGATCGGTGGGCACGAAGTAGATGTTGAGTTCCAGCGCAGCGGCGCCTGCCAGTTCCAGCTCACGGGCATAACGCGCCCAACCACCTGTAGTAACCCCGTTTAAGCTGGCGACTACCGGAATGTCAAGCGCGGTGGCAGCTTGACTGACAAGCGTGAGATAGTGTTCTCCGCCGAAATCGTACCCAGGCGCGTCTGGGAGGAAGTTGAGTGCCTCACCAAACGACTCGGAGCCATAGGCAAGATAGTGATCTAGTACATAACTATCGTGCGTAATCTGCTCCTCAAAGAGTGAGAACATCACCACTGCGGATGCACCGCCATCCTCTAGCTGCTTAATTCCATCAAGTGTTCGAGATATCGGGCTTGCGCCCGCTACTACTGGGTGCTTCAGATCAAGTCCCAGCCAGGTTGTCTGCAAATCTGCCATGATATCTTCTCCTGTAAAACAGGGCAAAAGCTGTTGGTTGTTTTATGGGCGCTCTTCTCTCAGGTTGTTGAGCGCCCGTGAGCCTGTGCTACAACTGGACCCGGGCGGCAGCCATTCGGCTGTAGTCTGCCCACCGGTGATTAACGTCTTCCTGAGCGCTGGTGAGAAGCTCCTCCGCGTGATCGGCGTCCGTCTGTTGTAGAACCCTGTACCGCGTCTCGTTGTAGATGTACTGCTTGAGCGGAATGGTAGGTGCCTTGCTATCGAGTATAAGTGGGTTGATTTCCTGTGCCTCAAGTCGCGGGTCATATCTGTAGAGCAGCCAGGCACCACTTTCAACGGCCAGTTTCTGCTGATCAAGGCCGTGGCTCATATCAATTCCATGAGCAATACAGTGGCTGTATGCTATGATAATCGACGGGCCTGGGTAGCTCTCGGCTTCGATAAATGCCTTCATTGTCTGCGAGTCACTCGCACCCATAGCCACCTGAGCGACGTATACGTTGCCATATGCCATGGCCATGCGGCCAAGGTCTTTTTTAGCAGTGTTTTTTCCACTGGCCGCGAACTTTGCAACAGCAGCACGTGCCGTGGCTTTTGAGGCCTGACCACCCGTATTAGAGTAGGTTTCTGTATCCAGGACGAGAATGTTGACGTTCTTGCCCGAAGCCAGTACATGATCGAGGCCGCCGTAGTCGATATCGTACGCCCATCCATCGCCGCCAACTATCCATATCGAGCGAGGTGTAAGGTTGTCTGCAACCGCCAGCAGGTCAAGCGCCTCGGCAGAAAGGTTGCCGGCTAGCACGCCGCGCAGCGCTGCCACCCGTTCACGCTGCTGTTCCAGGCCATGCTCGCTACTGGTATCGGCGTCCAGCAATCCATCTGCCAGATCGTGCCCGATAGTATCTCTCAACCGTTCTACCAGGCTTCGTGCATAGGCAGTCTGTGCGTCTACAGAGATGCGCATCCCGAGGCCGAATTCAGCATTGTCTTCAAAGAGCGAGTTAGACCAGGCAGGCCCGCGTCCCATGGCGTTTCGGGTGTAAGGCGTTGTAGGCAGATTTCCACCGTAAATACTGGAGCAGCCAGTTGCGTTGGCGATAATTGCCCTGTCACCATAGAGTTGACTTACCAGCTTGATATAGGGAGTTTCACCACACCCTGCACATGCACCAGAGAATTCGAAGAGGGGCTGAAGCAGCTGCACATTTTTGATCGTGTTAAAATGCATGGAATCTGCTGCGCGCGATAGTTCTGGAAGACTCAGGAAGTAGTCCCAGTTGCGAATACCCTCCTGTTTAAGCGGGAGTTGGTCCTGCATTTCCAGTGCTTTTCTACTCGCATTAGATTTATCCTTAGCCGGGCATACCTCCACACAGAGTGTGCAGCCAGTGCAGTCCTCTACGGCCACTTGAATGGTGTATTTTTGACCAGGTAGTTCACGCCAGCGCGCTGGGGCGGACTTAAATCCGGCCGGCGCGTCGCCAAGCACCTCTTCATTAACCGCCTTAGCACGAATGACTGCATGCGGGCAGACCATGACGCACTTGCCACACTGAATACATAGCTCCTCATCCCACACAGGGATTTCGAGGGCAATATTCCGTTTTTCCCATTTTGCCGTGCCAGTTGGAAATGTACCGTCTGCTGGTATTGCACTTACAGGGATGTTGTCGCCGCGGCCGGCAATGATCTCTGCTGTAAACTTCTGTACGAACTCGGGTGCCTCCAACCGCACAGTCGGTGGCAGGTCTCTGCCATCAGCCTCGCGTGTCGGGATGGTGACTTCATACAGGTTTGCGAGTGTGGTGTCTACCGCCTCGTAGTTTCGCTGTACCACGGCTTCACCGCGTTTACCATAGGACTTCTTGATCGCTTCCTTTATTTTCGCAATTGCCTCGTCACGGGGAAGTACGCCAGATATGGCGAAGAAGCAGGTCTGCATTACTACATTGATTCGGTTCCCCATCCCCACCTGTTTAGCGATCTCATAGGCATCAATCACAAAGAGTCTTGCGCCCGTTATCTGAACCTTCTGTTGGATCGCTTTGGGTAAATGATCCCAAACTTCATTCTGGTCATACGGGCTGTTAATGAGCATGACACCGCCATCTGCCAGCCCATCCGACACTGGATAGCGCTCGGTAAAACCGAACTGGTGAACGCCTACAAAGTTCGCAGTGCGAATGAGGTAGGGGCTTTTAATTGGTCGCGGTCCAAACCGGAGGTGGGAGGTTGTTATCGATCCCGATTTTTTACTGTCGTACACGAAATAACCCTGTGCGAAGTTATCCGTCTCCTCCCCAATGATCTTAATGCTGTTTTTGTTTGCGCCAACGGTTCCGTCTGCGCCTAGTCCCCAGAAGATTGCTCGAACTACGTCCTTTGGTTCAATCTCAAACGAGTTGTCTACTTCCAGACTGGAATGCGAAACATCATCCGTGATACCAACCGTAAAGTGCGCTTTGGGGGACGGTTTCTGTAGTTCATCGTAAACTGCCTTCGCCATAGCGGGGGTGAATTCTTTCGACGACAGGCCATATCTTCCACCGATAATGCGCGGCATGGTATTAAAGGGTGCCGTACCAGAGGCGAGAGTCTCGTTGAGAGCCGTCACTACGTCCACATAAAGAGGTTCACCGGATGCCCCGGGCTCCTTTGTTCGGTCGAGCACGGCTATCGCTCGGGTTGTCGCTGGGAGGGCAGCTGCTAACGCGGAGATTGGGAAGGGCCTGAAAAGCCGTACATGCAGTACGCCTGTTCTATATCCGTGAGCGTTGAGGTAGTCTGCTGTTTCGCGCACGGTCTGCGCTCCGCTGCCCATCACAACAACAACATGCTCGGCATCTGGTGAACCATAGTAATCTACAAGGTGGTAATGTCTTCCTGCCGCGTCCGCAAAGCGATCCATCACCTGTTGAAGGATTGCTGGAATAGCCTCGTAATAGGGAGAACACGCCTCGCGGGCCTGGAAGTAGATGTCTGGGTTTTGCGCCGACCCGCGCATCACGGGGCGGTCTGGCGAGAGCGCCCGGCTGCGATGCTGTCGTATTAGGTCGCTGTCAATAAGATCACGAAGCTGGTTATCGCTAAGCACCTCGACACCGCTAACCTCGTGAGAGGTACGGAAGCCATCGAATGCATGGATAAATGGTACGCGTGCCCTTAATGTTGCTGCCTGCGCAATCGCCGCAAAATCATGCACTTCCTGAGGATCGCTGCTAAAAAGAATGGCCCAGCCAGTACTACGCGCAGCCATCACGTCGCTGTGGTCACCAAAAATGGAAAGGGCGTGGGTTGCTATGGTGCGCGCAGTTACGTGAAATACTGTGCTTGTAAGTTCCCCTGCAATTTTATACATGTTGGGTATCATCAACAGGAGACCCTGGCTTGCGGTAAATGTTGTAGTGAGTGAGCCTGCCTGCAGCGCACCGTGAACCGCACCTGCAGCGCCGCCTTCGCTCTGCATCTCCTGCACAAGAGGCACCTGTCCCCACAGGTTTTGCTTACCCGCTGCCGACCAAGCGTCGGCCAGTTCGCCCATTCCAGAAGAGGGAGTTATAGGATAGATGGTCATGACTTCGTTCATTCTATAAGCGGAGGAGGCAGCTGCCTCATTGCCATCCATCATCGTCAGGTTCTTTGCCATATCCTGCATCCTTTTCCTTGCTCACCCTCAATCGGGGAGTCATCCAAACGCTACTAACTGCAGTATAGCGATTTGCAAGCGGACATACATCCGCAGTACGGAGGATTGTGCAAAAAATCACAATGTTATTTTAATCATCCTGTTTTTGTAACGGTAAATCAGTGAAATTGGACAGGGGGCGCACCACCTTAAGGGTCACATCACTTCCGATTCGTGTCAAGAGCTTCAATGCAATATCACGTATATCGAGATCGTGGGCACAACTAAATGCTCGGGCATGGTGTCCCAAGAGCGCAGGTTCGCATGGTTTTGATCAATATTGTCAACAATATGCGACCGAGTGTTGACAATAATAGCGTATGAGGATATAATCTTCTTGCTTCTTGCTTCTTGCTTCTTGCTTCTTGCTTCTTGCTTCTTGCTTCTTGCTTCAACAGGAATGGCGTTGTCATACGGTCAACGTGTTGATACCAAGAGCATAAAACTATCAGCAAGATGGAGGGCGATCATGCTATCAATTTCGTCGAGCAGCTTCAAGAAGTTTATCCCGTGCGTGACAGCAAGCATCCTCTGCCTCGTTTGTACGACCGCACCAGCCGATGCGGATCTACCTGTAATTTCTGTGACCGTTGGTAATTCGAAGATAGGTGGCAGCACTTCATGCACTGCAAGCTTGAGTTCTTTTGCTGACTCAATTTCAACCGAAAACGTTACGATCTATGGGCCCGGTGCTAATGGATTCCCGGTGGAGGATTTTCAGTCGTATCCGTTTAAATCACCAGAAACCGGACCGGGAACCTACACCGAAACGTTCAATTTCGCGTTTACAAACATGGTTTTTGGCGACACCTACACAGCAGATTGGTATCTATCTGGCGTAACCGATGGCCTGTTCCCCATTATTCCGCCGGGTTTCTACTCGTTGAATGCAAAGCAGAAGTTTCAGCTTTACATTAAATAGCTGCCAGTTCTAGAGTCAGGAAAATAAGTCTGTTGGTGCCGCCTGGATAAGGATTTTCTATTTGGGCGGCACTGTTCCGGAGGATTAAATAAACCAATGCAGAAGCCGTTGTTCATGCGCTTAATGATGGTTTGTGTATCGACTGTGCTTTTCTTTTCCGTCTCCAGGTGCAGCGCGGATGCACGTTACCTAAAAGATAACAGCACCGATCTAAAGGTTACCGTAGCGCGTAATCCGGTGTCCTTAAAGGCTTTATGCAGGGCCATAAGTTCTACATCCTGTACTCTTACATGCAGTCAAGCAAGTGCGAAGCAGGAGCTGTTGGTGTTTGTGCACAATCGACCGTTACGCGATGTGATGTCCGCCACTGCCCGGCTGTTGGGCGGCAGGTGGATTGATACCAGCACACCTCATGGATACTATTTTTATATCCGCAAATCGGAGGTGCAGGTTGAGAACCGATGGTGGCAACTCTTTCTTGCACAGCGCAGGAACGATCGCAGCGACAACAATCGCCGCGCAATGTCTGCACTTGCTGCACCGCAGGTATTCACCTACACAAATAACACTGTTAGCGGTGACACCGGAGGTGGGGCGCAGGGCGACGCACTCATGAAGGCAGAGCAGTTCGTATCAGCGCACACTCAGGATTTTGTCTATCAACTCCCTACGCCTATTCGCCGTAGACTTACGGTATGCCACTATGGACTTGATCAGTACCTTTGCACGGACGATTTTGGTATTAGTACATATTTTGTGAGTCCGGGTGACATGGTCGTATCAACCGGTGATCTGCCACGTTTCTATAAGAGGTTCATTTTTGCCTCTCTACTGCAGTTTGGCGTGAAGACCGCACCAGGCAGTGGACCAATGTTGGTGCAACTGGCTAATAAGGGCGGTAATATATCCGCGCTCTACGTGCGACCAGACGGTATCAAATATGCTTTGCTTCCCGGTTTTCCTATCACCAGCGCAATCCTGACACCAGTCGATCAGTCCTATCTCCCGGCTTATATACAGACCCGTAGGAAGCTTCGTAAAAATGTGTCGAATGACCTTTTACAACTGTCAGCCTATGCGTCCAGTACAACCTGGCCATTACCATCAACGGTAGTAGGCACGCACCCATCCGCTAAACAGACTGACGGACCAGTCGCACTTCCGCCAAGCCGTGCCGACCTCCTTGACCGCATTGCGCTGAACGGTGGACAGGATATCATCGCAGACTACACCTGGCAGCGTGCCCAGCCACTAAGCGCTCTTCAGCTTCGCGCCCCGCTAGAAGGAACGGTAGACACTGCTCTAAACCGATGTTCCATTCAGACTGACTCTTCCTGGTACCGGTGCAAGTCGGGAATTGTCATAGATCGCGATAACCGATGGTACAGAGATAACAGGCTGTCGGTTTCGCACCGCCATCTTGAGCAGCTGTTGAAGAGTTTGAACAGTGTCCTGGAATTGCATGGGTCCAGTGCAATAGCTGCTGAGTTGAGTTTGGATGCGAATGTCTGGAAGCGACTCTCGCCCTGGCAGCTCATGAACGGCTTTAAGTGGGCTCAGCTTGTTCCGCCCGGGGCTAAATCCGCCGCCCTGGTGTTTGCACCGTTGTTAGCCCAGATCCGGCAGAGCTGGCCAACAGTTGAGTTTTGCGCGTGCCTTTCCTCACAACAGATTCGGCAGCTGGCAAACGGTGGCCAGCGTTTGTCTAGCTTGCGGGCGGATCAATTATCGGTACTGCGCCGGCTCCTGCCTGCCGTTAGGTACTATGCCCCAGATCAATTCGGTAACCTCAAAGTCAGCATCGTTCAGGATCCTAATGTTATTATCAGCAGCAATTGTCCACTTACATCGGCGGTTTACGGCAGAATGCTTCCTCGCCTGCTTCTGCACCTTGCAGCAGCGGCAAATTAGCTACAAACAGGTTGAGAACCACTATTGCCGTAATCGAATGCATTGACGATGGGTGTGTTGCTATCCACAGTATTACTTACACCAAGGGCATGGTAGAATTGAGGGAGAGGAAGATTTCGGGGCCTGCACTGTTACAGTTGCCATAGGGGATTACATCAGGAAACGAGACGTCGGCCAGCCAACATCAGCTTCAACATCGCAGGTATCGTACCCGACCGCTGGCTCGAGCAAACTACCAGCGACGAACAGGCAATTTCATTTCACATCGTCTACGATGGGATAGGGATAACGGTTCGTAAGGTGGAAATAGTGCAAATGGTTGGTTTTCACGAGCTCCTTCAATGGCAGGCACAACATGATGGTCGTTACCTAATGGTAAATTCGAGTTTGCTAGCGTAACTGGCACCTAGTGAACTTGGCCCCACGGTTCTGCACTACTGCGCGGCAGCGTAACCGCGAAGTAGTGCAGGTGCTCTCCCGAGCAGTGAGCCTATTGTTTGGTTGTGGTGATTGTAGGTTGTTGCATTGGCGGTGGGCACCCTAGCGCACCCAGCTTGTCGACGCTGCCTGCCAGTGAGACGGCACGGTGATAGGCCTCAGTCGCCTGGTGCGGGTGTTTCGCAGCCTTTAACAC
>JAJYCW010000124.1 GCA_021777995.1 bacterium
GCGGCGTCGCTCTTGCATACGTGCCTCCACCTGTGGTAAGCGGATCACTTGCCATGTCTCCCGTCTCCTCCCGGTAGACTCGCAGCAGTGTTGCCACGGGTTCCTGGTCTAAGGGCACATAAAGGGGTGCCTGGTTATGAACTTCACCGAGGCTCCAGCCCGCCGCAGTTATCGTTGGCTGTACTCTGTTAGTTACGTCCTCAATGGTCCACTTTACTGGATACCGTACGTTGTAGGTCACTGCACAGTGCCCACCTGAGTAAGAAAGTATCCCCAGGTTGCTGCTAAGCGGGCCGGTCACTTCCTCCACGTACGCTATTCCCAGTTTCTTGCCTTCTGTATCTACACTATCAGCGAGCCACTGAAGCCAACTTCGATCATTTGGAAGATCTGCTGTTAAAAGGGCCTTAGCGAGGCGCGCCACAGCGTTGTCGCCAATCTCAGGGGTGGCACCGTGAGCATTTTTACCAATCGCAGTAACGAGCAATCCGTGAGGTGTCGACTCAACTGTAACGTTTCGGTCCCAGAACCGTTTTAGCACTGCCTCTGCTTCGTCTAACTGCTCCTTCGAACCACTCAAGAATGCCTCAGCCTTATCGGGTACCATGTTGGGGCGCAATCCGCCGGAGGCGCGCTCCACATGCAGAAAAGTACTGTCCGATTGGATAGAGCGGGTAAGCACAAGATTTGCGATTCCCTTCTCCGCATAAATCAATGGAAAGTTAGCATCGGGCGTGAAACCTACGGCAGGCCGTTCCTCGCGGGCGGTTTCAAAATAGTGATGCACACAGCCGAACCCGCTCTCCTCGTCGCAGCCAAAGATGATCCGTACCCTGCGGCGCAACGTGATACCAGTCTCCATGAGCGCCTTCGCGGCAAAAAGCGCAGCATACGTGGGGCCCTTGTCGTCCTCACTACCACGGGAATAGATATAGCCACTCTCCAGGGTGGCTCCATAAGGTGGATACTGCCAGCCATCGCCTTCGGGAACAACATCAAGGTGACCTAGTACACCTACATATTCAGCCCCTTCACCAAATTCAGCGTCACCCGCGTATCCGTCAATGCAGCGAGTTCTAAACCCAAGTTTGGTGCTCAAGGCGAGCGTATAATCTAATGCCTCGCGAACACTCTTGCCAAAGGGAGCACCCGGAGATGATTGGGCCTTTACACTGGGTATCTTGAGAACTCCCTGCAATGCCACCACGATCTCGTCCATATGGGTATCAATCCATTGATGCATTGCACCTACAATTGGGTCCTGAGAGGCAGTCATAAGCGGTTATCTCCCGTTGGGCAGTTATGCATGCAGGTTCGCGCAGATTCAAGATGGCTGTGCGCGTGCTATGCATGCGTTATTTTGCCCTATTTTACCTCAACGGGGTAGAATAACCCCGTGAGGTCCCGATGCCCATAGTTAATGTCAAGGACGGTTAACACGGTGTTCTGCTCATGTGGCTGACGCGCATGGCGCTTACGCGCCCACTGGTAGTCTGGATGGCGCTGGCCGCCATGGCCGTATTTGGCACAATTGCATATACCCGCCTGCCCGTGGAGCTAAACCCTAAGGTCGATATTCCAACACTCACGGTAGTCACGCCTTACCCTGGAGCAGCTCCTGCGGAGGTAGAGTCTCAAGTAAGCCGTATACTCGAGGATGCGGCGCGCAGCGTAAATGGCGCCAAAAACGTCTACTCAAGCTCGCAGAATGACGTCTCCATTCTCAGCATTGACTTCCACGTGGGCACCAATCTGGATGACGCCATTAAGCAGCTCAAGTCCAACATAGCCGCAGTGCAGAACAGACTTCCTGCGGGTGCACAGACACCGGACGTTGAAAAACTCGACATCAATGCGCAACCAGTACTCACTCTGGGTCTAACTGCCCCTGGTACCACTGTCGAGCAGATGCGTCAGCTGGCCGACGATACCGTGGTGCCGACGCTCCAGAGGGTTCCAGGTGTGTCTCAGGTAGAGGTGCTTGGCGGCGAACCCCCCGCGGTGAACGTGCATGTTCACCTTCGCGCCCTTTACAGGGCTGGCATAACAATTACCGACGTCGTCAATTCCCTGCGAGCTGCCGGTCACAATATCCCGGGCGGCACCTCTTCAACGGGAAGCAGCGCCACCGATGTCCGGTTGCAGGGAGCCTACGAATCAGTTGCACAATTGCTCCGCGTGCCTTTACTGTCACAGGCGGCGGCTATGCAGGATGCAATGATGCAACAACAGATGCCGGCGCAGGTGGTAAACCTTCCACGACCACCGCTTACCATCGCGGATGTTGCGACAGTGAAAGTGGCTCACGAGCCACCCACCGCTTTGGTACGGATTAACGGTAAGCCGGGCATAACGCTCATAATCACCAAATCTCCGGGTACAGGAGCCGTCGCGGTTGTCAATGCGTTGCGTACGGCGGCTCTTTCCCTGCAGTCCAAACTACCGGCTGGATCGAAACTGGAAGTATTAAGGGATAATGCCCAGGTAGTTCAGGATGCGCTGGATGATGTGGATTTTAGCCTGTTGCTAGGGGCTGTCCTGGCTATGACAGTCATACTCCTATTCTTGCACAATCTACGAGGTACCATCATTGTTTCATTGGCGATACCTGCGTGCGTACTCGCGACGTTCGCAGTGATGTCGACCGCAGGTTTCACTCTGAATCAGATGACTCTTTTGGCCCTGTCGTTATCGGTTGGAATTCTCGTAGATGACTCCATCGTAGTGCTTGAAGCGATTACTCGGCACATTCGCGCAGGCGAGTCGCCAGCAGAAGCCGCTCTAAACGGCCGGGCGGAAATTGGATTTTCTGGCCTGGCCATCACCTTGGTGGACGTCGTGGTCTTCGCGCCCATTGCCTTTATGGGCGGTATAGTAGGCGGCTTCTTCAAGCAGTTTGGCCTCTGCGTTGTCACAGCCACTCTTTTCTCGCTGGTGGTATCCTTCACCCTCACACCGGTTCTCGCAGCAAGATGGTACCGGGCCGGAGAACGGCTGCAGCCGGAGCACGGTTTCTTTGCCAGCCTTGAGAGGCTCTATCAGGCATTGGAGAAGCGGTACCGAAGGCTGATCGCCTGGGCTTTACGGCATCGCGCTGCAGTCCTTGGCGGTACAACCTTGTTGCTCCTTTTAATTGGTATTGCGGCTGTTTCAGGACTTGGTTTCGAGTTCATACCCGGTATAGACCAGGGACAGGTGGTTGTAAGCATCGAAATGCCGCCGGGATCAAGTCTGGCAGCTACGGATGCCGCCGCGCGCCGTGCTGAACTGGCGGCATCTCAACTTCCGGAGGTTCAAAGCTCAGTAACCACCGTTGGTAAGTTGTTAGGCGGCTTCGGAACCATACCTCGACAGGGCTCACAATACGCGCAGATTGCCTTGCAGCTACGGCCCAAGGCAGGTTTCCTCGACCGCTTCAGGTTCAGTTCAAGCCACAAGCTACGGACTGTTTCGGATCAAACAGTAGCGACAACGCTCAGAAAGCTCCTGTCATCCCAATATGCATCGCCCGGGGAACGTATCACCGCACAGGCCATACGCTCAGTGATAGGACTGTCGCAGCCAGTGGACATCCAGCTTCGAGGCCCAAATCCTGATGCGCTGGTCGCCTACGCAGCAGAGGTTAGACGAGTTCTAAGCGAGACCAGGGGAGTGCTGTCGCCAGACGTTTCTGTTCGTGGCGGACGACCAGAGCTGGTTGCAAAGGTGGATGCGATTCAGGCGGCCGTATACCACATCCCTCAGGCAGTCGTAGGCGAAGCAATACGGTATTCCGTTGCAGGCGAACAGGCCGGTACGATGCAGCACAAAGGTAAGGCCCTCCCGGTAATTGTCTCGTTGGCAAATACACAGCAGAACGACGCTAGGCGTATTGGCGATATTCCCGTGGGAGCAGACTCTGGCGGGCAACCCGTGACGGTAGCGGATGTGGCACATATTGTGTTAAGTAATGGCCCGGCCAATATTGAGCGTAGCGATGGCGAGCGCCTGGTGGAAGTCACCGCGGACCTCGCGCCAGGGGCACATTTGGGAAACATTCAGCAGCAGGTGCAAAGCAGAATTATGGCGCTGCCTCATTCATCCATTCGGATACATTGGAGCGGTGACGCAGAAGCAATGAACGACAACGCAATCCCATTTGTGATATCCCTGGGGATTGCCCTGCTACTGGTCTATTTCGTCACCGCAACCCTGTTCAACAGTCTGACTACCCCATTAGTCATTATGTTTACACTGCCAATGGCGCTCGTAGGGGCATTCGCAGCACTTGCACTCACAGGGGAAACCCTTTCGCTGGTAGCCGCAATTGGTATAATTATGCTTAGCGGCCTCATGGGAAGAAATGCGATACTCCTGTTGGACTACACGAATGCCCTACGACACGAGGGATACTCGCGCCGGGAAGCCTTGGAACAGGCAGGAGCTACCCGCCTTCGCCCCATCCTGATGACTACCATCGCCACTATCATTGGAATGCTTCCTGTTGCCCTGCGCATTGGCCGTGCATCAGAGATACGTGCACCGATGGCCACGGTCGTCATAGGGGGTCTCATCCTGTCCACTATGTTAACCTTAGTGGTAATACCCATCATTTATTCAGTAGTCGAAGACCTTCAAACACGCTTTTCCAAACAGGGCATGGCAGCCGAAATACAACCTGCCAATGGCGAGGCACCTTAGTAACCAACGGTGCATAAGGCGCAAACACAAATCGACTACCAGCGATAAACCTGTTCGCCTCGGGCCTCATAGTAGTGCAAACCATTGAATTGAACGCATGGGGGAACGTCCATGACGCGATTTGACAATAACGAAACGGATATTCGACTGGTACGGCCGGATGATCGTGATTATCTGGCATTCGTTGCGCGCATTCGAGACCAGTTTCCAAGTCGTGGCGGCCCCAGACAGGCCGGCGAGTTTATTGGCGGCCTCGTAGAACAGGCGGTCATCAGCATCATATCTGAGCAGTTGCCTCTGCAAGAGGAGAGAATACTTTCATGGGAGCAGCGTCTTCGTAATGGTCGGCACGGCAGGCTATACCGTGAACTGGATGGTGTTTGGAAAATCGACCATGAATCGCTCTGCGTGTTTGAAGTGAAATTCACGCTGCCAGACCTCATGTCGCGCGGAAATGGTATCAAACAGCTAAACATTGCCCAGAGACTGCTACTCGCCGATGGAAAACTGAAATACGTACTCAAACGGTTGGTCTACGTGGCGGATGAACCGATACCAATTCTAGCCGATCCCGAGGGAGATTATCCCAACGGCATTCCAACGCTTGAAATAACCGATGCCTTTGAGGAACTGGGCGTAATATGGCTTACAACAGGCGCAATCTCACAGCGCGCGGCAATATTGGAACTAGACCTGCCCGAGAACTGGACTGACGAGGAGACTAGAACCGGCGAGATTTATGATCCTGAACGAGAAGAGTGGCGCCAGTACAGTGACGTTGCCGACGTAAAACCGGAAGAGCAGGAGAGTCCGCTAGCACGGGCCTTACGGATTGCCCAGGAGAAAAAATAGGGCCGACGGAACCTGTTAAAATACCGTCGGCCAATCTCCACTTCTGTACAACAGCCAGGAGGACTGAGCGGTACAGTTCAAGGAGCAACAGGGATTTACCCTGATCGAGCTGCTACAAGGTAAGACACAGCCACGAAAGATATGTTGCAGCTATTTTGGTAACGCCGCTCAATTTGAAAGGAACAAAGTGACAGAAGACGACAGGGCATGGGTAGAAGTAGATCTTGATAAAATCCGCCGTAACGTTCAACGGATACAACGATTTGTTGGCTCTAACCGGGAAATAATGGCGGTTGTGAAGGCAGACGCATATGGCCATGGATTTTTAGCCAGTGCAGCGGCGGCGGCCAGTGCCGGTGCTACATGGCTGGGCGTTGCAACCGTTACGGAGGCAGAACAACTGCTGCAACATGGACTTACCGGCCCTATTTGTCTGCTCTGCCCGTTTGCTCCTGCGCAGGCAAAACGGATCTGCAGTGCTCCCATCGTTCCCACCATCGGTGACATATCGCAACTCGAACTGCTTGCTGAACATCCCAGGCCCAGGCTAATGCCGATCCACCTCGAGATAGATACTGGTATGGGCAGGTCTGGCTCACTACCGCATCATGTTGTTGCCCTTTACCGCCGCGCAATGGAGCTAGGTTTTGATCCTCAGGGAATCTCGACGCACTTTTCCGATCCAATTGGCGCCAGCGACCCAAACTTAAACCGTGAGCAGCAACAGAATTTTGACATAGCATGGCTTGCGCTGCAACAGGCAGGCGCAAAGTTTCGATGGGTGCACCTTAATGCCAGCGGGGCCATAGTCTCGTTAAAACACAGCTATGGAAATCTTGTGCGGCCAGGGCTTCTCACGTTTGGTATTCAACCAGATGCACATAAACTAGTACCGGAAATCGAAGCAGCAATGTCTGTATTTGCTAGAGTAGCAACGGTACGGTCTCTTCCGTCGGGTCATCCTATAAGTTATGGCGGTACTCATCGCCTTACGCGCGATTCTTCGGTTGCGACTGTACTAATTGGTTATGGCGACGGTTACCCGCGCCGTCTGTCGAATAAGGGAGAGGTCGTCATTCGTGGCAGTCGCTGCCCAATCCTCGGCGCGGTCTGCATGGATCAGATTGTGGTTGATGTAACCGGTGCTCCATCTGTATCACCAGGAGACACTGCAACCTGCGTGGGCACCGACGGCAGCCAAGAGATTACCTTCAATGAGATTTCCAGGCTGATAGGAACCACTGTTCATGAAGTACCTACGACGTTGACGAGCAGGCTGCCGCGCGTATATATCAACCACTAGACATGCGGATCACGAGGCAGCTGCACTGGTCACCAAGCATAACGGAAGGTTGGCAGTGAAATCCTCAGGTTGACGTTGCATTACGACTCGTAATGTGACAGCCATCTCGTCCGTCATATGCCTCGATCTTCATGATATAATGGTGAGTAGTAGTGGAGACGAAACGATTGTGCGGCTCCGCTGCGTATGATTATCGAATGCGCTTAATGCGCGACCTTTGTTGTCAACGCAATACGTTAGAAAAGGCCGATGCACCACCACAAAAACCGACGTGAAATTATAGATCGTCGCACACGATACACCGCCCTGCTGCTGACGGGCCTGTATCTGTTTTTGTGTACGGTTGGCGCATTGACGCACGACCATAAAGGCCTCGATATTTGTGGCCGACCGCTTCAATTCTCGCAGAACGCCCCCACAGCGAAAAGTGATGTTATCCATAGCGGGCACCAGCAGTATTCCGACGAAGGCTTTTGCCCATTCTGTACATGGCAGGCCAGCTCGCTGTCGCCAGCACTTCTGCCCGTAACATTTTCGCTGGTGCTAATCCACCGCGATCTTCTGCCGCACCTTTACATCGCTGTACATCCCACCGCCCGCTCCTTTTCTCCTTCTAGCCGGGGACCGCCCCTGGTTTGATCTCCTACCGCGCGAGCTTTAGGCTCGCGGCAAAATCACGTCGCCCTTGAACGGGTCTCCCGAACCCTGCCTGTTGCCTTGCGCTCTATGGCATTAGTTCGATCGCCTGCCACTGCTCTCTGTATTAACCCATGGCGTGAGCCCAGTTCACAATATAAATATCTGGAGATCACAACTAAAATGTCTGCTGTCGCCCAATTTATTCATCGCGGCGGGTTCATGATGTACCCGCTCATTATCGCTTCAATTCTACTTATCGCGCTCGTAATCGAACGCCTCTTTGTCATGCGCCGGGCTGTAATGGATGGTGACGAACTACTTGACGAAATTCGATCTGTCACTGGTAACGATCCTCGGGCAAACCTGCAGAAGGCCGAAAAGCTCTGCACCGATACCAATAAACCACTTGGCAGGATGCTCGCTCGTGGCCTCAAGAACGCAGGCCGATCACCTGACGCCATTGAGATGGCGATGGAACAAGAGGCGTCTAACGAGATCCCCGCTCTAGAGGCAAATCTCACGGTTATCAAGACCATTGTCAACATCGCCCCGCTACTTGGGTTGCTTGGCACCATAGCTGGTATGATCAGTGCGTTTCAGGCGGCATCGCAAAAAGGCCTGTCCAATCCCACGCAGATTTTGGGCGGTGTGGGAGAAGCCCTGGTCTCAACCGCTACCGGCATCGTGCTTGCGGTCATAGGATTTATCGCCTACAACTACTTCAGCAATCTATCGCGCAAGTTGATAGAGGACATGGAGTTCTATGGCGCCGAGCTGGTGAACTATCTCACCGGCCGCATAGACTGACAGGAGATTTATTCCCATGACTATGCGCCGACGCGTTAAGATTGGCCGGCGGAAACCAATTGAAGAAGCAGAGATTGTGATCATTCCCATGATTGACACCATGATGTTTCTGCTGTTCTTTTTTATGGTAGCCTCGCTCGCCATGGTTGTTCAGGCGGGAATTCCCGTCAACCTTCCCAAGGCGTCCACTGCCTCCGATCACTCGAGTCAGAACATCACCATAACCATTCAACCAGGCCCTGGTGGACTTGCACGGTTCTATCTAAATACCACGCCGATTACCGTGGACAAAATAGAAACTGGACTAGAACAGATGCATGTTACAGCTCAGGACCTGGTCATCATAAATGCAGACAGAGATGTCCTTCACGGCGATGTAGTGGATGCAATGGATGAGGCTCGCAAGGCAGGAGTCACCGAGTTTGCAATAGCTGCCACGAAAGGATAACCTGTCATGGCCCGTCGTAGAAGGCAGCGCAATCCGCTGCTCACGCGCATACTGGTTGTCTCCATTGCAGCACATGTCATTGCTCTACCCATCCTCGCTCACTTCGGTGCGTTCAAAAAGGTACAGCAAGACCTCATTAAGGTGAGCTTCATGAAGCTGCCGCCGCCGCCGAAACCAGCAGCGCCGCCCCCACCAAAACAGAAGGTAGCCAAGAAGGCGAAAAAGGCAGCATCGCACGCCAAAAAGGCTGCAAGTGCTGTTCACAGCCACGTCACACATCAAAAGCCGAACCCGTTTCAGCCTAAAGTGATCGCCGGCAAGGGCAATGGCTCGGGCGGCAGCGGTGCCACAGTAGACAACAGCGGTAATGGTATTGCCGGGCAGGTACCCGTAGCTCCACCATCCAAACCTGTTAAGCCCGTAGCGCCTGTTAAGCCTCCTGCTCCGGTTGCGCCTGTGTCGAAACCAGCACCACCTGCCAAGAAGGCGCCGGTGCAGATCGCCCAGGCACCGAAGGCTCCATTAGCACCCATTCCCGCCCCACCGCCGGTTATTGTGGCGGCACAGCCGGCAATAGATGCCAGCCGCGAGCCGCAGCCGGAAATACCGGATGACCTGCGTATGGAGGCGCTTAACAAAACCTGTGTAGTTGAGGTTCAGGTGAATGCTCAAGGCAAGGCCACTGGTGAAGCGATACTGCAGTCTAGTGGCATTGGCAGGCTCGACCGCCGCGCTCTGCAAGCCGCGAGCAAATGGACTTTTACTCCTGGTACCGTGAATGGGGTTCCCACTGCGTCAGTCGTGAGGCTGCATATAGAGTTTGAGGTCAACTGATTTGAAAATATCACGTTTCAGTCGCGTACGAAGCCGTCATTGGTGCCATCCGCACGCCCTTACCTGTGCTTCGGCAATATTAGCTGCTATCCCTGCATCGTTGTGCGCCAGGAGCGCTGCTGCCTTGGGAGCAGTGCCAGCGGCTCATGCTGCATGCATGCAGTTTGTAGTAATGAATCCCGCCACAGGTGCGCCGTTGCCAGCTGCTTACGTAGTGGCGCAACAGAGCACTCACCTCAATAAAGCTGTCGTGCTGGATGCGGCGAGGCAGAGCCTAAATCCTTTCACCATGCAAGCTGCAGCCGCCGGGGAAGCTGTGGAGAGCATTGCATTAGTGCCCGGCGAAGTGTTGAGGGTTCCAATGCCACCCGCTGCAGGGGGATCACATTCGGTCCCTACCTCTGATATCTACATTGTTGTGAGAGCCGCCCTGCTTTTACGCAATGAAACAGCGCCTGGTGTTGTTACAACGCATCAACAGATTACTCAAAGTGCTTCCGCAACAGTGGGTGGTAGCGTGCTTGAAATAACCAAATCTGAAGCGGGAGTTGCCACGGATTCAAGTGGACAGGAGCATGTGAGGGGCGAACACGCTGAGATAGCGTATGTAGTGGACGGGGTGCCGCTGCCTGACACACTTTCTGGCAGGCAGGGCTCTATTGTGGTGCTCTCCACCATTCAGGACCTCCAGTTTCTTACTGGCTCATTCCCGGCAGAGTACGGCGGGCAAACGGCTGCAGTCCTAAACATTCACACGCTTCCCCCAGCCCGGCACGCACATCAGGACCTTGCATTACAGGCAGGAAGCTACGACACTACGAACGGCGACCTTACCCTGCAGGGCCCCCTTGGCCGTAAAGCCGGCTACGTACTCGATTTTGGCGGTACGCGCACTCTAAATGCCCAAGACCCGCAGCAGCCGGATAACCTTACAGCGCATAACACAGGGGCCAGCATCAACGAATTTGCTAAAATTCGCTATCGACCCACAAACGACAATACCTTCACAATGACGCTGAGCAACTCCCCAGACTCTATGCAGCTAAACAACCGGACTGGGCTGCCGTCCAGCTATGCCGATGTCGGACAGGGTTTTGGATTTCTTGGCCTGCGCGATGCAAATGGTGTGCTGCCTCCCCTTGCGGCGATCAACCCGGGAGGGCTGGGTTCTGCCGTTATTCCGCTTCCATCACAACAAGCCGCAGGCATGGCGATTAGCCAGAGCGAGCAGAATGAGTTTGGTGTACTGGAATGGCAGCATAGGTTCAGTCACCACGACCATTCGGTGCTGGCGGTTACGTTTTTGCATTCGGGCCAGAACCTTTACAACAACAACCCGCTGGTTAACCAATCCGCGCTGCCCATTGATAACTCAATAGAATTCAATCCTACCGTGGCCAGGAACGTACACCATGTGCAGTTTGTCGGGAGTGTCACACTCCCGACAAAAACACATCGCTTCAAGGCGGGGTTCCTTTTGGATAGCCAGAGCGGAAATGAGAGCTATAATATTATTCCCGGTAGTCAGCTTGCACTGGATGCTCTAGCAGCTTCTGCCCCAGCGCTTGCGCCAGCCGGCAGCGAGCAGATGACCTCTGGGTCTGGTGGCACACCAACGCCAGTGCTGGATGTAAACGGCAACCCGGTATACCATGCCACTGGCCCCGTACCATTCGTTCGGGTACACAGGTCAGGGTTCTACCGTGCTGCATACCTGCAGGACACATGGAAGGAATCGCACAGGTTTACCATCAACTACGGGCTACGATACGACTGGTTCAAACAGGCTCAGAACCTTGGCCAGCCAGTGGTGAACACAAGCTTCCTCTCGCCGCGCTTCAACTTCGCCTACTCGCCAGACCGCCTCACTTCTGTGCGGTGGAGCTATGACAGGCTCTTCAACTTTCCACCCATCGCGCAGGGCTCAGTTGTTGGTCAGCCTATCAAACCAGAAACGTTGGACCAGATTGATTTCAGCGTTCAACGGGAGATAGCACGAAATCAGTCGCTAAAACTTGCGTACTATATCAAGGACATCAAAAACCAGGTGGACACCGGCTTGCTCATTCCTGGAAGCGCTATTGGCCTTTACCAGTCGGTCAATTTTCAGCACGGTGGCGTGCACGGAGTTGAGCTTTCGTATGACGTCTCGCCCGCCGGAGGTCATGGGATAGGAGGCTACCTCAACTGGAGCTATTCGCTTGCTGCACCTGCAGGGCTGGACAATGCGGGTCAACCAGCACCACAGTTCAATGACCACGATCAGCGTAACACAGTGGAAACCGGCCTGAGCTACGCATGGAAGAACCAGGCGAATGCGGCATTCGTCTTTTCGTATGGCAGCGGCCTGGCGAACAGCATCATTCCGCCATCGCTGTTGAGAACACCAAATACCGAAGTAGACCTTCACCTGGCTACCAGCCCTAAGTTTCTGTGGGGACATGGAAGCCTTGCGCTAGACGTTCAGAATCTTCTGGATAGCAGGACGGTTATTAACTTCCAGTCTGGGTTTAGTGGCACACGTTTCCAGAATGGTAGGACCATTCTAGTATCTGTAACCAGCCACTTCTAGCCGACAGGCATCCTAGCTTCACAAAAGGTGACGGTTGCGGCGGGTGAATAATACATGCACCGCAACCGTCACCTATTTCGCGTGCCTACCTATTCAGTGTCAATTCCTGGAAGTAACTGCCGCCAGCGTTGAAGCCTGTTGTCCAAACCGC
>JAJYCW010000014.1 GCA_021777995.1 bacterium
GATGGGGTACGTGACGCCAATCTCTTTTGCAGCAGCAATGGCGGTCTTTTCAGCCGCAATGGTTTCTGCCGGGGATGGTGAGTCTGGTCCGTCCTGGCTTATGCCAATGACCTCAACACCCTTGCTCGCGAAGTCTTTATAAAGTTTTTCCAGGTGCGGCATGCTCATTCTACATGGTCCGCACCAAGATGCCCAGAAGTCCAGAACGACTACCTTGCCTTTTAGTGCAGCCAGCGTAGTTGGTGCAGCAGGCCCTAGCAGGGGAAGCGGGGCATCTGTGCTTGGCTGCCGGTTGGCAGGCTCCGAAACGTCAGGTAGGTTTTGCGCAATATATCCATCGGGTGCAGTAAGTGTCGCGTAGCCCATATAAATGGCTAGGGATACAACGCTGGTAACCAACAGCCCCATGAGCATTCGTTTGAGTAGCATAATTTCTGAAGACCTCCTTAAAATCACAACCAGTGGATAAAGTATACTTTAGTGGACATTTGCCGGAACCAACTAATAAGGTCGGCGTCAATGATCTAGTACCCGCTAACCGCGGTCGGAAGCCTTAGCTTAATCTCCCTTAGGGTCATCCCCAAAACCTGAGAAAGGCCACCTTCATCATGAGTTGTCGTGCTTCACGGTCATTTGTAACGTTGTTTTGCTCGGCTGCCCTCGTCCTTGTGTTTTCCCGTACCTCAGCTGCTCAAAAGCCCCCCTCGCTCCGTCGGGCTGTTCTGTCTGCTGTGCACTGGAGATCCGTTGGGCCTGCAAATACCGGCGGTCGAGTTTCGGACATAGCTGTGGATCCGGCTAACAGTTACGTCTATTACGTAGCAATGGCCACCGGTGGTGTAATAAAAACAACGGATAACGGGACAACATGGCACGCAGTATTTAACCATGAGCCGGTTGGTTCTGTCGGCGCTGTTGCTGTAGCTCCCTCGGATCCCTCGGTAGTCTGGGTGGGTACTGGGGAGGCCAATGGTAGAAACAGTAGCTCCTGGGGAGACGGCGTCTATAAGTCTACAGACGGCGGACACACCTGGATGCACATGGGATTAAATCACACACGTGAAATTGCTCGAGTAGTGATTGATCCCAAAAACCCTAATGTCGTCTACGTTGCTGCCATGGGCGATTTGTGGGGCTACAATTCATCTAGGGGCCTGTACAAGACTGTTGACGGCGGCAAAACCTGGCACAACATATTGAATCTTGGTCCTAAAACTGGGGTAACCGACATAGTGCTTGGCCCTGCGGGATCTCATATAGTTTTAGCGGCAGCGTACAGCAGACTTCGGCGGCCCTGGGGCTACTACGGTATCAATCGCCGTAATACAATCTACAGATCGACAGATGACGGCAATACCTGGAAAAAGGTTGAAGGCTTACCTGTCCATGAAGTCGGGCGTATAGGGTTGGCAGAGGCGGCATCAAAGCCGAACATTATGTATGCTGTAGTGGAGTGTGACGAAGGCGGTGCACGCAATCTTTTTGATACCAACAGCAAATTCGGTGGCGTTTTTAAATCGACCGACTATGGAGCGACCTGGGCGCGAGTCAATCATCTTGCTCCTCGCGGTTTCTATTTCGGTCAAATTCGAGTTGATCCCACTAACCCGAATATCGTGTATGTATTGGGATTTGGTCTCGCGGTGAGTAAGGACGGTGGCAAAACGTTCGTAAAGCCTGGTTATGGCGGTCCGGTGCATCCGGACCTTCATGCCCTTTGGATCGACCCAAGTCACCCCGATCGCCTTATCCTAGGTACAGATGGTGGTTTATTTGTTTCATATGATGGTAACAAGCACTGGCGCGCTGTTAATAATTTTCCAATGGGCGAATTTTACGAAGTAAGCGTCGACACCCAACAGCCCTATTGCATATACGGAGGCATGCAGGATAACAGCTGTTGGATGGGGCCATCTAACAGCGAGGCATACCCGGGTATTACCAATTGTGACTGGCATGCTCTAAACGGTGGTGACGGCTTTTACGCATTTGCTGATCCTAGAGACCCAAAGATCGTCTACGCTGAGTCGCAAAATGGTGGCATACAGCGCATAAATCACCACAACAATACTGCTCGCGGTATCTCTCCAGTAGCACCAGAAGGCTATCCAGATTTCAGGTTCAACTGGAATACACCCATGATGCTCGATCGTTTTAATCCTGGAACGCTGTATGTTGGTGGAAGTGTCCTACTGAAATTTACCAATCATTGTCGTGACTGGAAAGAGATTAGCCCCGATCTATCAAAACAGGTTGGACCCCATATTACGTCTGTAGGCTCCGGTGCGGAGACGTACGGCACAATTGTATCAATGGCTCAATCACCGTTGGACAAAGATGTCATATGGGCAGGGACAGACGACGGAAACGTTCAAGTGACGCAAAATGGAGGCAAATCGTGGACGAACGTAACCCCAAATCTGCCAAAGGAGGTCCAGAATTTTTGGGTCACCCGGATCGTAGCCTCACATTTCGTGAAGGGGCGTGCATACATCTCAATAGATGGACATAGAAGCGATACTCTATCACCATTCGTCTTTGAAACGGAAGACTTCGGGAAGAGCTGGCGCCCCATAGCATCTAACCTTCCAGCGGAGGGCCCGGTACAGGCGCTGAAGGAAGACAATGTAAACGGTAGACTACTCTTTGCAGGGACCGAATTTGGTGC
Source organism: bacterium (assembly GCA_021777995.1). Classification (GTDB taxonomy): domain Bacteria; phylum Armatimonadota; class Chthonomonadetes; order Chthonomonadales; family Chthonomonadaceae; genus JAJZFK01. The sequence continues at coordinate 2,669 of JAJYCW010000014.1, forward strand.
ATGGGTATCGTTTAACCGTGGCAAAAAGTGGTACAACCTAAATCAAAACCTTCCAACGGTAGCGGTTGACGATCTTGCAATTCAACCTAGAGACCATGCCTTGGTGGCCGGTACTCATGGCCGCAGCGTATGGGTGCTGGATAATATTACAGAACTGGAAGCGTTGGCAGCCCATCCCGATGGCGCCAAACCAACCCTTTTTCCCCTGCAGCCAGCGCTCGAATACAATCGGCGATTTACTTCCATTACTGGTCAAGGACAGTTTGTTGGCGGCAATCCGCCATCGGGTTTGGTTGTGAACTACTGGCTTCCTTCACTTGAGTTGGGTGGACCGCAGATCGTAGTAAAAGACAACAAGGGAAACCAGGTGTTTAGCGCAACCGGCAGTCGGTTGCCAGGGTTGCAGTCTGTAAGTTGGGACCTTCGCGTACCTGCGCCGCCGAACGGCTGGGGCGGAGGGGACCATTCGCCAAAGTTTGTCACACCTGGCACTTATACGGTAACATTTACGCTGGGTAAAATAACCAATACACAATCGGTTGCAATTACGGGGGATCCTTCTCTTTCTGCAATACCTGGCAAATAGAGATTGGGTTAGTGAGTGTACGATGAAATCTTTTGTACACTTACGCGACGAAACAGGGGCCTGCCATAAGCAGGGAAACTGAGACATAACTGAAGGAGTGCGAAATGCAGAGACTAATAGGTGCGGTTGGATGTTTGTTGTGTGTGACAACCGCAGCGTGGGCTGCCCCCGCGCAGTACCACATCAAACTCACGATGGACCCAACTGCCCTGAACATGGCAGGGATGAACCGCTACCAGGTGGGATATTATCCCGTAGCAATTCCGTTAAGTAATACCAAACCTGCTGGTATTACAAATGAGCCCAAATACAACGGCAAAGTTCAATATGGGGAGTTTTCGCTAGGTAACGGACCGAAAAGCAAGTACATAATTGCTATAGATGAGCAACCAGGTCATTTTAAGTTCTACCTTGACGCAGATCACTCTGGAAACCTTGCGGCGGCGACGGACACTAACTGGAAATATACCAAACAGCAAGGCCGTGATCTCTACGGGCTTGAAGAAGTGGTGTTAAATGCCTCCTATGGCTCTAAGACTGTTGAATCGTCTCGCGCTCCTTACGGCGTAGCACTTTATTGCATCGTATTGAACGGAGCCGTTCATCTGGAGAGTTTTCGTGAAGGTGCCCGTGTAGGGACAATGATGCTGAGTGGCACACCAACCAAAGTAATGGTGGAAGAGAACGATTGCAACGCTCTGTTCAACAAGCATGGCGAACTCGATTCTAAGGGTAATGCCGTTGGCTCCCCCAAAAGCCGAGCGATGGATATACTCATTGACACCGGTCATGATGGAAAGTTCGCGTTTCATGCTAATGCGCTGTATACCTTCGCGCTCAACGGTACCAACTATACGCCTCGGCTTAACGCAGATGGCTCTAACCTCACGCTAACCCGTACCACTGGGCCAGCATATGTGCCGCCGGCAGCGCCTCAAGAGCAACCATTGCTACCAATAGGCTCCGTTGCGCCAAACTTCACTCTCATGAAGTCGGATGGCCAGCCAGTTTCCCTGAAAGATTATCGAGGCAAGGTCGTTGTACTCGATTTCTGGGCAACCTGGTGTGGTCCTTGCCAGGCTTCCATGCCTCACATGGAGAAGATATTCAAGCAGCTCGATCCCTCAAAGGTTGTTGTGCTCGGCGTCTGCACATGGGACAAGGAAGCGGCTTACAAACAGTGGCTGCAGGAACACAAGAACGACTATACTTGGACATTTGCCCTCGACAAGGATCAGCCCGACGCGGTTTCCTCTAAGCTCTACAATGTAAGTGGTATCCCCACGACCTATATAATAGACGCTCAGGGAAAGGTAAGGGCCGAGCTAGTAGGGTATTCGCAAGGCGATAAATCCCTGGATGAGGCACTTGCAAAATTGGGTATTAAAGTAACTGGCTAACACCCCTTGGATTGAATGCCCACCGACTACGGGTCTTGAACACGTTGTCGGTGGGCTATTTTCGAAATCGGGCAGGAAATTGCCTGCGGTGAATGCAATACTAATACTACCGACTAGAATGTCGGCGCGGATTGGATCGGCGCTGGAAACTTTGGAAAGCAGCGCCGCGACGACACGCCAATTATAAGGAGGACACTCAGTGAAACGATCTGTTGCTCCCTGGACTATCCTGCTGGCGCTCGTGGTGGCCATAGGAGGCCTTACGGCAGCTAGGCCGGCCCGTGCGCAGTTTGATACCAGTGTGAACCCGGAGCTATCGAGAGACTGGTATTTTCGTCTAGGTGTTTTCGTCGCCCAAAGCAACACCACGCGCAAGGTGATGGGCGATGTAGGTATAAGCGGTACGCTGGAGCGCCGCGTCTACGCCGCATCTAACTACGACCTGTTGATAGGATTTGGCTACAATGGGTTCGACAAGGTTTACAGTATTCCACTGTTGATTAACCTGGTGCTCCATCACCACAACATCCGGTATGGCCTGGGTGCGGGCTACTCTTTCGGCAAGCGAGATAATGGGAAGGGAACTAACGGTGTAGCATTGGACCTTATATTGGGTTACCAGCTCACTCACACAACCAATCCACTCTCGCTCGATTTGAGATACTTCTTCGTTTCTGGCAGCAGTAACGAACTGGATGGTTACAGCCTGACGCTCGGTTACAAGTTCTAGGCAGCTTATGCAGCCCGGTACTGGCCGCTCCAGAGCCGGGCTGTAGAGTTTACAAATTGTGTGTCCCCCTTACAAATTTGGTTGTCTGTTCCCCTTACTTAGTACCTGCACCCTGTTCGGTGACACTTCTAATAGATCATCGCGCAGAGCCTAGGCCCAGCATCGGGCAGCAATACATTGTTCCTGTCTTCGTACCAATTAGTCTGCCAAGTATGACACGATGCTAAATAGAGCATGCATTCTCTGACCGAAAAGGGTTATCCAAAACCTTTTACGACAATGTATCGTCTTAATAGATGGGAATATCCGTAATTTATCCATTGCTTGGCAGGATTCTTGCTGTAATGTGTATAAATTCGGACTATTTGGTCGCGACGTCTGGTGATTAGTCCAGTACACCACAATTTCATTTCCCGGCAATTATTTTTACCTTATTATGTCGGACCGGTGTGCACACGATGGCTATAATGCGAGAACGCGAACCACAGGCGCCAGATCTTGGGGCGCCATAGGAGGATTGGCCCGCCTGTGTGAAAACAATTGCATGTCTAGTGTGGAATAAATCACACTTCATCCTACCCCTATGTCGTCAAGTTGTTCGTCTAATGGGTATAGGTAAGCATGCAGTTGCCGGTTTTGAGATTTTCGCTATTTGTACGAGGTGAGCAAACCATTCTGCTGTGGAACAAGCTACGTGTAGGACGGTAGCTAATTGGTTTGTGCATCAACCACTGGCGAACGAGACGTCTCGTGACAGAGAGGGATCTAAATTCCGATGAAGAGAACGCAGAATCCTAGCCGAATAGGGGATAACAATAGTACTGCAGAAATACCCGGTGCCCCATCGGAGATTGCATCGTATATAATCAAGCTAACGAAGCGCCCTTTGCTTTCTAGTGCTGAAGAGCTGGATCTAGCAAAGCGCATTCAACAGGGCGATATGGCCGCTCGCGATGCGTTAGTGGAAGCCAATATGCGCCTGGTTATTAATATCGCCAAGAACTACAATACCCACCTGCTGCCGTTTGAAGACCTTGTTCAGGAAGGCGCGATTGGGTTGATGACAGCTGCGGAACGATTTGACGCATCCCGTGGATTTAGGTTTAGCACCTATGCCACCCACTGGATACGGCAGTCGATAAGTCGTGCGCTGGATAATAAGGCGAAGTTCATTCGTATACCCGCGCATGTTTCCGAGTCAGTGCGAAAATTGGACCGTACCCGCGCCCAGTGGATCAGAGACAATGGAGAAGAACCTAGCTCTGAGAAGCTTGCCGAATTGTTGGGGGTAACATTGCGAAAGCTGGAAGCGCTAAGAGCCTCGGCGCAAGAACCAGTCTCATTAGATATGCTCGTGGGTGAGGATGACAACACCTCCCTCATGGCGTTAGTCAATGATGGCGGAGCAGCAAATCCGCAGGAGGCTATGTTATCTCACGAAAAATCAGCACAGCTCGACAACCTCTTCGCCGTTCTCACACCGCGTGAGGCGGAGGTAATGCGTAAGCGTCTGGGGTTCGAGGAAGAGGCTGCACAGGTTCTTCAGCAAATCGGCGAAGCTATGCAAATCTCACGTGAGCGCGTTCGACAGATTGAACTGCTCGCTGTGAAAAAGATGAAATACGCCGCCAAGCAGGGTAACCTGAGAGGGTATCTTACAGGCTAACTGCGATAGCGTACCGCGAAGCGCGCCGCTGACTTCTATGTCAGTGGCGCGCTTTTTTTGGTAATGTCTAAATTGCGCTGCGTGTAACTGGTCGAATAGAGGATAGCCCAAAAGTTGACACAAATAGCCCGGACGATTAAAATGATGCTATGCGCCGACTCTTGTTAAATGGCTGCTCCTGGTCCTGGTCATGAGGCAGTGCGGTTGCACCCTCGTAATTCAATGGTACCAAGGACTGGTGCGTGATAGCCTGTTCGGTCACTTCGGTTTCCATTAGTCAACCTACTGTGGTAATTCAACTCGTGCCAGGAGGCAAAGAATGAGCTCGGATTTGTCTACCCCTGTCCGTTACAACGCAGCAATTCGTGAACTTCCGGCGAGCGATCGACCACGTGAACGTCTATTGCAATACGGAGCCAGCGTGCTGTCTAGCGCCGAGTTGTTAGCCATCTTGCTACGCACAGGCACTCGAGAACGCTCTGCAATTGGCCTGGCGGAGCAGTTAATCAGCCATTTCAATGGTCTTCGTGGGATTGCACAGGCTGGAATAGGTGGCCTCACGCAGATCAAAGGCGTTGGCCAGACGAAGGCTGTAGAGATCCTGGCCGCGGTTGAAATCGGCAAACGACTGGCGGTCATAAACTCCGAAGACCGGCCGTCCATTTCCGGTCCGGAGGATGTTGCGAACATCCTGATGCCTGAGATGCGCGACCTGACTCAGGAGCACCTTCGAGTACTCTTATTGGACGTTAAAAACCGCCTTGTACGCACGAGTGCGGTTACCATCGGGACCCACAACAGTGCTCCTGTCTATATTTCAGGCATCTTTAGAGAGGCGATACAGGTTAACGCAGCAAGCATTATTCTCGTTCACAATCATCCTAGCGGCGATCCTACACCGAGTCGTGATGACCAGCTTGTGACAAGCCGTGTTCAGGAGGCAGGCAAGCTCATAGACATCCCGCTGTTGGATCACATTGTTATCGGTCATAACTGTTGGATATCCCTTAAGGAGCGCCGATTAATGGACTAGGAAGGTAAAGGAAGTTCCTATCACGATTTGTGCGATCGTTGCTTAGAAGTTACTCAGGTTGGGTAACCACGCGTGGTTCCAGTCGTCTCTCGCTTGGGTGCTCTAAGATTAGCGCACCACTAATCCTCGGGAGTTGAGCTTTGGCCGATCGCAGGTTGTTTCACGCTGTTTTGGTTGTCGTAGCCGTACGGATGTTGACCACAATTCTGCCCGTGAGTGCTGCTCCAACTGAACTGCTGTCGCCTCCTCAGTATAAGGTTGCATCCAGCATTCCCATTCCAGGGCCAGCCCGGTGGGATTACTTACATATGGACACGCGCAGCCGGCGCCTCTTTATCGCGCATGGAAACAGTGTGGATGTTTTGGATGTTGATAAGGCAAAGCTAGTTGGCGTTATCAAACCTACTCCTGGCGTTCACGGAGTCGCAATTGACCACCGTGACGGGTTGGGCTTTGCTAGCGCGGGGGGAATAAATAGCGTAGTTATATTCAATTTGAGTACACTGCAAATCGTAAAGAACATTCCCGTGGGGCACATGCCTGATTGCATTATTTATGACCGCGCCACGGACCGGGTTTTCGCATTTGACGGTGGAAGTAATGAAGCGAGTGCGATCGACTGCAAGTCCAAGAGGCTCATTGGTAACATACCTCTAGATGGTCGGCCGGAGTTTGCCGTTGCTGGCGACGGCGGATATATCTATGTAAACGTAGAGAGTAAGAGTCAGGTTGCCAAAATTAATGCGCGCACTCTTCGCGTTGTCGCAGTGTGGCCACTTGCTCCGGGGCAGGTTCCCTCAGGAATTACCATCGACACCGATAAGCACCTGGTTTTTTCCACGTGTCACAATGGCATGATGACCATTATAAATGACCGCACCGGCAGGCTGGTTGCAACGCCATCAATAGGCACTGGTCCCGACGCAGCCTGTTTCGATCGCGCGTGGAAGCTTGCGTTTAGCTCGAATGGTGAGGGGACAATATCTGTAATTGGCTGGGGGTTACATGGCATGTTACAGACATTAAATACGATAGCTACCGAACCAGGCGCACGAACAATGGCGATTGATTCTAAAAATCATGATTTGTTAGTGTGTACTGCAAAACCAGATCCTGCCCCACTTCCGGCAGGTACGCCGTTCTGGCGTAAGCCGTATCTCTATGGAACGCTGCACGTACTCATTCTTCAACCTGTGGAGACGAATGCTGTTGCTCGATGAACTGTAGTTTAGCAAAAGCCCTCGTGGCAAGTACGCGGCACCGACCAGATAATCTGGTCGGTGCCGCGTACGTAAGAAGCGCACCTTAAACCGAAGATCAGTACATTCCGCCGCCGGGGGCAGGGGGAGGTGCTGGCGCGACTGGTTCCTTCTTCTCGCTGATGAGGCACTCGGTGGTGAGAATGAGGCCGGCGATTGAAGAGGCATTCTGCAGGGCAGCGCGTACAACCTTGGCAGGATCCACTACGCCTGCCTTAACGAGGTCCTCGTACTGCCCAGTGGCTGCATTAAAGCCGTGTCCTGGGCTTAAAGTCTTCACTTTGTTTACAACGACACTGCCCTCATAACCGGCATTCGCAGCAATCTGGCGAAGCGGCTCCTCTATGGCGCGGTGTACGATGTTGAGCCCAATGAGCTCGTCACCGGTAAGTGTTAGACTCGACAGTACATTCTGGGCGTTGAGCAGTGCGATGCCACCACCAGGAACAATGCCTTCCTCTACCGCAGCGCGAGTGGCGTGCATTGCATCTTCAATACGTGCTTTCTTCTCTTTCAGTTCTGTCTCGGTTGCTGCGCCAACCTGAATGACTGCAACGCCACCAGAGAGCTTGGCTAACCGCTCCTGAAGTTTCTCACGGTCGTAGTCACTGTCAGTATTCTCAATCTGGTTCTTGATAACGGCTATGCGTCCGTCTATGTCAGATTTAGAGCCCGCACCATCTACAATTGTCGTCTCGTCCTTGGTGACCACAACCCGCTTCGCGCGGCCAAGCATATCTAGCTCAATCTTGTCCAGTTTGAGCCCAAGGTCCTCGGTAATAAACTTTCCGCCGGTCAAAACAGAGATATCTTCGAGCATGGCCTTGCGGCGGTCACCGAAGCCAGGCGCTTTTATGGCAATACTGTTAACATTGCCACGGATCTTGTTAACGACCATTGTTGCCAGTGCTTCGCCATCTACGTCTTCAGCGATAATGACCAGTGGCCTGCCGGTACGTGCGACCTTCTCCATGACGGGCACAAGGTCCGCTACAGCGCTGATTTTCTTTTCGAAGAGGAGCACGTAGGGATCTTCAAGGGCCGCCTCCATCCGCTCAGAGTCCGTGACGAAGTAGGGGGAAATGTAACCTTTGTCAAACTGCATCCCCTCTACAACCTCAAGCTGGGTTGAAGTACCGCGGCTCTCTTCAACAGTAATTACGCCGTCAGCAGTTACCTTCTCCATTGCCTCGGCAAGCATTGCCCCAATTTCGGCGTCGTTTGCCGAAATGGTTGCTACCTGAGCGACAGCAGATTTGCCTTCTACCGTTGTGCTGCTTGCTTTAATCGCGTTTACGAGAGCGTCAACTGCCTTTTCAATTCCCCGCTTTACCTGTAGAGGCTTGGCACCGGCTGCAACGGATTTCAGACCCTCTTTCACTATGGCTTGGGCAAGCACCGTGGCCGTGGTGGTACCGTCGCCGGCGACATCATTGGTTTTACTTGCCACTTCCCTTACGAGCTGCGCACCCATGTTTTCAAACTGGTTTTCAACTTCAATCTCTTTAGCGATGGTTACGCCGTCGTTGATGATTGAGGGACTGCCGTACTTCTTCTCGAGTACCACATTGCGACCACGTGGTCCAAGGGTCACTTTAACGGCGTCAGCGAGGACATTAACCCCTCGCTCGAGAGATCGACGAGCTTCCTCGTCAAACTGCATAATTTTAGCTGCCATCCGTGTACAGTTCCTCCTTAACCTTTGATGGCCAGAACGTCGTCCTGGCGAAGAATGACAAACTCTTCGTTTCCGATTTTGACTTCTGTGCCGCCGTATTTGGCGAAGATCACGATTTGGCCGGCCTGAACCTCCATAGGTACGACTTTGCCATTTTCAAGCGTTTTACCAGGTCCAACCGCGATGACCTCGGCCTCCTGGGGTTTTTCCTGTGCACTATCTGGAAGAATAATTCCGCCAGACGATTTTTCAACAGGCGTAACCACTTTGGCAACTAGTCGGTCGTTGATCGGCTTAAGTGTAGGCATACCGAGACCTCCTTCAGTATCTTGATTAAAATTTGTAGAGTCAGCGCCGGACGCATCTGTGTCGTCGACTGCTGGCAATTAGCACTATCACTTTGAGAGCGCCAATTTCAGCAAGATTGTACCCTTGTTAGCAGTTATGGGTCAAGAGTGCTAAAGCCATGTTGTTTGCAAATTTGGCAATACGCGCTGGCGCAGAAACCTTACCACAACCGCTGCATTTCGCGTGCTTCCGTGCCAACCATTATACCGATTGCCCATCCCGCACATTCTCAATCTGACATCCGGTAGCATGTCGTTCAGGGGGGTGTCATTCTGGTACATGTCATCTCCTGCTCGGGTTTGGGCGCAATACAACATGCCATACCGGTATAATTGTATAGTTAGATTGAACCGATAATGTTATAAAATGCATCGGCATTCCCTTGGGAGGAACAACGAGTTGGCCATTGAAATACTGGACCCCGACAAACTCGATGAGATTGAAGAAGCTGAACTTCACGATACTGGTGAATTGCCGCCCATCTTTGGACGGTGTCCTGTCTGCAACAAGCCACTTTTTCCCCGTGATCGATTTACTGGCGAGCCCAAAGCGCCGCCCGTTGGTACAGGATACGAGAGCCGTGCTAAATGCAGCGGTTGTGGCGCAATTATCTGCTACGTTGGCGGTGGAAATTGGCGCGTTGTAACCGATGGTGATCTTAGTGAAGAGGACCGCGCGAAAGACGCTGCATCATAACTCGCGCTTTGGACCAGGCAGATAGTGGATAATCTCGCAATCACGAAGCGTGATTATTCCTCCCTTTACAAGCTCCGTTAATTCGGCAAGATGTTGATCGATCTTTTCCTCTGTATCAATAATCTCAATCACGATGGGCAGGTCTATACTGAGGTCAAGTAGGCCTGCTCTGTGAATTCTACTGGCAGCACCGTATCCTTCAATTCCCTCCACCACAGTTGCTCCCGCCAGTCCCAACGAGCGAGCCCGTTCAACAATTGCATGATACAGCGGTGTGCCATTTAGCTGGTCGTGGCTCCCGATGTAGATGGTGAGCGATTTTGCTTTTCCGTGAAGGTTCATCCTTAATTCCTCTCGTTTTTCGAACTGCCAATGTAAATTAATAGTCGTGCAGCCACAGCACCAAGGTACACTGCCAGGAAACCAGCAGTGAAGCTAGTTGGGACATAGACTGCACTGGCGAGGTAGCGGTGATGTTGGAATAGTCCGTAAGTGTCTAGTTCAAACGTAGAATAGGTGGTGTAAGCCCCTAAAAAGCCAATCGCCACGGCAAGTCTAGTCTGGTCACTCCACCCACGCGCCTGTTGTATGGGTACGAACAAGCCTAGTACAAAGCAGCCTGTAATGTTGATGATCCACGTGCCAAATGGCCAGTGTGATCCAAGGTGGGCACTGGCCCAAATGCCGAATAGGTAACGTGCGTTTGCACCAATAAAGCCGCCCGCCGATATTGACACAACATCACGCGGTTCGAAATTGGGTCGAGTATTTTTTGCGTTACGCAAACGGGCAGATGATACGCCGTTCGCGTTCAATACTGGTTGTTTAGTGTTATCAGCGTTGTTCATGCTGTCACCAACCTAGCTGCGAATACGCCCAGAGCTAGCGCGGCGAATCCCAGAAAGAAGCTAAATAGAAAGTTGGCGGCGGCCCGCCGAAACTGGCCATCCTGCACCAGTGCGAATGTTTCGAATTCAAACGTGGAGTAGGTGGTATACGCTCCCGTAAAGCCCATCGCTATGAGCAATCGCAAAGTGTCTGAGAGGTGCAGCGATTTAAAGAGTGTCATAAAGAGACCCATTACGAAGCATCCGGTAACGTTAATGACTAGAGTTCCATATGGCAGTGAAGAATCGGTTTTTGAGGCTATCCAGCGGCTTAGGTAGAAACGCGTATTGGCTCCCACTACTCCTCCGGCGCCAACAACCATGATATTGTAAAATGTTGTAGTCACTTCTTTAATTGCCTTGCAATCCAGAGTCAGGAGCAAAAGCAAAGGCTCCTGATCTCAGCTATGTAATAAGATCAGGAGCCATTAGCAAAATTGCGGTTCGCATCCTCGAAGGAATGCAGGCGGCCTCCATCGCCCGTTGATTTTAATAGGATAAGTTTACCCCACAGTGTGCTACTTCAACCTTCACACAACTAGTTGGCGGAATGCTTATATTGGGATGCTCTGGGCATTGACAAGCGCACACTCCAAGGGTATACTTTTAATGCGTTCGGGGGCGGATAGCTCAGTCGGTAGAGCGCTTCGTTTACACCGAAGATGTCCGGGGTTCGAGTCCCTGTTCGCCCATGGTTGTACGAGGGGGTGTAGCTCAGTGGTTAGAGTGCCTGCCTGTCACGCAGGAAGTCGCGGGTTCAAGTCCCGTCATCCCCGCTTTGATTTCGTCCACAAGGGTTCGTTGTTACCTCCACCTCAGGATTACCTTTCGTGAGTCCGTGTGGTGCATTTCTGCACATCGATTGGCGTAGTTAGTTACATTGTCGTCAGGTCCTCGTAACAAACAGTGTATCGCCTTAGGTTTCCAGTCCTTCGGTCATTTCCTTTCCCGTTTGCACATACTCACCGCAATGCCATGAAGACCCGTGATAACGCCAATCTCAGCGCAAGAACGATGTGGAATGCGAGTGACGCCGGTTGGAGGTGCTGTACCAGTCATGCACGCACATGTACGGAAACCTCGACGAATGTAAGAGGACGTGCGCGCGAAAACTAGGCGAACGTCCCCTTACAATGATGCTCGAGAGTGGCTCAACTAGGGTAGCAGGGGAGGTTCGAAACCTCGAAGGGCTTCTACGAGTTCCTTCACCGCCGCCGCGCTTTTCTGCAGTGCGGTAGTCTCTTCTGCGGTCAGTTCGACCTCGATAATCTTCTCAACGCCGGCTGCGCCTATAACAGCGGGTAGACCAAGATAGAGATCATTAACACCGTATCCGCCACCATTAGCGCCGGTGTAAACCGCACACGGCAGTATTCTCTTCCTGTCATTTAGTACCGCGTCAATCATCTGCGCAAGTGCTGCGGAAGGTGCGTAGAATGCGGACCCGGTTTTCAACAGGGAAACGATTTCTCCCCCGCCCTTACGGGTGCGCTCTACGATGGCTGCCAGTCGGTCGGCCGGTATGAGTTTGGAGACAGGGACCCCTCCGATGTTGGTGCTGCCCAACAGCGGAACCATATCGTCGCCGTGCCCACCCAGTACGTAGGCATTAACCTCTGCGACACTCATACCAGTTTCCATGGCAAGGAAAGCGCGAAAACGTGCAGTGTCCAGAATACCTGCCTGTCCAAATACACGCTCAGACGGGAACCCGCTAACATGTAGAGCGATGTGACACATCGCGTCAAGTGGATTAGTAAGCAGTATTAAGATGGAATTGGGTGAAAGTGCGGCCACGTGCCGCGTACAGTCAGCAACAATACCTGCATTCACTTTCAGCAGGTCATCGCGGCTCATGCCTGGCTTGCGAGGCAGGCCACTGGTAATAACGACAATATCACTATTTGCAGTATCCGACCAACTGTTTGTACCAATGATATGGGCGTCGCTGCCTATTACGGGCATAGCCTCCATCAGGTCCAGGGCTTTCCCTTGGGGCATTCCTTCTACAATATCGTACAGTACTACATCAACATCGCCACGAATGGCTAACCAATGAGCCAGAGTGGCTCCCGTCTGACCCGAGCCAACAATTGTAATCTTCTTACGCATATAAATCTCCTTGTGGGAACAGTGTTACAGTGCGAACCGCAGCCGCGTACGTGGAAAAAGCATGGCTCGCAACAGACGCCGTTCGCAAAACGAAACCCAGCATCCGAGCGGATGCTGGGTTTGACAACCGTAACTTAACCCATCGCTGCGATGATCGCGTCTGCCATTTGCGAGGTGCCCACGGCTGTCGGATCATTCCGATCGGGTTTCATATCATAGGTTACGTCGCGTCCGTCCTTAATGACTTTTGCAATCGCGCTTTCTAACCTGTCTGCCGCATCAACCTCTTTTAGATGACGAAGCATCAGCACGCCCGAGAGAAGCAGGGCAGTTGGATTAACCTTGTTTTGGCCCTTATATTTTGGTGCGGATCCGTGTGTTGGTTCAAATAATGCGATTCCGTCGCCTATATTGGCGCCCGGTGCAACTCCTAACCCGCCAACCAGACCAGCGCACAGGTCCGACAGGATGTCTCCGTAGAGATTGGGTAACACCAGAACGTCATACAATTCCGGCTTCTGCACGAGCTGCATGCACATATTGTCAACAAGTACCTCCTGATACTCAATATCAGGGTACTCCTTGGCGACTTCCTGACCAACGCGAAAGAAGAGACCATCCGTGAACTTCATAATGTTCGCTTTGGCTACGGCACTCACCTTCTTGCGTCCATTCTCCCGAGCATACTTAAAGGCGAACTCGATGATTCTACGCGAGCCGCTTGCCGAAATGGGTTTGATGGAGATTGCTGCATCTTCACGAATTTTGCCCGGTCCGGCCATTTTAATAATGGACTTAGCTTCGTCGGTAAATTGATCGTATTCTACGCCGGCGTAAAGGTCTTCCGTATTCTCGCGAACGATCACGAGATCTACATCTTCATATTTCGACCTAATTCCGGGGTAGTACTTGCATGGGCGAAGACAGGCATAAAGGTCCAGCTCTTTACGTAGCGCAACATTCACGCTACGGAAGCCCGTTCCAATTGGAGTAGTTATCGGTCCCTTAAGTGCGACTTTATTTCTTCGAATGGACTCTAAAACTGCTGGCGGCAATGGGGTGCCTGCTGTTTCCATGATATCCACACCGGCTTCTTGTACGTCCCAGTTAAACTTTACACCAGTTGCATCCAGGACTCTGCGTGAAGCTTCGGCCAACTCCGGCCCAGTGCCATCACCGCGTATCAGCGTTACGTTGTGTACCAATTCAATCTCCTTGGTAATTGAGGGTATGCGGGCTTTCCCGTGAGTCAAATGTTACCACGGTTTAATCTTCCGTGTAACAAACCTTACAAAATTGACCATTGGTGAACGGGGATTATTTGCGATCCATGTTGCACGTAACTATTTACGGCCAACTCCAAGCGCATCGGCTGCTCGATTAATGTAATTGAACCAGGATGCTATCAACGTCACCTGTAGTACAGCTGTCTCGTCAAGACCCAGCGAACGAAGCCTCTCTACATCCTCGTGGGCCATACTCGCAGGGGACAGTGTCAACTTGACGGCATATTCCATGATGGCCATGTCAAGCGGATCGACATGGGCGGTTCGAAAGTCTGTCTTTAGAGCTGTAATGAGATCGTCATCATGCACAATAGCACGCAGAAACTCTGCGTGAGACTCCGTTCAATAAAAACAGTGATTTGCTACGGATACTACGGTAGCTATCATCTCATGCTGCGCTCTGTTGAGCGGTAGACTTTCGTTCATGAGCGAGGTGTGGGTGGAAAACGCGTGAAAAAGAGTCTCGGGTAATAGCGTGTGGGATTCGACTATTCCTCCACCATTTTCCGGCGAGGCTAACACCGCGAGTGACGGTATCGGGGTAGTTCCGTATTCCTTAGGCATTTTCTTTCGCCAGGATGTCGCGTTCCTGAGGGCCTCATCCCAATCTTTAGGCAAGATGGTTTTAATCCAAGTCATTTCATATCCTCCCACTAGTTCCTCGTGCCTACTAGCCAAATAGTATTCATCTAAATCCAGCCAAGTTCCTGCAACAATGTAAACTGTTAAAGACCTGTGTCGTCTAACATGCAGAATGAACCGTTAAGTGCTGAAATTAACTCTGCATGTTCTCTAAAATACGGGTTAGCAGGCGAGTTCATTGGGAGGAACGCCAATGCGAGCTACTAGGATTTTTTCGTCCTTGATTTGTGCAGCAGGATTACTAGCCGGAACGGTTGCACTGGGGCAGGGACCAGGTGCGGTCGGCGGTGTGGCACCGGGCTTCATGATGCAACGGATGGGCGGTATGATGAGTGCAATAGGTCCCGTTAATATCGACCCCACTCAAAATACAGAGGCTCAGTTGTTGTCACGTGATGACGTACGTCGGGCTCTGCTACTTGACGGCGATCAGCAGGTTAAGCTAGATGCACTACTTAAGTCGTCTACGACATCCACAAACATGGCTGTGATGGACGCCAGGCAACAGACATTTCGCCAGATGTTTCAGGCAAACGGGCAGAATATGCGAACTATGAGCCCGGAAGATCGACGAGCACTCTTCCAGCAAGCGCAGCAGAAGGTTCAAAAGGCAGTCAACAAAATTACGGATGGGCAGGCAAAATCGCTTGAAGCTGTCCTTACACCGTCTCAGGTTGCACGCTTACACCAACTAGATTACCAATGGCGCACGCAGCTTGCGTTGGCAAATGCGGATCTCGCCAAGTCGTTCAATCTTACTCCGGATCAAACTACGAAAATTGCGCAGCAGCTTCGTGAATACCAGCGCGAACAGATGACCGCGATGCGCGATATGATGCAGTCAGTGATGCCGCCCCCGCCGAATAACGCAAATGTAGGTAGTATGACTCCCCAGCAACGCCGGCAGTTCTTTACTCAGCGGATGACCGAGCTTGCACAGGCGTTGCAGCAACACCAGGGCGACCTGAAAGCGCAGGCTCTAAAGGCAGCGAATACGCTATATCTTAAACGGGTTCAATACGGCAAAGCTGTAATGGCTCTGTTAGATGCCGAACAGCAGAAGCTATGGACGGGGCTCGTGGGCACACCATTCTACTTTAACCCAAACACCACTATCGTGGACCTTTCTGCGCAGTCTGGCTAACTGGCACTCCATTCAGGTCACAAAGTCTGTGCTGTAACTTCCTCGCAGGCTTTGTGACCAGGTTTCCACTGTTTGGTTCCTAGCTCCTTCTCGTTCCACTCATCTTCCGTTTTTACATTTGTAGGTCGTTTCAATCAGCGGAGCCGCCTCAATTTTTCGCGATTTTGTATAGGATTGGGGCATCGGGATTGTGCCACCTTCGTGCAGTGCTTCCTGTTTACGCATACCGGCGGCTAAAGAAACAGAGTATTATTATTAGCTAATAGTATATTTATGGCTGTGAGGGGAGCGTACGGGCACTATGGCAGAGATTGAACCGCTGTGGGCAGCGAGCGATCAGCAGGAGAGACTGGCTGAATTGCTCGCAACAGAAGCGCCTCTGAAGGAGGTACCGCTGCGACGAGACGTGCGATCTCTGGGCAAACTTCTTGGAGTTATCTTGCAGGAGCAGGGCGGCGCAGAGCTCTTTGGCACCGTTGAAGAATTACGCCGACTTGCAATTGAATACCGTGAAGCGGAGGACGCCAAAAATGGTGATTGCCAGCTTAAACTTCAGACCCTTGAAGACCTGATCGATGGACTTTCGGTTGAACGGGCCTACGAGGTTACGAAGGCGTTTGCAATCTATTTTGAGCTTACCAATCTCGCCGAGGCCAATCACCGAAAGCGTAGATTACGTGCCGGGCGCGTCTTAACTGGTAAGGCGCCTCAGCCTGGATCCTTCGCCGGTACACTTTTGCGGCTTAAAGCAGCGGGTGTTAGCGCCCAGGACGCACTTGCTATTCTCTCCCAGGTTTTGGTTATCCCAACTTTTACAGCACACCCTACAGAGGTGGCACGACGAACGGTGCTCAGCAAGCGTCGTGAAATTGGGCACCAGATTGAGCAAATCGACTGGATGCCCCTCACTGACGCCGAGGCCAGCGAGCGTCAGGCAACCATTGTCGCGAACATCACCGA
Organism: bacterium; assembly: GCA_021777995.1. Taxonomy (GTDB): domain Bacteria; phylum Armatimonadota; class Chthonomonadetes; order Chthonomonadales; family Chthonomonadaceae; genus JAJZFK01. The sequence goes on from JAJYCW010000014.1 coordinate 19,096, forward strand.
GTTATGGCAGACCGACGAAGTGCGGCGACGAGCGCCCACGGTGCGCGACGAGATTCGCATGGGGCTCGACTACTATTCACGCGTGTTAGTTGCCACTGTACCACGGCTGTATAAGGTCGTAGTAGAGGCATTTAAGAGCGTATACGATGTGGATATAGACGAACACCTCCTTCCTGACCTGGTAGAATTTGGTTCCTGGATCGGTGGTGACCGGGATGGTAACCCAAATGTGACTGCTGCAATTACGGAAGACGCGTTGCGAGTGGCACGAGGCACCATTTTAACGGCTTACATGTCTGCAATCGACGTTCTCATCGAGCAGGTTAGTGCATCGCGCCGTCAGGTACCTGTGTCGCAGGCCTTGTTGGACCGCCTGGAGGTCTACCGCAGCAAGTACCCCTTGGACGAGAGCGTCTTTAGGTCGCGCTCGCAAGACGAAACCTACAGAGTCTTTTTTACTTACTTAATGCATCGCCTAAGAGCGACGGACCAAAATGCAAGTGCCGCTGCTTATGCTCACGCTGATGAGTTCCTGACCGATCTGAATACCGCCTACACCAGCCTCGCAAGCAATAGCGGCGCCCGTATAGCAGACAACTACATTCGACCACTGTTAAGGCAGGTCCGCACATTTGGCTTTCACCTTCATACACTGGATATTCGCCAGCATGCTCGTGTGCATGCTGGAGCAATCCAGGATTTATCTCACGGGGTAGACGCCACTCTTGAAAACGCGGCGACATCGGGATCCCCACCATCTCCAGCAACCACAGAGTTGATGGAGACTCTGCGCGCCATTGCACGCATGAAGAGAGAGTTTCCTTCCCAGGCGATGCGGCAGTTCATTATAAGCGGCGCCAGTTGTTTGCAAGATGTACTGGGGCTCATCTGGCTAATGCAGGCAAATGGCATATCCGTTGCCGCCACGAACAGCGACCCAGGCATGATGCCAGTACCACTGTTTGAGTCAATCGACGATTTGCGAAGGTGCCCGGAAATCTGCGCAAAGTTGTGGTCACTTCCTGAATACAGGCAGCTGCTCGAAACCTGGGGAATGCGGCAAGAAGTGATGCTTGGTTATAGCGACTCGAACAAAGATGGCGGGATGATTACCTCCATGTGGGAGATCTTTAAGGCACATCGTGACCTTCACAAGGTTGCTGAGGAATGCGGTGTTCACCTCCGCCTGTTTCATGGCCGTGGAGGAACTGTTGGTCGTGGCGGTGGTCCCACTCATCGTGCCATTACTGCTCAGCCACCGGGCGCATTTACAGGTTGTTTACGTATCACCGAACAGGGTGAAGTAATGAACTGGAAGTATTCCGACCCGCTTGTTGCCGCGAGAAATCTGGAGTTGATGGTCGCCGCTTCACTTGAGGCTCTAACGCGCGCAGGTGGGTGGGGTGCTGTTCTTGACACCAGATGGGAACAGGCGATGGAGCGACTTTCGCAGATAGCATTTCAGTACTATCGCACGCACATCGCAGAAAATCCGGACATATTAACTTACTTTGAACAGGCTACTCCAACAAGCGAACTAGACAATGCACGCATCGGCAGTCGGCCAGCGCGACGTTCCGCGCGAAAGAGCCTTGATGATCTACGTGCAATACCTTGGGTATTTGGATGGATGCAGAGCAGGCTTGTTGTGCCCGCTTTCTTTGGGGTCGGCTACGCTCTGGAGCAGTTTGTCAGCGAAGGAGCAGGAAATAAGGCGTTGCTGCAGGAGATGCTGGAGAAGTTTCCTCTATTTGAGGACCTGCTGCGCAACGTGGAGACTGGCCTGGCAAAAGCCGACTACCGCATTGCCAGACGCTATTCAGAGCTCGTACAGGACGTTGATTTGCGCGAACGTGTTTTTGTGATGCTCGAGGAGGAATTCAACAGGACGCTTCGAATGATTCTTTCCATCACGAAGCAGGATACAGTTCTTCAACACGATCAAAGACTGGCGAATTCTATAAGATTGAGAAATCCTTACGTTGATCCCATGAGCCTTGTTCAGTTAAGTCTACTAAAACGAAAACGCAACGGTGAACATGGCGAGTCACTCGATTATGCACTGTCTGCTACCATAAACGGCATATCGGCTGGCCTGCGCAACACCGGTTGATCAACAGGTAGCATTGACCTTCTTAACCTTGCATGTCGTCGGATTTAGCTCTTCGCAGAGCAGCTGCCACCAGAGCAGCGCGCCTGGCTGCCGCTACATCATGAACCCGTACCACGGCGGCGCCGTTTATAACACAGATGCTCACAGCTGCCAGCGTTGCTTCGAGCCTGTCCTGAGGCGGCATACCTCCCAATATAGCTCCCAGAAATGACTTACGGGACGGCCCAACAAGAACCGGCCATGGACTGGCAGCAAATCTGTCGATCTGGTTAATAATCTGCAGGTTCTCCTTCACAGATTTACCAAAACCTATTCCTGGATCGATGCAGATGCGGCTGGGCGGTATTCCACACTGTTCCGCGTATCCGGCTCGCTCTACGAGATGCTCATATACCTCCATTACAACATCGCCGTAATGGGGTGATTGAGGAAGCCGCGAGGGTAAGCCTGGCATGTGCATCAGGCAGACGAACGCCTCCGCCGAACGAACTTCGTCCGCCATCCTGGGATCGGCCCGCATAGCGCTAACGTCGTTCACCATTACCGCACCGCTTTGGAGGGCTCGCTTTGCAGTTTGTGCCTTGTAAGTATCGATTGAGATGGGCAGGGTAGGGTGTTTACAGGCTATCGCTTCAAGGATCGGGAGCACCCGGCGCATCTCCTCTTCTTCGTCAAGTGGCTCACCAGAGTTAAAGGTGGAAGGACGGGTTGATTCTCCGCCGATATCGATAATGTCCGCGCCTTGCTGAACCAATGAGTCTGCGTGGGCAACAGCCCTATCAATCTGGAGATACTTCCCTCCATCTGAGAATGAGTCCGGTGTTGTATTCAGCACGCCCATCACAATGGGTGTACCGTACAGAGCATATCGCTCAAAATGAGACTGCAGCACGGGGTAACTAGCTCTGTCACTTACGCGCTGCTCATTAAAATCACTCATAAATGGTTCGCCTCTGTTTCCGTACCTTAGATAAACGCGGTACACTAGTTTACCGCTTTAAGATAAGTACTGAGGAAAAGGAGGCGTTGTGGAAAAGCTTCGGTGTCCGCATTGTAACGCTATGAATCAAGATGTTGAAGCCACGGACAACTGTTGGCAGTGTGGCAACCGATTAGGTGCGGCGCAGGACGGCCCTGTGGCCACATTAAAACAGGTTCAAGCGAAACCGGGTTTGGAAGAGCGAGTTGCCAAGCGTAAGGAAGAGAGGAAGAACGACGGCACTGCACTTAGCCTTGCAATGGTCGTCATTATGCTTTTAATACTTACCATAATCGTTATATTTATCATGCGCGGACACTGGTAGCATACTGACCCAAATACTGGGATTAACTGCCAAATAAATAAGTGTTAGAGCAACCATTTCCTTATTGCGTTTCCTATGGGACTGTGCTATTATAGTCCTCGGCACTTCGATTCCTCGTGAAATCTAAGAACCCGAGTCGCGCACTGCACACGCCTTTTGGATGGGCTGTTGTGTACACAGCGGTGGTGGTATATGGCTCGGCTACAAATGTAGTGAACTTCCCGACGAGCGCAGTAGGAATCATGCAAATCTTATCAACTTTCGACAGGAGAGAACGTAATGCCTTTCTCGGTAGTTAGCAAGAAATCAGGAACAAAATACTTCCTGCACGCTATGCCTCGTACAACTAACACAGGCAAGACGGTAGTTCTCTATTACTTCAGCAAGAAGGAAGAGGGAGCCGTTGAGAGCCAGCCAGAGGGTTACGTGGTCTCCGAGGCCGCAACAGGAATGCCGCTACTAAAGCGAGCAAACTAAGCATGTCTGCCAAGAGCAGCCAACAGACCGGCACGGTAGTTCAGGGTTATTGTGTTTACTGCCGCAGCCATCGTACTATGGTCAACACCATTCAGGTGTGTAACCGCAGGGGCCGGTATGATTTAAAAGGAAACTGCTCCGCGTGTGGAAAGGGAATGTATCGCCTGGGAGGTTGGGATACTGCCACTCCTACGGACGAAGCACCCAGCGCTGTTTCGGTTGGAAATAGTCACATATAATGGACTGCGAAGGGGAAGAGTAGGCGGAGCGACTACCGCAGCGAGGGAGGAAACGGTGTAAGCCTTCCGGTAGTATCACCGCTGAACGTCACCCTGGAGTTGTGTGCTGACCACTGCATCACTGCAGTGCTTAGGCGCGCCGGCTTAAGCCCGTTATCGCTTCTTCGAGTGCCTGGCGATTTTGCCGGGAAAGAAGGTGGTACCGCGCGGTTTGCCCGCGTCCTTCTGCAATTTATTGCTGCAGGACGCGGGCATTTTTGTGCCTGTTCCTGTGAAAGGCGAAAATTATGACGCAACAAGATATGCGAGAACCGCTTTTAGAGAAGAATTATAGCCCCGCGAATATTGAGGACAAATGGTATCAGCGCTGGAAGGCAGCAGGGCTCTTTCACATGGAGCCCCAACCTGGCCGTCCAAACTACTGTATAACCATTCCACCGCCCAACATTACCGGCAGCCTGCACATGGGGCACGCGCTTAATAATTCGATACTCGATACGCTAACCCGTTGGCACCGTATGCGGGGATATACTACACTCTGTCTCCCGGGTACTGATCATGCAGGTATTGCAACCCAGAACATGGTAGAGAAGAGTCTTGCCGCGCAGAATACAGATCGTCAGGCTCTTGGCCGCGAGCAGTTCATCGAGAAATGTTGGCAATGGCGCGAACAGTATGGCAAGCGAATCTACTTTCAGTTCGAGAAATTAGGCTGCTCCTACGACTGGGATCGGGTTCGATTTACGATGGATGACTCCTATGTGGAAGCGATTCACGAGCAATTTAAGAGCTGGTTTAATCGAGGGCTAATCTACAGAGGAACACGTGTTGTAAACTGGGACGTGAAATTCCAATCCGCGATATCTGATATCGAGGTAATTACGCAGGAACGTAAAAGTAGTCTCTATCACTTCCAGTACCCGTTTGCAGATGGCAGTGGTCATATCACCATTGCTACCACGCGCCCAGAGACCATGTTAGGCGACGTCGCGGTTGCAGCAAATCCAGCGGATGAGCGCTATCAAGCACATTTTGGTGCTCTTCTTCGCCTACCGTTAACATCACGCACTATTCCTCTTATTGCCGATGATTACGCCAAGCCTGAGTTTGGATCTGGCGCAGTGAAGGTTACTCCTGCTCATGATCTGAACGACTTTGAGTGTGGACTACGGCACAACCTACCTCAAATTGTGGTGATCGGTAAAGATGGCCGTATGACCGAAGCAGCCGGGCCCGAATTTGCAGGTCTCGACAGGTTCGAAGCCCGCAAAAAGGTGGTGGCGGAGATGGATAAACTAGGTCTTCTCGAGAAGATTGAGGACTACACCATTCAGACACCCGTTAGCGAAAGGTCGGGTGAGGTGGTAGAACCTTTACTCTCAGAGCAGTGGTTTGTTGATATGAAACCTCTCGCTCGTCCCGCCATAGAGGCCGTAGAGTCCGGACTCATCACGTTTCACCCTGAGAGATACCGCGGAATTTATCTGCGGTGGATGAACAACATTCGTGACTGGTGCATTAGTCGACAGCTCTGGTGGGGACATCGCATTCCCGTATGGTGGACCGAGACTCCGGGTAATACTGTTGACAGTCCGCAGGAACAGGGGCCCAGAGCGTACGGGTCAAGGCGGTATGTATATGCGGCATCACGTGAGGAAGCCGAAGCTCAACTAGGTACCAGCGAGTGTTGGCAGGACGAGGATGTACTTGACACGTGGTTCTCTAGTGCGCTGTGGCCGCACGCCACCTTAGGTTGGCCCCGTAATACGGACGATCTTCAGGCGTTTTACCCAACTGATCTGCTCTCCACAGCTCAGGAAATACTCTACTTGTGGGTTGCTCGCATGGTAATGACCGGCATGGATTTTGTGCGGCGCCCTCCGTCAATCACTACCGATAAGGACGGGATATTGACAGCTGACGGGTCCCAACGAGCGATTATTCCCTTTAGAGATGTCTACGTGCATGCTACCGTGCTAGATGCAAAGGGTGAACGAATGTCGAAATCGAAGGGGAATGGAATAGACCCGATCGATCTCATCGAACGACATGGAGCGGATGCCACCCGGCTCTCACTTTTGCAACAAGCGGGTAAGAACCAAGATATCCGCTTCAGTGAACAACGTACCGACATTGCGGGTAATTTCTGCACAAAGCTCTGGAATGCATCACGTTTCGTCATGATGAACCTGGATGACGGCACCACAGGGTTACTGCCGCAGTACCAGGTGCTCTCTTCAGCTGACCGTTGGATCCTTCACCGTTTGAATGAGACCATTCAACAAGTAAATGCCTGCTTGTCTACATATGACATGGATGACGCAGTGCGGGCGGCGCAGACCTTTTTCTGGAATGACTACTGCGACTGGTACGTGGAAATAGCCAAAGTTGCCATTCGCAGTGAGGGAGGGGCAAGAGATGCAGACACGAAGAATGTGCTTTGCTATGTACTGGAAACGACCCTTCGATTGCTGCACCCGATGATTCCGTTCATTACGGAGGAGATTTGGCAAAATCTACCACATAAAACGGAACAGTCGATATCTGTTGCGCCTTACCCCGTTGCCAATCCAGAACTTCAGGACGAACTTGCCGCTACTTCGATGGATATCGTCATTGATGCTGTGCGGGCCATTCGCAATTTGCGTGCTTCTCTCTCTATTGCCCCTTCGCTTCGTCTTCAGGGAGCCGCCAAAGCCGAAAGGGAGCAGACGGTTGAGGCACTTAAAGAAGCGTGTGATACAGTTCGGGAACTGGCACGCCTATCAGATTTCACAATCGGGTCCATCCAGCAACCAGGCAAATGGGTTGCAGCGCCAATCGCGGGCGGAGAAGTCCTCATCGAAATTGGTGCTGCGCTAGACATACCACGAGAATTGGACCGTATCGACAAGGAGCTCGCATCGGTTGAGAAGCAGCTTGCGCGCAGCCGGGGAATGTTGTCGAATGAGCAATTTCTTGCGCGTGCGTCGGCGGAAGTCGTCGAGAAGGAGCGCACTGCTTATGAGGACTGGCAGGAAAAGCAGTCCCGACTGACCGAACATAGAAAGCTTCTTGCTGGCAGTTAGGATTACCGGCATCGGCGGGAATCCCGCCCGATACACCCTTCGGGGTATACCCCCGCCATGCCGTGCTATAATATCTTGAATTATTTGGGAGAGATTTTGAGCAGCTATTTTAAGGAGCAGGAGTCTTGATCATCATTTTACAGTCCGACGCGAAAGTAGCGGACCGTGACAGTTTGATAGCCGATTTAAAAGCCAGAGGATATGGTGTGCACCTCTCCGAAGGCGTAGAACGCACGATTATAGGGGTCATTGGCACTCCTGAACGTGACAAAGATAATCTGGTAGAACATTTCGAGGCATTCCCCTTTGTCGAGCGCGTTGTGCCAATCCTAAAGCCATACAAGCTGGTGGGTAAAGCCTTCAAGCCTTCGGGAACGGTGATAAATGTTCGTAATGTGCAAATTGGCGGCGGTACTGTCTGTATTATGGCTGGGCCCTGCACGGTGGAAACGCCGGAGATGCTGTTTGAAACTGCCCGGTTTGTGAAGGCGGCAGGAGCACACGTGCTGCGGGGTGGAGCGTTTAAACCCTCAACTTCTCCCTACTCATTCCACGGTCTCGGAGAAACTGGGCTTAAGTTGCTTGCAGAGGCACGCGACGAGACGGGGCTTCCCATAATCACTGAGGTGATGGACACGCGCGACGTGGAGCTGGTGGGCAAGTATACCGACATTTTCCAGATTGGTACGCGCAACATGGCGAACTTTTCACTGTTGCGCGAAGTTGGCACCCAACGGAAACCGGTTATGTTGAAGCGTGGCTGGGCGAGTACGATTGAAGAGTGGTTGCAGGCAGCAGAGTATATTGCCAGCCAGGGCAATTACGAGATTATACTGTGTGAACGCGGTATTCGCACGTTCGAGAACTATACTCGTAACACGTTTGATATCAACGCAATTGCCGCCGTGAAAGAGTTGAGCCACCTGCCCGTTTTTGCCGATCCTAGCCACGCAACCGGGCGCCGAAGTCTGGTAACCCCCGTCAGCATGGGCGCGGTGGCTACTGGAGCCGATGGGGTAATAGTTGAGGTGCACCCTTCACCTGAGACAGCAGTAAAGGATGGACCGCAGTCATTAACTTTCCAGCAATTTGAGCAGTTGTTGGGCGCTCTTAAGCCAGTAGCAGAGGCAGTCGGCCGCAAGATCGCATTAACCGCAGAGTAAATAGCCTGTGACCTTTGAAGAGCCTCTCTTTGGCAAAGTAGCAGTTATTGGCGTGGGTCTCCTTGGCGGTTCGCTGTGTTGTGATCTTGCCGCACGAAAGATTGCCGGGCAGATTTCCATATGGGATCCTAGCTCGCTGGTTCTGGAAGAAGCGTTGGCTAGGGGAATTGCTCATGTGGCGTGTGGGTCTGCGGCCGAAGCCGCGATGGCGGCCGATATCGTTGTTGCAGCACCACCACCGCAGCATATTCCCACTGTGCTTGCAGAAATAGCATCTGTTTCACCATCACCCGCGCTCATAACGGATCTTGGAAGCGTTAAGGCTACCGCATGTTCTGTTGGCGAGGGTCTCTTTGGTGAACGATTCGTTGGGGGGCACCCAATGGCTGGATCTGCCCGGTGCGGAATAGGGGCAGCGCACGAAGGGTTGTTCGAAGGAGCTGCTTGGGCGGTAGTGGGAAATGAAAGGCCCGTAGAGACGCCAGGGTCACCTGTAGCAGTTCTATGTACTTTAGTACGAGCAATTGGTGCAAAGCCTGTATTGCTCACTGCACAGGAACACGATAGGTATACCGCACTAATAAGCCACTTACCACATATGCTCTCCTTTGCATACCAGACCCTTGTTGAGAATAGTGAGAACGGTGTACCAGCTCTGCAGCTCGCAGGTGGCAGCTACAGGGATTTTTCTAGAATCTCTGCGTCTAACCGTGACCTCTGGAACGCAATATTTCGCGAAAACCGGGCGGAACTTCGAGAGCTTGCCCAAAAATATGTTCAAAATTTGCAGGCTTTTTGTACCTGGTTGGATAATGATACGTAATTCACTTGGACAACAATGTTCACTCTTCGAAAGGTAAACACTATGTTAACTGACGCACAGTGGAAACAGTACGATGAGCAAGGCTACCTTCTACTTGGCCAGGTTGCTGATGCGGGTCAACTGAAGAACATGCAGGATCGAATCGATGATCTCATGCTGGGCAAAGTGCGATATCCCAACATGTATTTTCAACTCGATAGTGAAACAGGCGAATACAAAGACGTTCCTGGAGGTGGAGAGTGGACCGAAGCGACTCTTGACTACCGAAAGATTGAACTGCTCGAAATGGATCCTTACTTTCTAGAATACATTCAGCATCCAGTTTATCGCGATATAACGAACAAGGTCTATGGTGAGAACGTCGCAATCTATCGCGCCATGTTTATGAATAAGCCTGCACACAAAGGAACGATCCTACCTTACCATCAGGATGGAGGTGGTATTTGGGGTCTGGATCGCAATCCATTGATGACGGTATGGACAGCCCTTAACGACGCCACACGAGAAAATGGTTGTATGCAAGTCGTGCCTGGTTCGCACAAGTTGGGTCTTTTAAGCGAATATGGGCACGTGATTTCTGAGGAGCACGAAAAGCAACACGCTCAAGAGGAAAAGTCCGTGTTCCTTGAGGCACGGTGTGGTGAAGCGATACTGCTACACAACTGGCTTCTCCATCGTTCCGGCGTTAATCATACCAGCCAACCACGACGCGCATTCACGGTATGCTACATGGATGCTGAAACACGCAGCGTAAAGAGCGGGCACCAGTTCCCTCGCGTCTTTGGTGATGGCGCGCTCATTCCTCATGCAGCATTAAGTTAGGGGTTGTGTGCGAGTAAGGAGTAATTGTTGCGAGTACTTGTAACGGGTGGCCATGGCAAAATTGGTGTTCTACAGACAGATGTCTTATTGCGTGCGGGGCACGTGGTTCGTACCCTGGACCGAACTGCGGCGCCTCGCAATACGCCTTGTGAGCATATTCCTGGTGACATTTGCGATCCCTATACCGTGCGCCGCGCAATGCAGGGAATGGATGCCGTTATTCACCTCGCGGCAATTCCTAATGACAGGCATGGTGCATCGCTTGAGGTTTTGAATGTGAACGTTCAGGGCACCTGGAACGTCCTTTTCGCTGCATTAGAAGCTGGGGTTCAACGGGTAATTGTTTTCTCTAGTGTGAACGCACTTGGGTGTGTAGGCGGCCGAAGGTTTGCCGACTACCTGCCAATAGATGACCAGCATCCGCATTATCCTAACAGTCCATACCAGCTGTCGAAACATCTTCTAGAGGAGAGCTGTCGATCATTTAGTGAACGGTATGGCCTTAATACCTTCTGTCTTCGACCCGTCTTCGTGGCCAATGCGGACGAATATCACTGGTTAAAGCATCGTGGTCGTCTGGATAATCACCACATGCAGGGCGAGTATTTTGCATATGTTGATAATCGTGATGTAGTGGATGCTGCAATGAGGTGCCTTAGTGCTGCAGCCACTGGATACCACGGCCTGTTGCTAACGGCAGAGGACACAGTACTTGATGTGACAACATCGGAAGCAGCATTACACTGTTATCCAGGTGCAACCTGGAGGGAGAGTCTGGACGGGTATACAAAAGACAACCCTTATCGATCGTTCTTTAAGTGCAGCGCGGCATATGATTTGCTGGGCTGGAAGGCCGTTCACAGCTGGCGCGACTCAGACGAAATAACATAGTAGGCGCGAGAGCAGGTAAGAGTTCCAGCCGTCGCAAGAGGTTTATCGTTGTCTTACGCGTTCGACGATTCGTGTAATCGCGGTAGCTGTGCGGTCTATTTCCTCAACCGTTGTACCGCGCCCTAATGAAAGCCGCACTCCTGCAGCGGCCTCGGTATTGGTAAACCCCAGCGCCCGCAGTACATGAGATGGCTCTATGGAACCTGATGAGCATGCGGCTCCACTTGATGCACAAATTCCTTCCCTGTCAAGATTCATCAGTAGCGTTGGCCCTTCAACCCCTTGCACTGCGAAATTAACAATGTTGGGCAGCAGTGGATCTTCGCCGTGAAGCTGTAATCCTGAGATAGTGTTTGTCATTGATTCAATAAGGCGAGCCCTCAGAATTGAGACACGCCTGGCATCGTCTAAACGGCGAGTTTTCAGTAGGCGTGCAGCGGCACCAAAACCAACGATTGCTGCTACGTTTTCAGTACCTGCTCGCTTTTCGCGCTCCTGGCTGCCACCCACTAACTGCGGTGCTACCGTGCAACCTTGTTTAATATATAATGCGCCAACACCCTTTGGTCCATAGATTTTGTGGCCAGAAATTGCACATGTGTCACACTGCAACAGGCGAACATTTACCTCCAGCCATGGAAGGCTCTGTACAGCATCCACATGGAAAGTAGCCTCCACGGCTTTTGCCGCGGCTGCAGCTGCGGCAACATCCTGTATGGTACCAAGTTCATTATTGCCGTGCATGCAGGTGACGAGTGCAGTCTCACTGTTCACCACACTTTCCCATGCGGAAGGTGGGATGTGCCCCGTTTTGTCGGGGTGTGCCGTTGCAACAGACCAGCCGCGTTCCTGCAGTAGGTGAATAGCATTTAGAACCGCGTGATGTTCTATTGCGCTAGCTGCAATAGACCGGCGGTTGCGGCTTTCCACAGCGCATGCGCCAAAAATAGCCAGATTGTCGGCCTCAGTGCCGCCGCTTGTGAAAGTCACCTCGCTGAAGTCGGCTCCTAGCAGGTCAGCGACCAACTCGCGCGCAGTGTCGACTGCTGCACGTGCGGCCCGCCCAACGGAATGGATGCTGGACGGGTTACCGGCAGAGGCTGTATTTGTGAGCCATGGGAGCATTGCGTCCAGCACCTCGGGGTCAAGAGGAGTGCTGGCGGCACTATCCATGTAAATCACCGGCGCGCTCATGAAGTTATGATCCCGCGTTGCGTTTCCATCAGCATGTATTGGGTGATGTAAGACTCTCGTTCACAGCTTTGCCAGGAAGTCGTAGATCATATCTTTACAACCAGGAAGGCCCTCATGCCCATAGTCCGGATAAATAATCACCTTTTTAGGACTGGTGATCTTATTATATGCGGCAAATTGACTGGAGGGTGGACAGATAGTGTCCATAAGCCCGGTGAACATGAGTACCTCTGCCTTGATACGGGATGCAAGGTGCTGAATATCGATGTACCCTAATCGGGTAAAGATCTCTTCCTCGCGCTGATGCATCGGGTCGAAATGGCGAAAGAAGGTACGCAGTTCCTCGTAGGCTGCTACGGAAAGGTCCATCTCCCAAACCCGCTTGTAATCACACAAAAATGGATATTCCGGAGCGGCTCGTCGAATGGAGGGCTCGAGAGCCGCGCACGCTAGTGTGAGACCACCGCCCTGGGAACCGCCCGTGCACCCAATCCGGTTCGCATCCACTTCCTCCATTGAACCCACAATGCGAGCAAGTTGCGCGGTATCAAGAAACATATTGCGATAGTACAAATTTTCTGGTGCGTGGTCGAGACCCCGGATAATATGACCGCGAAGAGTTGTGCCTCTAACGCCTTCGCTGTTATCGCTGAGGCCACCCTGACCCCGACAATCTAGTGCCGCCACACTAAACCCGCGGGCCACGTAGCCCAGCCGATCACACCACTCGCCACTGTTCATGGAGTATCCGTGAAAGAATAGTACTGCTGGATGCGGCTCTTTAACATGCTTCGGGCGGAGATATTTGGCGTGAACCCTTGAACCTCCCACACCTGTGAAGTACAAATGAAAACACTCTGCAAAAGGTGCATCGAGGGCGTGCGGTACTAATTCCACCTGTGGATCCAATGCATGCATTTCTGCCAGAGCTTTGTCCCAGTATTCATCGAAATTATCTGGCCTGGGGTTGATGCCTTCATAATTGTGAAGTTTTTGCAACGGCATATCTACAAGCGGCATAGTGACTCCTTAACTATTGGGAAATAATTCCATAGATCGTGTGCGATTATACTTCTGCTCCTAATGCGATAAATCCTTCTTATCTGTACCTCAATAGAGTGTAGTGTTCTGTAACAATTCTCTATGGATAAAACGAGTACCTGCAACCTGGGCAGACTTTATTGATGGTAATACGTCGCACGGATGGTTAAAAATCCGCTATTTGGAGGACAAAAGTGGATATGTGCATCCAAATATCCAAGTATAATAATCCTGTGCGTTCGCGCTGGACATATCCAGTTCACGGAATATAAATGGAGCAAATTCCTATGAGTTACAGAAGATTATGGTTAGGTCTATTTGCGGTGATCGCCTGTTCGTTTGCGGTGCTCGTGTACTACGGTAGGGAGATATACATTGAGGCACCACCAACTCCGTTACGTGTTGTTGCAGCTAATGGGGCTGTACTGTTTACGCGACACGACATCAAGAGTGGCCAGAACGTCTGGGAATCTATTGGTGGACAAGAGGTTGGGACCGTGTGGGGCCACGGGGCGTACGTCGCGCCGGACTGGTCTGCGGATTGGCTTCACCGTGAATGTACCGCCTTGCTCAATAAGTGGGCGGTTTCGGATGGCGCGGCATCGTATGCTGCCCTGTCGCCAGAACAGCAGGCGGCATTAAGAGAACGCTTACAGCTTTCAATTCGTGCGAACACGTTTAACCCAGAGACCAGGGTGCTCACCGTAAGCAATGACATTGCGTGGGCGATCAATAAAACTACAGGTCATTACGAGGCCCTTTTCGGACGGGATCCCGCGCTAAATGCGCTGCGGAAAGATTATGCTATTCCTCCCAACAGCATCAAAACCGAGGCGAGACGGCGGGAGATAAGCGCATTTTTCTTTTGGGCCGCCTGGTCGTGTAGCACAGACAGGCCGGGACAATTGATAACCTACACAAACAATTGGCCCGCAGAGCCCCTCATAGGCAATAAACCAACAGCATCAATGATCATCTGGAGCATCATAAGTGTCGTGGTATTATTAGCCGGCATAGGCGCCCTTGCCTGGCACTACATGGCGATGCGGTCCCGCGAGGAGCCAGCGCCCGCGGCACCAGAGTCGGATCCATTACTGCACATCAACATGACACCATCGATGGTTGCAACTCTGAAATACTTCTGGGTGGTAGTAGTGCTCATTTGTCTGCAGGTCCTGATGGGTATCATCACCGCGCATTATGGCGTTGAAGGAAACAGTTTTTACGGTATACCCCTTGATAGGTGGCTGCCCTATGCCGTAACAAGAACATGGCACCTGCAACTTGGAATATTCTGGATAGCAACAGCATGGCTTGCTACTGGACTGTTTATAGCGCCGGCGGTTTCTGGCCATGAACCGAAATACCAGGCTATTGGTGTAAATCTACTTTTCGGTGCCCTGCTCGTCATCGTAGGGGGCAGCATGGTGGGTCAGTGGCTTGGAGTGGAACAGCGACTGGGTAATACAGCAAATTTCTGGTTTGGGCACCAGGGGTATGAATACGTTGATTTGGGACGGTTTTGGCAGATATTTCTCTTCGCGGGACTGATCATCTGGCTCGGTTTAATGCTAAGTGCATTGTGGCCGGCACTAAAAGCTCCCAGTGAACACCGAAGCCTTTTGTCACTGTTCACGTTATCCTGCGTTGCAATAGCCGGTTTCTATGGCGCCGGTCTCGCATGGGGACAACACACGAATTTGTCGGTGGAGGAATACTGGCGTTGGTGGGTTGTACACCTGTGGGTGGAGGGCTTTTTTGAGGTTTTTGCCGTTACAGTCATTGCCTTCCTCTTTGTTCGCATGGGGTTGTTGCGCTTGGTGACCGTAACTACGTCGACCTTATTTGCCACGGCAGTCTTCCTGGCTGGCGGTATCATCGGCACCATGCACCACCTCTATTTTACAGGAACTCCTACAGGTGTGCTCGCACTGGGAGCTTCGTTCTCCGCACTGGAGGTAGTGCCTTTAACGCTAATAGGGTTTGAGGCAATTGAAAACCTGGGCCTGATAAAGAGTGCCCGATGGGTGGAGGCTTACAGATGGCCCATCCTATTTTTCATAGCAGTATCTTTTTGGAACCTTGTGGGTGCAGGAGTATTCGGCTTCCTCATTAATCCACCCATTTCGCTCTACTACGTTCAGGGGCTTAACACAACTCCAGTACATGCTCATACGGCGCTCTTTGGAGTATACGGTATGCTCGGTATTGGGCTTATGTTATTCTGTCTTCGCAGTATGACCGTGCGTTCAAAGTGGAATTCCAGAAGCCTGCAGATCGCGTTTTGGTGCCTAAACATTGGAGTAGGTGCCATGGCAGTCTTGAGCTTGTTGCCAATTGGCATACTTCAAATGAATGCAAGCATAACGCACGGCTACTGGTTTGCAAGGTCTGCTCCGTTTATGCAGCAACCAATTATGCAGACACTAAGGTGGATGAGGGTAATTGGTGATGTAACATTCAGCGTTGGTGTGCTTGCCCTTGTGTACTTCATTGCCGGTATCAAGATGGGATGGTCATTGCAACCAGAGCTAGGCACTGTAGATGTTAACGCCCGGTCAATTGGTACACATGGCGAAGTAATAACCAATTAATCGGCGGGCCAAGATCGGCGCCGCGGGTAGGTAGTTCCATGCCGTACTCGCGGTAGCCGATAGTTGGCATGTGCTTGTTATCCTGGCCTAAGTCTTGCGTTTGAGCGTGGATGAGCGAATATCTAACGAAAACTAAGTAAAATATTAAGCGCTTCGACACAAATCTGCTGAACCGAGGTTTCAACCTTGCTAACTCGTATCCTGCGATTTTATGTTCGCCAATATGTGCCCGTGTTCGGCGCAATTGCTCTCTGCACATCGCCCTGCAAGGCACAGCCCGCGCAAGTCACAGCGCCGGTGTTGCGCCCACCCTTCGTATTTGGAGCGTACCCAAATTCAACCGTCATACTTCCTATTACCGCACATGCGCAGGGACAGGTTTCATACTCGGCAGTCCACCTGCCAGCTGGACTTCACATTAGTCATACAACTGGTTCGATCACCGGACTAACAACTCATCGTGGTGTGTTTCATTTCTCTGTAACAGCTTCCAATTTCAAAGGGAGAATGACACATGAATACACCTTAAATGTGGGCAGCAGGGTAGCGTTAACACCGCCTATGGGTTGGAATAGTTATGATTACTATGGTGACAGGGTTAACGAGGCGCAGGTCCTGATAAATGCGCAATACCTCCACCGTTACCTCCAACAATTTGGGTGGAACACCATCGTGGTAGATTACCGGTGGTACGATGGTAACGCAGATCCTGAACCCGACAATGGTGCGCCCGGTGAATCCCTCAGTATGGACAGATACGGGAGGCTTATACCCGCCGCGGACCGCTTTCCTTCCGCAGGAAGCTCGAACGGATTCCGATTATTGGCCAGTAGGCTGCACGCCATGGGATTGAGATTTGGAATCCACATTATGCGGGGTATTCCACGCCTTGCAGTTGAAGAGAACCTGCCGATTGCAGGTTCTAAATTCCACGCGCGGGATGCCGCTAACATGCATGACAACTGCTCTTGGTGCCCCGACATGTACGGCGTACGTGGCAATACGCCAGCTGGTCGCGCCTATTACCTCAGTATCTTCAAACTGTATGCGTCCTGGGGTGTGGATTTTGTCAAGATGGACGATACGTCGCAACCCTACCATACTGATGAGATCAATGCAGTACACGATGCCATTTTGCATTGTGGAAGATCAATCACCTTGAGCCTCTCTCCCGGAGAGACGCCAATACAGGACGGGTCGCATGTGATGATGCGTGCAAATATGTGGCGCGTATCTGGCGACTTCTGGGACAACTGGATGTCGCTAGACCACGAATTTACATTGGCGCGAAGGTGGCAGGACTACGTTGGTCCTGGTCACTGGCCCGATGCGGACATGCTGCCACTAGGGCATCTCTCCATGGGAGGGAGGCCCGTTGGGCCGGACCGAATGACGAACTTTACAGTCGACGAACAACGGATGCTACTCAGCTTCTGGTCGTTATTGCCATCACCACTGATGCTTGGTGGCTTCCTGCCAGATCTACCCGCTGTCACTCGTCAGATGCTGGATAACCCGCTCCTCATTGCGATCAACCAGGACAGCGCAGGACGGCCAGCTCGCCTCATTGGTAACGCGGGCCCACTTGAAATCTGGGCACGTCAGTTGTCTGGCGGGAAGGAAGCCGTAGGATTTTTTAACCGAGGCCCAAAATTGGCAAAGTTGAACGTCTCGTTAGCAACATTGGGGATTAAAGCGACCAGTTTGGCCATTAATGTTTGGGACGATAGCAAAACGAAAGTGACAACTAACGGTAGGGTAGGAGGAGTGCTTGCGCCTCACAGTGCTGCCCTATTTCTGCTCACTGTCCAACGCAAGTAGTTAGGAGCTCTGTTGGCTAGCCTCGCCTGCCGATGAGCCGTGCCAACAGACTTTCAACCCCTAGAAGGAACATTGCTGCCACAACCAGCGATCTCCAGATTTCTGAACCATACCGAGAAAGTTTTACTGCAGCAGCTAGTTGATTGGGGTTGTTAACCACCGTGATACTAGCTGCCTTAACACCTTCCTGTTCAAGAAATGCCTGCGTGTTTGTCATCCTCCTTAGATCCCCTTCACCGGATGGCAGGGTGACAGCAAAAGCATCACGATAGCCAGGGGCCGTCACCTGGTAAATTCCTGGCATATCCGTATCGCTGTATTGCACGGTAACGCCGTTAGGTCCCAGCACAGTGGGTATAACAGAATGTCTGCCATCTGGCCGAGTGATCGTGACGCTCCTACCACTAAACGCGATCGGCAACGAGAGTACCGCGGGTGTATCTAGTGCGAGATTAACGTGCGACTGTGGCCCTGCGGCTAACGAAGTGACGATCTGGTACAACAGCGGTAGATACGCCCCCCTTGCGGGTAGGTTATTCCATCTTGTGTCCGCGGTTGAGGCGAAAAGCACCACTTTTCCTAATCCCAATGTGCTTGACACTACCGCCGGTTTTCCATTACTAAATTTCACCAGAACGCGGGGCGCACTGGCAGAATCTATGGGGTTCGAAGGAACAAGATTAAAATAGGTGTTGAATGCAGCATCACCAATATTGAGAATAGACGCATCCCGGAAGATGTCAAGCGAGGGGTCATCCGTAATGCTCCCACTATCAAGTGTCAGTGGCTGGTCGGGCGATGACGTCATTTTGGCCGTAAGTTTGGCGGGTAGTAACTTTGCGGCGAGTGAATTGAGCGAGACAGCATTCGTCGCTGGCCCCGGAAAGATTAGTAACCCACCGCCCGCGCTTACGTAATGGATTAGTGCTTGAACCTCGTTTGCGCTTAATGTTGTAATTCCTGTAATGATTACACAAGAGTAACGGCTGAGGTTGACTGCGCCCAATCGTCCCTCTATAAGGGTGGGGGCAAATATGTGGCTGGTACTATCTGGTTGCAGCGCGGTGTACAGGTAGAACGACGACGATGAACTGCCGCCAAAAGCAGGTGACATGTCCTGCACCAGTACAGGTATGTTACTACGTGAATGAAGCACAAACGAGGCAGAATTGTCCGTTGCAAGGCCGTCAATGGATGCGCTATTTGCAATAGAGATACTACCGGTATGAATTCCTGGCTGTGGTAGGTAGGGCGTAAATGCAACGGATTGCTTGCCGTAGGCCGGAACTTCGATCGATTGAGGAGCGCCAGGCGGTGCGCCGTCTAGCTGTAACTGCAGGGTAATGTTGCGCGATATCCCGCTATAGTTGCTGATCACCGTTTCTAGGCGGGCTGGCAAGTTTGCTGTAACCAGTTCGCGCGAGGGTGCCCTAAGGTGGAGCGCGAGATTGGGAACTTCACTGGTTTGCGACATTGCAGATACCCATACTATGTGGGCAGCTTTTGAGAGCTGCTGCCACACCATCTGCTGCCCAGCCGCACTGGTCATTCCCGATTTTTGGTCATCTGTAAAAAAGTATACTTCTTTTACAGGGGCTGCGGCCCCGTGTACCAAAGCGAGCGCGGCACGTGCGCCAGCGGTAAAGTCTGTGCTATTGAACGATAACGGGGCGTTCTTAACCTGCGCGTCTGCCATCCTAAGGTCGTAAGTAGGGCTCTCTATTAGCGGCTTTACCGTGTGGTTCATAAGCAGTACCGATACAGAGTCTCCGGGTCGAAGAATACGCGTTAGAAGTTGATGCACCGCCTGTTTGGTGGCCGTCCACGCAGTTACTCCGCGTTCGCTGCTTTGCCCCATGCTGTAGGAATTATCAATGACGATTACGGCATAGACACGGCTGTTTTGTGAAATGATTGGAAGGGATATTGACCGTAATACCGGCCGGGCAAGCGCCAGTACTACCAGAGCAATAATGGTCATGCGCAAAAGAAGCAGCAAGAGCTCTTCTATGCGCACTCGTCTGCGCAACTTACTTTGAGATTGTCGCAGAAATTCCATAGCAGCCCATTTTATTACCGGCAGCTTCTGTCGCCGCAGGAGGTGAATGAGCAAGGGAATTGAAATCAGCGCTGCTGCGCCCAAAAGAACGGGGTTTAAAAACGTCACGCGGTCACCTCGCGCGATTCATACGTGTAGCAAGGTAACGTGCCAACGTTGTATCAACTGGTTCGTCTGTTCGCAGGAGCACGTAATCCATTCCGAGTTCTCTGCAATCTCGTTTGAGGCCCTCCACAAAAGCGCCAAACGCTGCAAGGTATTCACGGCGAAGTGCGTTTGGTTCGGCGGTAATAGCGCTTTCAACTTCCATGTCGAGGAATGTGGCCGCGGTTTTGAACGGAAACTCGATCTCATCGCGATCGAGAACATGGAACAACACGACTTCGTGATGCCGATGGCGGAAATGCTGAAGGCCTCGCATCACGTCTTCCGGTTGGGTAAAAAAGTCGCTAAAGGCGAGCAGCAGTCCACGCCTCTGCATTCTTTCTGCGAGGTCATGCAAGCTGCCGCCGAGGTTCGACTTTGCACTAGGTTTAGCTTTTTCTATTGTTTCCGATATGGTGCGCGTGTGGCCCGGTGTTGAGGAATGGGGTACGAATTGCTCCACCCCGTCGCCACAAATGGCCAGGGCTACGGCGTCGCGTTGCCGGATGAGGAGTGACGCCAGCGCAACAGAGCAAACCGCAGCGTAGTCTCGTTTAGAGAGGGCAGACTGCGCTCCGCGATAGTTCATACTTTCGCTTACGTCCAGCAAAACCGTGGCCCGCAGGTTTGTCTCTTCCTCAAACTGCTTAATGTGGTATCGATCCGAGCGCGCGTACACCTTCCAGTCTATATGTCGAATCTCATCTCCAGGGACGTAATCACGGTGTTGCGCAAACTCAACGCTGCTTCCACGGTGAGGACTTCGGTGCATACCCGAAAGCATTCCGTCTACCACCGTACGGGCGCGTAGTTCTAGCCTGGCGATACGTGCTAGAGTCTGCGGATGCGCGGCTGAGGAAGGTGTAACAGGTGCTTGTACCCCGTAGGTGTCGGTCATCGGGCAGATTCAGTTGGCCGCGGAAGCGTTTTAAGCAGGCGCTGGACAATTGCGTCCGTAGTGAGGCCCTCGGCCTCCGCATTGAAGTTCGTAACAATGCGGTGACGTAGAACGGGAAGCGCTATCGCTGCGACGTCCTCTGTAGTCGGGTATGCACGGCCCTGTAGCGCAGCACGTGCCTTGGCACCCATGACAAGATACTGGGAAGCGCGTGGTCCGGCACCCCAAGCGACACACTCGTTTACAAAATCGGGCGTACCGGCCTCGCGAGGGCGGGTTGCTCTAACCAGATTTGCAGCATAACGAAATACATGATCGCCAACGGGAATGCGTCTGACCGTTTCCTGCACCGACAGGATGTCTTCACCGGTAAGCGTGGTCTCGATATTGGGGTGTTGGCTACCCGTGGTGGCTCGCATAATCTGAAGCTCCTCTTCAGCACTCGGGTAGCCCACGACGATCATAAACATAAACCGGTCTAGTTGCGCCTCTGGCAGAGGATAGGTGCCTTCCTGCTCAATTGGGTTCTGAGTTGCAAGTACAAAGAACGGCTCCGCAAGCACGTGACTTTGACCGCCAACTGTTATTCTGTGTTCCTGCATAGCTTCTAACAAGGCAGCCTGGGTTTTAGGAGGCGTCCGGTTTATTTCGTCCGCTAAAATCATGTTTGCAAAGAGGGGACCTCTCAAAAAAACAAACTTACGTTCGCGTGTGACGGGATCCTCTTGAATGATTTCTGTGCCGGTAATGTCTGCGGGCATAAGATCCGGCGTGAATTGTATTCGCTTGAACGAGAGAGAAAGCACCCTGGAAATCGTGCTAACCAGAAGTGTCTTTGCGAGTCCGGGAACACCTACCAGTATGCAGTGTCCCCTGGAGAAAACTGCCATCAGCAGCTCCTCAATGACAGCATCTTGCCCTATTACGACCTGAGAAATCTCGGATCGCATTCTGTCATAGGCTGTTTTTAGTTGCTGCAAGCTCTGGATATCATCTTCCGGATTCAGTTTTGGCGCAGATGTCATTCTGTCAGTATTCCTCTCGCTCACGGATGCAGACAATAAGATAATGCGATCAGTGTGTAGCTAGTAACGAGCGATGGCTGGTTCTCCCAGTAACGTGGGTTGCTGTTGAACCAGGAGCCGTCTGGATGCTGTAGCCTACTTAATTGAAGTTCCAGGTCGGCCTCCCAGTTGTGCTTTACGCCGTGTGTATCCGTAACCGTTCTTTGACCGTAAACAGCAAGCGTTTTTGCCATAGCGTTGTAGTAATAGTACAGGGCAGTGTTGCCCTCACCAGGGTGATGCGTGACAGTATAATCACCTCTAATCCAGTGCCAGGCTGCCGCAACTCTGGGATCATTTCGGCTGAGCCCACAGTAGATGTAGCTTTCCATACCTTGGTATGTCATTGCACCCATTGATCGATGACCGCCGGTGACTGTCTTGCTGGTACCGTATGGGTCGTAGGTAAATCCACCATCATTCGGCCCGGATTTTGCCCACGCTTGATCATTACTGTCCGTTCGGTTCTGAACCCGTTGAAGAAATATAATTGCTCGTTGAAAAACTGGTGCCTGCGACGGTACTCCGGTCTGCTTTAGAGCCTCAAGCGCCGTGGCAAGGTTAGAAACATCGGGATGATCGTCAGGGTCGCTGCCATAGCCGATACCGCCATAGAGCGGATTAGTCTTAGCCATCCCGTCAACTGCCCCAAATTGCAGGTTTTCAAGATATTTTTGACCACGCGCGATAACGGGTTTATACGCCACATCATGAGTCAATGCGAGCGCCATTAACGAGAGGGCCGTGTTATAATTGGGAAGCGCCGTGTTTGGATCGGCGGGATTACATATGGAACCATTTCGCTGCTGCCACTTGAGCAGATAGCGTATGCCACGTCGTACCGCTGTATCTTTGTGCGCGGAGTAGCCGTTTCGCTGTAACGCAATGAGTGCAAGTGCGGTAGTCGCCGGGTAATGAGACCACGATCCGTCTGTCTCCTGAACACGCTTTAAATAGAGAATTCCTCGTTTAACCGCTACTTGAGCCAACATCACGGACCTTGGCGGTTTAGCTGGAACGGCAGCCTTGGCAGAGGGATTGCTGTAGAGTAAAATAACACATCCTACTGCCAGTGGCTTTGCCAAGACCCTGAGGTAATTCGCATACTGCTTCATTTGCTCTCCTTACAACTTTGGCGCATGTTACGGCCTGAGGCTCTCATTGTATGTTGGACGTCCTGCAGCCCGATCTGTTACGGAATGTGGGTTTATTATTGCTATTTGGAGCTTCACTACTATTGATTCTAGTTCACACCTGCAAAGTCCTGCCACACGCACCAAGCGGACCATCCTACCAAACTCGCGTTATCAGGATGAACTCATTGTCTTACTTTGCGGCCGCCGCAACGGTGCAACTGCCTGCATCGAAACCTGGACACTCGTGACAACCTTCCGGCTGAATGTTGACACTTCTATACTCAAACTTGTACAATAACCGCGGATTGGCCGAATAGCTCGACCCAGTTTGCACCAAGGTGCCTGTGTGCAACCGGCAAGGAACCGTACCACAATGCAGCGCGGCGAACTCAATTGTCCGTTACAGTACGTTAAAGGGGTTGGCCCTGGGCTGGCAAAGCCCCTCGAGAAATTGGGTCTACACACCCTTGGTGATGTACTCTGGCATATCCCGCGCCGGTGGGAAGACCGCAGGACGTTTGTTAGTATTAGAAACATTCGCGCTGCTGAGCCAGTTACCCTTCGAGGCAGGATAAGAGCGGTTTCCTCTACCAGACCCAAGGGTAAATTAACCATAACCAAAGCCATTTTGGACGATGGAGTCAGCAGTCTATCTCTCGTATTCTTTAATCAACCTTACGTGGAAAAGGCGTTAGTCGCGGCTTCATCGCAAAATGAAGACGTCATTGTTTACGGCGTGGTGAAGACCGACAACCTGTTCGCTTTGGAAATGAACTCGCCGGAATGGGAGGTTGCTGGGCAAGACTCGCTTAGCATGAACCGGATTGTCCCGATATATCCGCTTACTGAAGGCGTAAGGCAGCGTACATTACGTCGGCTCGTAATGCAGGCACTGGAAGTCGGGAGTGATGAGGTGGCACAGGTAATACCCGATGAGATCCGGCATCGATATCGCCTTCTTCCCGCAGCGGAAGCCTTTAGGTCTCTCCATTTTCCCGAAGATTGGGAACACCGAGATCACGCCAGGCGCACCCTGGCATTTCAGGAGTTTCTCATTATTCAGACGCTCGCGCATTTTCGTCGGCAGCGCCATACCACCGGCAGGCAAGGTATACGAATGCCGGTTGATCTTAAGCGACTGACAGATGAGTTGCATGAAATCGTGCCGTTCGAACTCACAGGAGCCCAGCGACGAGCGATTCAGGAGATTGCTGCGGATATTGGCAGCGGACACGCAATGAACCGGCTGGTTCAAGGGGATGTTGGCAGCGGCAAAACAATTGTCGCCGTGGCCGCCATATTGATGGCTGTGCAGAATGGCTGCCAGGCTGCGCTGATGGCTCCTACCGAGGTACTTGCGCAGCAGCATGCGTTTGCGTTACAACAGCTGCTTGAGCCTATAGGCATACCCATTGCGCTCGCAACAGGCAGCATGACAGCGCGGGCCAGGCAGGCAGCGAGGAACGATCTAGCAAGCGGTCAGGCAAGAGTGGGCGTGGGAACACACGCCCTTATTCAAGAAGATACTCAGTTTGCGAAGTTGGGCATGGTCATTATCGATGAACAGCACAGGTTCGGTGTTCTTCAGCGTCAGGCTCTCGGCCTCAAGGGCGACTCACCACACATTCTGGTAATGACGGCTACACCCATTCCTAGAACCGTTACACTCACGATGTACGGCGATTTGGACAGCACCATTATTGATGAACTTCCACCAGGCAGGCGTCCCGTAATCACGCACTGGCGTACTAACGAACTCCGCGACCGTGTTTATGACGGGATGAGGCAGATGCTGGACCAGGGGCGTCAGGCTTATGTTGTCTGCTCGCTCATAGAAGAGAGCGAGGCCCTGCAAGCCAAGAGTGCAATGGAGATGTATGCCCACATGCAAAATGTTGTTTTTCCGGAATATCGTGTGGGGCTTATGCATGGACAGCTTAAGCCCGATGAGAAGAAAGCAGTGATGGCTCAGTTTAAGGCCCATGAGCTCGATATCCTGGTATCAACCACGGTGATAGAAGTGGGAGTTGATGTCCCTAATGCATCGGTGATGCTCATTGAGGATGCCGACAGGTTTGGGCTGGCGCAACTCCACCAATTAAGGGGCCGTGTGGGCAGAGGAAAGCACGCCTCGTATTGCATACTGATGGCCACTCCTAAATCAGCAGAAGGGCGAGCCCGAATGGAGATCATGACGCACACATCAGATGGATTCAAGATTGCTGATGAGGACCTCAGGCTGCGAGGCCCTGGTGAGTTTTTTGGTACACGTCAGAGCGGTGCGATGGAACTGAAGGTTGGCGATCTTGCTGCCGATGTCGAGCTAATAGAGCAGTGCAAGGAGGCAGCAGCAGCAATTGCTGAGCAAGATCCAGATTTGCACCTGCCACAACACCAGGCCCTCAGACATCTGGTGCAAACCGGTCCTCAAAATATAGAATTAGCGAAAGTGGGGTAATCGTGGCAATAGCACTTGTTCCTGGAAGTTTTGATCCGGTAACATACGGGCATCTTGACATTATTCGACGAACCAAGGGCCTATTTCAGGATGTTCGTGTAGTTGTGGCCCGAAATTCCTCAAAATCTTCATTGTTTACTACTGAGGAACGCGTCGAAATGCTTGGAAAACTTTGTGCAGAGATGGACCGAGTCGTGGTAGACTCTTTCGACGGACTACTGGTAGACTATGCCCGACAACATGGTGCTACCGCGATAGTAAAGGGGTTGCGCTTCGTATCCGATTTCGAATACGAACTACAAAGGGCCCTTGCTAACCATCGCCTCAACAGCGAACTTGAGACGGTATTTCTACCAACAGGTCTGCAGTACTCAGATTTAAGTTCGAGTATCGTAAAAGAAATCGCCCGCCATGGCGGTGCGGTGGAAGGGCTGGTTCCTGAAATTGTCCAACAACGGCTCCGCGCGAAATTTGCGCTCGGAAATGAGTAACCATGAGGATGTTTTGTCGCCAGAGGTAACCCCTGGCGACGTCACCGAACAATTTGCCGTAGTACAATCTGCTCCTGCAGCAGCTCCGAAGCCGAGGTTCGTACCTCCTACACGTAGCGACGTTGACATACTAAAATTGCTGACCGAGCTGGAGGACCTGGTGGAGTCTACCAGACGTGGCCCAATGGGTATCCTCATTGGGTTTCCAGAAGACCGGTTCCATACGGTGCTGCTCAAAATACGTGCGAACTTGCCAGAAGAGATGAAACGCGCATCAGCGTTGGCTCGGGAACAGGAAGAGCTTCTGGAACGAGTACGAGACGAGTCCTCGGCGGTGCTCATGGAAACACATGACGCCGCGGTTAAAGAGTTGGAACGCTGCCGTGCCGATGCAGAGGCGAAGAGTCGTGAGATAATAGAAGCCGGCAGAGCCGAGGCTGCGATTATTGTGGAATCCGCCCGAACGCGTAGCGAAGAGATGGTGTCTTCCAGCGAAATTGTTCAGCGTGCAATGGTTATTGCAGATAACGTTCGCGCTGCTGCCGACAATGATGCCAATGCCGTAAGAATGGGTGCGGACGAATATGCGCGGACGGTCCTGGATAATCTCGACGGAGTTCTTGCTAAAGCACTTAATCAGATTCAACGTGGACGCGATCTGTTAGAGCAGAACCTTTCGTCGAAATAACAGATACCAAGAGACCAACATGCGTTTAGATTTAACAGAGATTTTGCTGGATCCAGGCAGGTCGGCGTCATACACCATTGACGAGCCCGCTCTGGTTGATGAGAACCTTGAGTGCACCGCTAAGGTGACTGGAAAACTCACCTTCACCAATGCCGGTGAGGCATTACTGGTTAAGGGAAAAGGATCTACGACTGTTGCTCTCGTATGCAGCCGGTGCGCAGATTACTTTGAGCAGCCGGTTGTATTAGACATCGATGAGCAGTTTGAGCTGGAAACTCAGTCCAAAGGTGCTCATAGCCTGCCAACTATTAGGGTAGTAGAAGAAGATGAAAGCCCAGTTGCGGGTAAAATGTTCGATGGAATGTTGTTTGATCTTACAGAATTGCTACGCCAATATATTCTTTTAGACGAACCAACACGCCCATTGCCGCCGTGGGAAAACGATCGGTGCTCTCATTGCCATAGAACAGCCAGCGAAGTTTTAAGCCGTGTGCAAGAAAACGAGCAGGATGCCTCTTCTGGCAACAATGCACTCTCAGGCCTAAAAAGTCTGCTTCAACAGCGGGACGATGATACCGACTAGACTTTACAGGTCGAACTCTGAAATCAAACTGAAATTTGCCGGTACAATGCCGGCGATTAACTATGGAGATAATAACCAATGCCATTACCGAAACGCCGACACAGTAATCAGCGAACGCGCAAACGCCGTACACATTACAAGCTTTCACATCATCCCGCCATCGTGCCTAGCTTCGAAAGCCCGGGCGGCGTCTCACTCCTGCACCATGTAGACCAGGCAACAGGCCGCTACAAGGGAAGACAGGTATTTGATATGCAGGAAGATAGTGCTGCAGGACAGTGATTTCCGTCACTCATGAAACTCTTGATCGGCCCCTCAAAATTGCGGTGGACGCAATGGGGGGCGACCTGGGTCCCGAAGTAGTTGTTGAAGGTGTGCTCGCTGCAGCCAGCAAATCCCGTTCAGAATTCATCATGGTGGGCGATAAGGCGAGTTTGGAGCAGGCGCTGAAAAGCCGTGGACAACGGCCCGACAACGTGACTGTTCGCGGAACCACCCAAGTTATCCTAATGTCAGACCAACCAGCTGTAGCGTTCCGGCGTAAGCCAGATGCCTCTCTCGTTGTGGCCGCAAGAATGGTTAAGGCTGGTGAGGCCGACGCGTTAATCTCCATTGGCAATACCGGAGCAGCAATGGTTGTATCGCTACTTACCCTGGGCAGAATTCAGGGAGTTGACCGCCCGGCGATTGCCACGCCATTGCCCACTGTGGACGGCGGTACTGTTGTGTTGATGGACGCAGGTGCAACCGTCGATTGTGATCCCAATAACCTGTATGAGTTTGCCTTGATGGGCAGCGTCTATTCTGAACGGGTGATGGGGATTAAAGCGCCGCGCGTGGGGTTGTTGTCAAATGGTGAGGAACCTCAGAAGGGCAATGACCTCGTGAAACGTACGCATGCCCTGCTAGGTGACACCGGTCAGGATGTGCCTCCCTTTTGTTTCGTTGGCAACGTGGAAGGGCGAGACGTGTTCAAGGGTACTGCGGATGTAGTTGTCTGTGATGGCTTTGTAGGCAACGTTACCTTGAAAACCGCCGAGGGTGTTGCGGAAATGACTATGTCGCTAATACAGCAGGAGTTAAAGCAACGGCTGTGGACAAAGTTACTTGCGGCCCCGCTACGACCCACATTGCGTAAACTAAGACGAAGAATTGACTATGCAGAGCGCGGCGGTGCGCCGTTGCTAGGCTTAAACGGTATTTGCATCATCGGCCACGGACGTTCAAATGTACGCGCGGTTGCAAATGCCTGCGCAGCGGCGGAGCGTGCCGTAAGCCAGCAGGTTGTAGAAGTAATTAGATGTAGAATTTCAAAGGCGCCCTCGCCACCTCCTTCGGAGTAGGGCACTGTAAGAGGTGTGTTCATGCTAGACACCGGGCTAACGCAGCCAGTTTCTCGCGCTCACTTTGCTGGGCTTGGGCTTGCGGTTCCTGATCGTGTTCTCACTAACGAAGAACTATCGGCAATGGTCGATACTACGGATGAGTGGATTACTACTCGAACCGGAATCCACACTCGGCACGTGCTCCGAGCAGGTGAAAAGCTTTCGGATCTGGCAACAGAAGCTGGCAAACAGGCTCTGTCCAATGCGAAAATTGGTGCTGATAACCTGGATATGGTGCTGTGCGCGACAACTAGTGGTGATTACCTGTGGCCAGCAATGGCCTGCGTAGTACAGGGCAACCTGGGTGCAAAACGTGCCTGCGCCTTTGACGTTTCCGCAGCTTGTTCCGGCTTTTGCTATGCCGTTGCAACGGCATCTGCATTTATCGAAAGTGGTGCAGCCCGCAACATACTTGTGATAGGTGCCGACTGCCTTTCACGCCACGTCAATTGGTCAGATCGGTCCACCTGTATACTCTTTGGCGATGGCGCTGGTGCTGCGGTATTGACTGCCGGTTCACCTGACAGTGGGGTGTTAACTTCGACGTTGGGGACGGACGGTTCTATGGTGGAGCACGTCTGGATGCCTACCGGGGGCAGCGCGAACCCAGTAACAGAAGAGATGCTAGTCAACGGGGAGTTCGGCTTGCAGATGCGTGGTCGAGACGTCTATAGATTTTGTGTTGAGGTTGTACCAAAATCTATAGTCGAGAGCCTCTGCCGCGTGGGCTTGAAGCCAGCAGATGTCGATCTTCTGGTGTTACACCAGGCCAATCTTCGCATTATTGGCGCTGTGGCAGATCGGCTGGGGATCGATGAAAGCCGATGTTTCACGAATGTGGGCAGGTACGGCAATACCTCTGCGGCTTCTGTTCCAATGGCGCTTGCCGAGGCGGCACATGAAGGCAAAATCGCACCTGGGGGTGTCGTCGTTACTGCTGGATTTGGTGCGGGCCTTACCTGGGCGGTAAATGTGATCAAGTGGACAGGGAACTGAATTTGGGTAAGATAGCGTTCGTTTTTCCGGGGCAGGGTTCACAAAAACCAGGCATGGGGCGTGCATTATATGATGCCTCGCCAACAGTGCGCGAACTCTTTGGAGAGGCCAACGAATTGCTGGGTTTCGACCTGCGCGATCTCTGTTTCAATGGCCCTGAAAGTTCATTACGAGATACCGAAAATGCCCAGCCTGCGCTTTACGTGGTGTCGGTTGCGGCGGCTCAGGTACTTCGCGAAAATTCTAGCATTGCGCCGGCAGCTGTCGCAGGGCACAGTGTGGGCGAATATGCGGCCCTTACTGTTGCTGGCGTACTTGCATTTGCCGATGGCGTGCGCCTGGTACGGAAGCGCGCTGAGCTGATGCGCGATGCCGCGATTGCTTCACCCGGCACCATGCTGGCATTGTTAGGTCTTGATTTGCCTGTGGCACGGGAAGTCTGCCGGGAAGCTCAAAAAGCGGGTGGCGTTGCTGCAGTCGCCAACGTTAACGGCGGTGGGCAGATAGTGATTTCGGGTACGGTCGAAGCAATGGAGCGTGCGGCAGTTCTCGCCAAAGAGGCAGGAGCCCGCAAGGTAATTCCTCTATCGGTCTCTGGTCCATTCCACTCCCCGCTGATGGTTTCCGCGGGGGACTCGTTATTCCATGTTCTTGCGAACACCGCGC
>JAJYCW010000015.1 GCA_021777995.1 bacterium
TGCCGACTGCGATGTTGGGGCTGGAAATGCAATTATCTTCTCATAGAAGTGCTGTCTCGAAAAGGCTATAAGGGATTCGTGCCGGCTGCGGTAGTGCCAAAGCAGTTCATGTTCTGCAAAGTGGCCAGCTTCTCGAAGCACTCCCCGCTCATCTTTTTGTGGTTGGATGTTTCGTGCAAGCCCGGATGCAGCCTGTAGTATGCTTTCATAAACGTCATATACGGCAGTCTCCTCGTCTTGCTCCTCATCCGACAGACTGAGAAAGAAATCAGTTGGGGGAAGTTGTTTCGTATCCCCTGCAATAATTACCTGTCGTGCACGGAAGAGCGAACAGAGTGCGTCCTCAACAAATATCTGCGAGGCTTCATCGAAGATCACTAGATCAAACTGAATGACCCGTGCGTCAAGGTACTGGCTAACAGAAAGAGGGCTCATCAGCACACACGGCTTGTACTGAAAAAGTGCGTTGGGAATCTCTGTCAGGATCTTCCTGATCGAGCCGTGCCGCTTCGCACTAATTACCCTCTTGAGCGTTGCTGCCTCGCCGAACTGGGCATCGGTGGTGGACGCTCGCTGCGTGATAGACTGTCTTATTCGTCCTGGTGCTGTCTCTATCTGCTCAAGATCGAGGTCACGAAACTGCTGGATGAGTTCAACGTGGTTTTCTCCCCTGAACTGCCGGAGGATCGGCTCAGCAGCGAGCACGTCGTCATACCAGAGCTGGTGAAATCTTTTCTCGAAAATGGCTGCGATCTGCGGTCCATCTGGTTTATGCGAAAGCACACTTTCATAAAACGATGTCATGCCCATATGAGCACAATCGCTCTCAAGGTTCTTGAAGTCAATCCAGCTTTCAAGTTCCGATAATCGGTTGAGGTGGTCCTCCAGCCAGAGTTGAATCTCTTGCAGGTTTACGTGATGGACCGAGGCTGCCTGTCCTGCAATACTGGCCAAGGGAAAGTAACCGTCTAGTTTATCGCAAAGATCCGCAAACTGTGCAGATCGCTCTTCCAATTGAGTTGCGGCTTCCAACAGGCTAGACAACACTTGGCTGTCCGCCGTAACTGCAACATCCACTATTCCGCCCGCGGGAGGATTGCTGCCACAAGCTTCACATAGCTGCTGCGCCCAATCAAGTCCCGTGAGGATGGTGTCCCAATGGGTATCGACTCCTTGATAAAGGTGACTGAATTTATTGTGCAGGTCATCAGCCGCAGCCAGGAACAACCGCTCGGTTGCAACAGAGTCTGCAGCAGCGTGCAGCATTGTTACGAAATCGCTTGCGTGTGAAACCTCCTTCACCAAGCTGCAACCACCGCACTGCAGATACGCTTGAGTGTAATGCGTAGCCGACACTACGATTGTTTGAAGGAACGTGATGAGTTCGGGGAGGTGCGCCTGCCTAAGCGGGAGATTGGTAAATGGCAACACATCTAGAGCCACCTGAAGCGTTACTGCATCCAGACTCTTATTCTGTTTATCCAGCACGGTGCAGTACTGCTCAAAGATGTCTGTAAACTCGCGAAGCTTCGGACCGCCGCCGCTCATCATCCCCACGATCTCGCTTGTCGCCTGTCCATTTGGCAGTTGCTGCAGTAGACTCACTTGATCGCACAGGCACGCTTCAATCTGGCACCAATCGGTGTCAACGCCATTGTAATAGCTACCAAAGG
The DNA here is from genome assembly GCA_021777995.1 of bacterium. Lineage (GTDB taxonomy): Bacteria > Armatimonadota > Chthonomonadetes > Chthonomonadales > Chthonomonadaceae > JAJZFK01. The sequence continues at coordinate 1,674 of JAJYCW010000015.1, forward strand.
AGTTTCGCAGTTGGTCATCGTTCTCGCGAAGCCATTTCAATCCACTTTGTCGGGCGAGCAGTAATTTCAAATCCCCAGTAAGATGACTAAGCGGTCTCTTAACAGCCGGCCTTACACAGCCATAAATCGCACGCCTATCTTTATAGAACTGGCGGGTGAGCCACTTTTTAGGGCTCGCATAATCATGCTCAAACCTTTTGACAAAGACCTCGGCGTCTAGGTCAAACACGCTTGATTCATACCATTCACCCAGGGCAGCCGCATTTACGGTTACCCGTTCACACTCACTCTGTGCAGCCACCGCCAGGCGCTGTGCCAGCTGTAAACCATCGGCAGTGAACCAACCTGGCAGTGGGCGCTTTGCGGTACAGATACTCGCACATAGACCACGAAGATAATATTCATCGCTTAGAGTTGCTGAAAGATCTAGCCCAAGGCGCTCATTCAACAGTTGCAATGTACGGCTGCAGCTTTCAGCGTGCTGCTCAAAATCTGCCATAGCAACCTTAAGATTGGCTAATCTAACGGGAACGGCGTCCTGCCATGCACGGCCAAACAACGGCTTCAGTTCCGCTTCGTACCGGCTAGTAAGCACCTCAAGAAGCTCGTCATGGTCGAGTTGAAGTACCTCAATAGCCCAGGATTGCAGGAGCTGGCTCCGCGCTGTTAAATATTCTGCCTGCTGAGATTGTTGCGCGGTAGCATCGGCTCGAAGTTCGATTAAGTGACCATCGGTGAGCCAGCTTCTTGGCGGCCGCGGACTAACGGCAAGAATTCTTGCAATGTTAAGCAGGTATTGACAGTCACTTAAGGTACCCGCTTCGTCCATATCGCACAAATCTGTGATTACACGCACAGCTTGTATGATGCCAAGAACCTGCTCGAGAAGCGCCTCCAGTAAAGATGCGATCTGAGATCGCAAGTCCAATGAGAACCGTAACGCCTTAACACCATCCCAAGGATGCACACCGTGATCGCAGTAAAGTGCGTGATGTTTTGCCAGACGCCGGGCCAGCGTCATCATTTCTGTGTACCGCGACCGGTCTACGGCTGCCGCACCAACAAATACAAATGGTACGTCCGGAATGTCCTGCATTGTAGCGAGCAGTCCATTTACCTCATAAACACTCTTGCCAAGTGGTTGCCGAACCTGATGGAGGGCGAATACGATATTACCGAGACGCAGCCTTACCTCATCAAGCTGTTGGGAATCGGTATCTTCTGCAATAGCGCTACCCCTCATTGCGTCATAGGCCGTCTTTAATTGGGCAACTACTTTCTTCTTGTCTGCCTTGTAGCTGTGAAGTTCCAGGCAAAAATCGCTCAGCCCCTTATCTGTCAGTCTCTTAAACACCGCCTCAAGAGCTGCCATTTTCTGCGAGACGAACAAAACGCGCCTTCCCGCCGCCATGCATTCCGAAATGATATTAGTAATAGTCTGCGTTTTGCCCGTCCCTGGAGGGCCCTGCAAAATAAAACTCTGACCACTACGGGCGGCCAAAATTGCACGTTGTTGGGTTGGATCTGCATCGAGTACGCAGTTGCTTGCGTACCCGGCCATCTCGCTGTCAAGTTCCACCAGGGGTACCATAGAAACCAATGGAAGCCGCGTGATTGCCAATCCATCACCGCCTAGAGCAGCCACTATTGGGTGATCACAGGCAGTGTCGAAATTCTCTTGCAAATCGCGATACATTGCCATTTTAAGAAACGAGAACCGTCCCAGATAAACGTCATCCAGAACAGCAAAATTTCGTTTGCCAGCGACCGCGGCTCGTACACTTTCGAGATATTGCTTGAGTGATAACTTCGAATTTTCGGGCAGCGCAGGCAGCGAGATTTTAAGATCTGCCAATCCCATGCGGTGAACCAGTGTAGGATTGAGCTCTAGTCCATCCTCAAGCCGCGACAGCACAATGGTGTCATCGGCAGGAGAACGCGTTAACTGCACAGGCATCAACACGAGAGGAGATCGCACGGGTTCGTTGTCGTTTTTCCGCTCGGCATCCAGCCACTGCAGCACGCCAAAAGCAAGATAGAGGGTGACGATACCCTGCTCCCTAAAGGTGAATGCGGAGTTAATTCGCAGGCGATCTATTCGTTTAAGCTGCTCGTCCGGAAGTTGAATAACGATACTGCTGGCACTTCTCTTTGGAGGCGCATCCGCTTCATCACCGCCCTTCAACTCCAGCATAAAGCGGATGTCCCTGCGAGCCGTGTTAAGATGATCGAAGATTTGATCAGCGGGAAGTTGAAGAAATTGGAAAACCCCACGATTTGAGGCTGGTAAGGAATAAAGTGAGTTACGCCGATTGAGCTCAATGAGCTTCGAGTGCCATTTCTTCACTTTCTGCCTAACGTTATCAGAAGGGCTCATACAGGCATACCTGCCAATCGTTCAGGTTATTCGGTTAAAAAATAGATTATAACGCAAACAGAGATTTATAGCGAACACGAACCGAGCAACTGCCTGTGGATTTCTGCTGCATCCATTGTAATTCGCTACTGCAATGCAGTTCTTCCTGCCGATCCATTGCACGATTGCGGTATATGTCCACCACATGGAGGAATCTGGAAACATATGGAGCAATATATTGCAGAGCTGCAACCATTTTTACCATCGCATTTCCAATATTTACCAGCAACTACCAGCCACCGGAGGCATAATATTGGAGGGTATGTGCTGCTCAACCGGAAGGAGCACCCCGTGGATTTCCAACGCAAACTATTTGCTACTGCGCACCGAGCAATCGCGATTCTTGCAATAGGCTCTCTTACCATAAGTTCGCATGCGGCCCCGACGAGTACTACCGGTCCGCTTGGTCTTAGTGTAACAAAATTCGGTGCAAAAGGCAACGGCAAACATGACGATACGGCAGCGTTTCAGGCTGCGATGAACGCGGTATCGCATATGGGTGGAGGGCGGGTATACGTGCCCGCGGGTAATTTTAGAATTAACGGCACGCTTACCGTACCACAGGATGTCGCTTTGGTGGGTACGTGGGTTGCACCACCAACGTACACCGACCCCACGAAAACGGCAGAGGTACACGGCACAACTTTGTGGGCCTATGATGGTAAGGGAGACGCCAACGGAACCCCCTTTATCACGCTTCTTCGTAATTCGGCTCTTAGGGGAATTGCTGTTTTCTACCCCGAGCAGACAAAGCCAGTGCCTGTGGCATACCCTTGGTGCATCCGAGGTAACGGCGATAATTGCAGCCTGGTCAACGTGCTTCTGGTTAACCCGTATCAGGGCGTAGACTTTGGGACCCTGCCTTGCGGTCGCCATTTTATTAACGGGCTTTACGGCGAGCCACTGTACAAGGGGCTATTGATAGATCAATGTTTTGACATCGGCCGTGTGGACAATGTACACTTCTGGCCATTTTGGGATGTAAATCCCGCCATGATGAAATGGACTTCCCTGCATGGGACGGCGTTTATCATTGGCCGAACTGATTGGGAATACATGCGCAACTGCTTCACAATCTGCTACCACGTCGGTTACCACTTCATTAATGGCAAGGCTGGCCCTGGTAACGTGGTTCTAACGCAATGCGGTGCGGATGAGGGTGCCGACGGCACAAGCACGACCCCCGTTGTGGTCGATAATAGTGAGTCCCATGCCGGTATCTCCTTCGTGAACGGTCAGTTTATGGGTACCACAGAAGTGAATGTAAAGGCCAGTAACACTGGCCCCATAAAATTCACAGCCTGTGGGTTCTGGGGCATGCCCAATTGCAACACGATGGCATCACTAGCGGGTACGGGTAATGTAACGTTCACGGGGTGTCATTTTATTGGGTGGGCCAAGACCGATTTGAAAGCCGCGGCAATTGTTGCTAATTGCGATGGAATTACCATAACATCCTGCGATTTCATGGATTCCGGCAGCGCACAGGTGAACGTTGGGCCGCTATGTAAGTCGGCTATCATTGCAGAAAATCGGCTGCGCGGCGGTCAGAGGATTGGTTTGCCTGCTGGGTTTACGGCGGAGATTGGCCTTAATTCCACAAGGTGAGCGTTCTGATTGCGATGCTGCCAGGGTTACAATAACCCGGGTAGCATCGCACAGGTAAGTACCGCGTTTCCTAGCTGGCCTCGGAACCGTGCTCGGCTAGCAGCGACTGAAGGTTCAAAGGCTTTGTGTACATCTTCAGCTCGCCGTTTGAATCCACGGGCCACTCTTCCTTTGGCCGATCTCTGTAGAGTTCTACTCCATTATCGTCGGGGTCACGTAAATAGAGGGCCTCGCTTACACCGTGGTCAGATGCGCCGTCAAGCTGCCAGTTTGCCTCCATGAGGCGCCTGAGCGCGTCAGCAAGACTTGTTCTGTCAGGATAAAGGATGGCTAAATGGTACAGTCCGGTGGTGCCCATGGGAGGCGGTGATCCCCCCTCGCTCTCCCACGTGTTAAGGCCGATGTGATGATGATAGCCCCCGGCTGAAATGAATGCCGCACTGCGGCCCATACGCTGAACCAGGTTAAAGCCAAGAATCCCACAATAGAAGGCCAGGGAACGGTCAATATTGGCCACCTTCAGGTGAACATGTCCAATGCGCACACCGCCGTTTATGGGTGCATTCACATTGTTGCCTGTCAACATCCAACACACTCCTCGCACGTTTAGTATGGATGGGAGCCGAGAACGGTGTTCGCGACTCCGCTTTCACTTATACACGCCCTATCAGGCCATTACTGCTTCGATCTCCCTGATGGAGTCCTCGCTTAGCTTGTGGCCGGCCGCGCCAGCATTGTCATGCACCTGCGATGGCTTGCTTGCACCAATGATAACGCTAGAGACATTCTCCTGGCGAAGGCACCAAGCCAGCGCCAGTTGTGCCATACTCAAGCCCTCGCGCTCTGCAATTGGAGCGAGCCGCTGAACCTTTTCCAGTACTTTCTGGTCAAGGTTACCCCCATTAAGGAACATGTTCTGTTTGGGATCGGCGGCCCGGCTATCCGGAGGAAGCGGCTGGCCGGGTTTATATTTTCCCGTGAGAATCCCCTGTGCTAACGGTGAATAGACGATCTGCCCCAGCCCAAAGTGCGAGCTGATGGGTACAACCGCACGCTCGATATTTCTATTCAGCATGCTATAGGATGGCTGATTAGATACCAGCCGATCCAGGTTCAGCTTTTCCTGCAAGCGCACTGCCTCTGCAATTTGCGGTGCATTCCACTCACTCACACCAACGTAGAGCACCTTACCCTGGGTAACCAGGTCATCAAGCGCACGAAGGGTCTCTTCCAAAGGAGTTTCGCTGTCGTACCGATGACACTGATAGAGGTCGATATACTCTACTCCTAATCGCTTCAGGCTAGCCTCGCACTGCTCCATGATATGCTTGCGCGACAGTCCCCTGTTATTCGGCATGGGCCCGTCGGTCATCTGAAAAAACACCTTGGTTGCAAGAACGTAGCTATCGCGTGGGAACTTCTTCAACGCACGCCCGACTACCTCTTCGCTTTTACCGCGCGCATAAACATTTGCCGTATCAAAAAAGTTGATTCCCAACTCATACGCACGATCTATACATGCCTCAGCAGCACTGTCCTCGGTAGCGTTGCCGTAGGTAAGCCAACTGCCCAAACAGATTTCACTAACCCTCACACCACTTGAACCTAGTCTGCGATACTTCATTTCATGCATCGTTATATCTCCTGTTTTAATCTACTCAATGGCTGCAATTACCCTGCGATACGTGATTTCTTAGCGGGACGATTGCAACGAGAACGCGCCAATTGTAGTAAACTTGATGGATACCATAATAAGAGTTTACCTGTATGCCTCGTTTTAAATGCCCAAAATGCATTCAATTGCTCGCTTCTGTGCTGGTCGCAACCACCGTGCTTGGCCAAAGTGCCTATGCACTGCATCGTCTGGTCAACGTAGGTAAGCCTTTTCCCACCAGGCTAATCATTGGCACTGTAGATCCAGGAATCACGAACCCAAGAGACGGGCAGGTATATCACGGCTTCTGTCAGGTGTGGCCCAACATTGCACCACCTGGCAGCGATCCAGACTATGCGCAGCGCTTTGATGTGCATGTGCAATCGGCGTCACAACTACGGTTAGCAGAGCGCACAGGAAGACTGTTAGCCCTTATATACGGCGAAGAGCGTAAACGACTTGGCTGGGACCATCCTTTTGAAAAAACCGTACATGTGTGGCTTACACCTGGGTCAGATCCTGATGGGAATGCAGATGTGGGAGGTCAACAGTTTCGCAATCAGATATACATCTATGATGTATTTGCAAACCGCGCACCTGAGGAATGGCTTCGAGAGATTACTCACGAGTACGGGCATTACGCCTTGCCTGGTGTCACAGGCTTCACCAGTCCTGAAGCTTGGGCTAATGGCTTTTTAGGACAACGGCTCTTTGTCTACTGGCTGATTGAAGATGAGATACACGGTATTCTGACACATGCGGACTTACCGTTCGTAACCCCGGCCCAGTTGATAGACTACGAGGCAGTTGAGATTGACCCGCCCATTAACATGATAGAGCAGTGCCATGGTTCTCCGTCGTCGCTCATGCACCTGCGAAACGACAAGGGAATGAAGGCGTATATTGGCTTAGTACTGTACTGCGATAAATTCTACGGCGACTCCATGCTGCTCAACACCTTTGCTGAAACAGTACCTGCACCGGGAAGTCAGGCAACGGCGCCTGTTTACCTTACTGCATTTCAGCGGGCTATTACATCAGCAAGGCACTTTACTCTTAATGGCATATCCGCCACAGGTGACCCATTTGCCATCTTTTTGCCCCGGGGCCTCTGGAGGGTTACTACTTCCAAATCTGTCTCACCTGCCAAACTTGAGCCACAAGGCAAGTTGATGCACCAGTATGGACAAAAGGTGCGTGTAGTGCGAGCTGGGTGGTTCACCCTGAGGGTAACATCCCCGGTACCGGCCAGCACCACTGTGTCGTTTACCAATCTTGGTGTGGATCTCAAAAAATGATCACTCACGAGTTTTCAACTCATCGGCGATATGAACAGACAGCCACAGTGCTCACACATACGCGAATTGTAAACAACGAATTCAAACTTGTTATTCGCGCGCCAAAAGTCGCTCAATCTGCATCGCCCGGCCAATTTCTAGAAGTACTCACCGGTGAAAATTACTCACCTTTACTTAGAAGGCCGTTCAGCATTTTTGACTCGGACGTAGACGCAGGCACGATCTCAATCGTTTATGTCGCTCGTGGTTCGTTTACAAGCGGCCTTGCCCGTCTTGGTACCGGTGATAATCTTTCAGTTATTGGCCCCCTTGGTGTCGGTTACCAATGGCAGAGCGAACAACCTAGAAGGCACATATTAGTGGCAGGCGGTATTGGTGCACCCCCCTTGCATTTTCTGGCCCAGACGATATGCGCAAGCGGCGCGGATCATCCTGTGGTGGTAATCAATGGCGCCCGCACAGAGGAGTTACTGGTTGGTATCAAAGAGTTCGCAGATCTCAGCCTTGAAGTTAAGCTGGTGACAGATGACGGCACGGCCGGAAGAAAGGGTTTGGTTATCGACGAACTCAGGGAGATGCTGGAGAAGGATAGCTCGGTTACTCCCCGCGTGTATGCGTGTGGTCCCATGCCAATGTTGAAAGCGGTTGCCGAGTTGACCAATGCGAATTGCGTGGAATGTCAGGTTTCCGTGGAGACACCTATGCCCTGTGGAATAGGTATCTGTATGGGTTGTACTATAGGAGTGAAGTCTAGTCAGGAGCCGTTAGGCAGAAGGTTGGCACTGGCGTGTACGGAAGGCCCCGTATTCGACGCCAGCGCCGTGATTTGGTCGTAGTTGCTCAGACGAACGACCTTCGCCCATTAGACCTCCTGCTGCATTCCGTCCGCCATCTTGATAGAGTCTACAAACGCCGTTACTGCCGCTCTACGGGCAGTAGTCTCTTTGAGGATGATGCCAGAAGTACGGCAGAAAGAGTCCTCTGGTACCAGCGGGATACATACGAGCACTCCCTCTCGAACCTCCGCCCGCACCGTTTCTACGGGCACCAGGGCGATGCCCTTCCCAATTTCTACAAGGTTTTTCAGTGTCTCAATATTATCGAATGCCATTACTACCTTAACGCGAACTCCCGCATTTCGAAGCTGATCATCAATGAGACGCCTTGTAGGTATATCATCATCAAACGCAATGAAGGACTCCCCTTCCAGATCGCGTAGACTTACACTTGTTCTTCCGGCGAGCCTGTGCTCCGGCGCGCAGATAACTGCCATCGTCTCTACGCCAAAGGGTATGATCTCTAGCGAAGGTGTAGGAATGGGTACAGCGACTATACCAACATCTACCGAACCGGAGAGAACATCCTGGTATACACGTGTCGTTTGGCTGTACTCAAGATGCACATTCACCTTTGGATGTTCAGCAAGAAACGACTTAAGTCGCCTTGGAAGAGCGTGGAGGCCCACCGAATACACGGTCGCCACGCGCACGGTACCCGATATTTCGTCCTGCATGCACCTAAGTCGATTGTCTAATTCTGCTACTTCACCTACCAGCGGCTTGGCGCCTTCGTAAAGCACACGACCAGCTTCCGTCAGGACAATGTAACTTTTTCCTTTGCTACGCTGCAAAAAGACCTGATCAAACTCCCGTTCCAGAGCGCGTAACCTCTGGCTTACGGCGGACTGGGAGACAAAATTTCTCTCCGCCGCCCGTGAAAACGATCCAGTTTCAACCAGATCGCAAAACAGACGCAAGTCACTTAAGTCCATAGTATCCCCTTAGACCTCCACTCACCATCGCATAGATTACAAAGGCTCGGGATGTCACATTAATGTTATAGTAGGGCAATTGGCAGGGACCCTAAAGCAGTTGCAAACTTCGCGCTATTAGCTAGTGGCTAACAGCCGCGGAAAGTACCTGGCACTGCTGCCTCCATGCAGCGATGACCCGATCCTCGAAATCATCACTATCGCTGTTCTCGATTCTGCCGCGCGCATCCAACCATGCTACCGTACGGCGTACACCTTCGCGCCACGATATGGTGTATCGGAAGCCGAGATCGCGCATTGCTGCTGAGTTATCGAATATGGACGGGTACTGGAAGATTTCCACGCTGATATTGAAGCGTCCACGATCAATCTGCGCGAGAAGGTCCGTGGGAATGTGGACGATTGTAGGTGCAGGTGCTCCAATTGCGGCGGCGACTTCCTCATGGTAACGGTTCCACGTCATCCACTCCTCGCCTGTCACATTGTAACTGTTACCGTACGCAGCGGGATTGCATAGTGCACCAACAAAACCGCGCGCAACATCGTCTATATGGCAAGCCGCCCATAGGCATGCCCCATCCCCGTGAACGATGATGGGCTTGCCCTTGCGCAGGCGGTCAATATACGTGGTTGAGGTACCCATTGAGTGAACGATAACACCACCCTCACCGTAGGTTTGCGAAGGTCTCATGATAGTAACGGCAAAATCTCCACGTTTTCCCGCCGCTAACACAATGTCCTCGCACTTCACCTTGTTTGCTCCGTACCCTCCGGTTGGCGTTCGCTCTTCATCCTCGCGAATGGGATATCTTGAAGCAGGACCGCCATAGACGCAAACTGTACTGCAAAACACCACGTGATTGGTCTTACCCTTGCAGGCTTTCACCAGGCTCTCAGCATCCTCTGGCGCGAATCCCACCATGTCTATGACGGCATCGTAATGCGGCCCCGCCGCAATTGTCTCCTCAAACTTGGAGTACTCGCGCCTATCACCAACGATGGTAACCGCGCCTTCGGGAATTCTGGCCTCACTTTTACCACGGTTGAACAGGGTGACCTCGTCTCCCCGAGCGAGCAACTGCGTTGTAATGGCAGTGCTAATTAGCCCCGTACCACCAATGATTAAAACCTTCATACGTACACGACCTCGCTGTGCGTAGTTTAAGTCATATTTGCGTTCATAGCAAGGTAATTAGCATGCGCGCAAATATAAGATTAATTGTCACTACAATACCATATAACTCAATTGGAGTTATGTCATTTATTAATAGAACCGAACCAAAATCAGTCATTCCGCTGATAACCGAGTGTCAAAGCGGTCACAATCCACGGTGACTTTATTGGCATAAAACCGGCTGCAACCGGGACCGATCTGCCCCCAATTGAGCAATAGGGTTAGAATATTGTCAAGAACCGCTTCTGAGAGCACGGTATACCGGGAAACGACGACGCAAAAATAGGACCTGCGCGGTAACTGTTCCGTGCAGGTCTTACAATTGAGGACTGACTAAGCCAAGGTCAGTTAGTTATTGGGCAGCTCCAGTGTGAGTGTGCGCGCTGGATAATCAATAGTAACGCGACGCGCACTAGTAAGATAGGGAATCCCTACTATTCCACATATCTGGAAATTGAAACCAGGACTAACCTGGCTGTCAACCAATGACGCACCGAAAATTGGATTCATCTCCATGAAGAAGGGCACTCCGGCACTCCGTTTCATCGTGAGATCTACTGCAAACCTGAAGACCAGGGCCGAAAAACTTGTGTCCGTAGTACCAACGCCTATTCGTTGATTCACCCGAACCTCAGCGTATGCGTCCTTACGCTGCGCTTTAGCAAGGCGGCGTGCGGTGATCAGCGACAAAACGCCCACTGGCTCGCAACCGGTATCCAGAAGGGCCCAGTGCGTATGCTGTTCATCTGCCAGGCGTACCTTCACAAAAATGTAGCCATCGTAGTAGTGAAATGGTACCGTCATCAATGCATCCCCTGGCGCCGGTGGAGGTGCGGTCGCCTTTGGTCCGGTTGACACCACCAGTTGGTTATGGGTAAAGTCAAGGGTCACTACACTGTGCTTAAAATTTGCGCCGCCAATGAGACCATCGGTGATATCACCTTGATTGCGTTGCACAGTAGATACGCTCACACCATCGAACTCTTGCCTGCCCACCAACATCGTTTGATTGTCGAAGCTTTTGCCTACTTCCTCTCCACTCGCACCAAACTCTACAGACTGGCCGTTGGGCTGAATTCCCAGCCGTTCCGCAGAGTCGCTGTTCAGTACGACTCCATCACCGGCACCAGTATCGAGCAGCAGATGAAACAGCACCCCACGTATCCTGACGGGCAAAATCACGTCGTCATGCTGCCTATACATTGGAACTGAGTATGAATAACCATTGTCAGACACCTTGCCATCTGCTGAAGACTTTTTGGCCGCAGGCGCTTGGTCGTCATTACGGCCACCCCAATGTTGGTCAAACTTGAGCGCGGCGGAGAGTTGCGTGTGCGGATAACCCTTTGCGTGAAGTTGAATGTAGTGATCGATTAACGATTTATAGTTTTCATGGTGGTGATCAGTCATAGCGGATAGTAGGTAATAGTACGCCATGGCCCGCTTGGGTCGTAACGTTACAGCGTGCTGCAACGTCGCGCGTGCTTTGGCCTTGTCACCGTTCCATAGTTCAACGCGCGACGAGGCCACCAGCGCGTAATAGCTATTTGGATTGGTGGCAAGAGCGGCCGAAGCTGCAGTGATTGCCAGAGATGGCCTGCCACCACGCATATACGCAAGCGATAGCAATCCCTGCATTGCAGCGCTTTGAGGGTCGACTTGAACGCCTACTTTCGCTAGAGCCTCAGCATCTCGCCATTTGGTTCCATCCAATCGTAAACAGGCTCGTATAAGCAGAATACGTGCCTGGCTCTGCATGGGATGCGCTTTCACTATTGGCCCTAGTAATCCAACAACTTTTGTAAAATTGCCTGCCTGATAAAGATCCTGAACAGGCGACTGGGCCGCACGGCCCGAGCGCGGTGACAACGCACAGATAACTGCCAGCACGAGCGGTTTGACAGCTCCAACCTTTCTCGACACAAACTTGGGCATAGGTGGTTCCTTTAACGTTAATGGACTACAAATCACCAGACATGCACCTTTGCATACAACGATACCTGCTTTACGGGTAGGCCCTGGTTTCTACAGTTGCAGCGTTGATTGGCCTGTAGTTTACTATTTAATTCCATTGGTACCCTATTCCTTCCACAATTAGACGGACGAAATTTAGGGATGTCCACCTTCCTTGGCGATAGGTATCTCCAGTGTAAGGAGACCGTGAACGTAGTCCATTGTAATGCGACGAAACCGTCGGATAACTCCAATTCCAATCAGGCCCGCCATCTCGAAATCGTCAGCAGGGCTTATTTGCGTATCCACGAGGTTCGCGGCAAGCGATGGCACCAATCTCTCCTCGTGGGTAGCACCCCCTAAAGATTGTAACTGTAATGACAACGGCTTATTGAACAGCCTTATCTGCTGAGCAGTTGCAGTCGTTCCAAGACCTACCCTCGCGTTAAGGTTAATTACCTTGTATTGTGAGGGTTTCATCGTTCCTGCAATAGCAGTCCCTAACCACGCGGCGAGAGTCCCGTCCTCGTCATCACCAGTATCGAGAATAAAATATCCTGCGTGCCCCATGACCGTAGCACGTACCACCACATCCCCTTCCAGAATGTTGAAGGGCACGGTAATCAATTGATCGCCGGGCAATGGGCGTGGGGGCGGTGCCGAAGCACCGGGAACCAGTCGGATAACGTGCGACTTAAAGTCTATGGTTACCGAGTAGGTTAGGAATGCTGCGCCACCAAGAATTCCATCAAATTCGCCTGGAACCGACTGCTTCACACTCTCAACTGCAACCGGACCCAGTACTGTTGTGCCAACACTTAAACGCTGTGCCATATAGATATCGACAGGTTCATATCCACTTACCCCGTAAACCACGGAACGTGCCATAGGCTTAAGTTTGAGCCTTCGAGCGACAGAGCTGTTCAGGGTGATATCCGACCCACCTCCCGTGTCAAATAACAGTCGTGCAGGCACATTGTCGATCTTGCATTGCAGTACAATGCTGCCTCCCACCATTGTAAATGGAAACGTCAGCACGGCAGTACGGTGGCCTACCGCCTGCTCCGCAGTGTTTCCAAGCACCTGAAATGGCGGATGATTCACTTCAAACTTCAGAATAGGCATTCTTCCTGGTAACGCTCGCATTACAAATGCATGCGGATGGCCTACAGGTTTTAGGGCAAAATATCTCACAGCATTTGCGGGCATGCTCGCAGGTACAACGTCTCTAGCGCTTTGAGCATCAAGCAGGTAATACTGCGCCGCTGCCCCAGTCGGATTTATGGCAACTGCCTGTTCCGCCTGCTCAACCGCGGTTTGTAGATGGCTCTGCCAAACATTTATCCGCGAGCTTGCTATAAGCGCCCAGTAACTTCGCGGGTCAAGGTGAAGTGCTGCCACCGCCCAGCGTGACGCTTCATTTGGGCGCCCGCCGCGCATAAGCGCCATGCTGTAAAGCCCAGCAATATCCCCGTTCGTGGGAAATTCTTTGACCAAACTTGCACCCATGTCCTCCGCAGCATGCCATTGGTCTAATCGCAAATCGGTTCGAAGAAGTCCAATGGCGGAGTCTACATCATGCGGCTGATCTGACAACTGCTTGCTGTACCGGGCCTGTGCCTCCTTAAACTTTCCATCCTGGAATAGCTGTCCAGCTGTGGGAGTCTGAGATGCTGCGGGATAACTGAGAGCAAGACAGAGAGCTAACCACGAACAGGTAAACGTTGAACGATAGATCATAGGTTAATTCAGACGCTCCTTCTGGCTACTAGTCGGCTTTTGAGTGCCCGAAGAGAACGCTTCACGCGCGAACCCAGCCAGAAAATCTCTGCCCGGGCGGATGCTACAGTTGAGCAAAGTTCTCCTCCAATCCTCACGCACACGTTCCCAGTGATCCGATAGTACCGGCGCCGGCTCTTGTTCAACTCGCGTTCCATAGCACGATAATTTGCACGAACACTGCCCATCCAGTGGTGTACTACACACGCAGCAGGTAGGTAAATTACCTTGAAACCGGCCTGTTTGATCCTCCAGCACCATTCCACCTCCTCAAAAAACATGAAAAAACCGTCATCTAACGAACCAACCTTTGAAAGCACTGCAGCCGGTACCATGATACATGCCCCGGAAACCTGATCTACCTCTGCCTCTAAGGAGAAATCTGCCCGTCCGTAACGGTATTTCAACAAGTTTTCTGCTGGTATAAGCCGCTGGAGCCCCATATAGTGGAGTAGTTCGCGAACGGGTGAAGGAAATCTTGCACCATTCAACTGCACGGTACCATCGGTGTTCAACAGCTTAGGACCAATCGCCCCAACCCCTGGATGTAATTCGCAATAGTCAATGAGTTGTGCGATAGACCCAGGGCGAGCTTCAGTGTCGGGATTGAGCAGCAGTACGTTCCTTCCGCTACACTGCGTAATTGCCTGGTTGTTGGCCGCAGCAAATCCTGGATTATGGTCGTTCTCGATAAGCACTACATCCGGAAAGCGCTCGCGAACCATTAAGGCACTGCCGTCCGAGGAGTTGTTATCAACCACCCACACATCGTATCTATGCGGATGAACCGCCAGGGGTATCGCCGCAAGGGCATCGCCTAGCATATCGCGTGTGTTGTAGCTTACAATTATGATGGAGACATCGGGTGGCTCAGGCACTGTGATTTCTCATATGTGACTTGGCCCGGCGGTTTTGGGCTGCAATTTGCAGCGATGGCAGGAGCCCTGGCAGGCAGGCATCAACGATAAACGCTAAGCGAATAGGTCTAAAGGGAAGTACCTCACTAGGAACTCTGGTCCTGCCAATCGCATTGCAAATGCTGTGAGCCACCCTTTCCGGGGTGAGAACCACACCCCCAGGGCTGTAGCGACTGCCCCGTGCGCTGTCGAAGAACCTGGTGCGAACCGAGATGGGAAGGCATTCGCAAACCTGTACCCCGCACGCATCGGCCTCCATCCTCAGGGCTTGCGTGAACGTATGCACGGCCCCCTTGGTAGCGGAGTAGGCACTTATACCAGGGCTACCCAGGCGAGCAGCCGCACTGGTTACATTTACGATAATTCCGCGATGGCGGGTACCCATCTGCTGGAGCGCCTGTCTAGACAAGTCAAAGAGCGCAAAAAAATTAAGCTCAAACACTAACCTCAGATCGGTATCCGTGGTCGCCGGTATACTGGCTCCTAGTCCCATTCCTGCATTGTTGACCAGAACATCAATAGGGCCGTGCTCTGCTTCGATTCTCGCTATTACGTCCTTTCGTTCGTTGCTGGTTAGATCCAGTTGCTTAGCGACTGCCTGCCCACCAGCCGATGAGATCTCGGAGGCAACCCGTTGAAGCTCAGCCTGGTTTTCCGACACGAGTACTACAATTGCACCTCGCTGCGCCATCATCTTTGACAACGCCTCACCAATTCCCGAGGATGCGCCCGTGATGAGGATGCGGGCTCCTGCTAGCTGCAAGATGCGAAATTCCCTTCTCTATGATTTCACTTTGGTTCTAAAGCGCCATACGTGAAGTGTACCACTCTGTGAGGCACCTGCAACAAAATGCATATTTGGTGAAAATGCGACCTGCTGAATCAGCATGTTTGCTGGCACAGTCTTATTTGCCACAGAGTACGTCCTGGTCAGACGCCCCGCGAGGTTCCATACATAGACACTTCCGTCGTTACTACCACTCGCAATATACTGGTTGTCACTGGAGAACGACACGCTGCTCAATGCGGTAGCCGAGGATGAATTGAACGTGGCGCGCAGCCTGCCAGACCTGGCGTACCACACCCGCACCGAGTTGTCGTTACCCGCACTTGCAACAAACTGATCATCTGGCGAGAAGCAGACCGATGTAGCGCGATTACTGTGCGCAGCACGACTCCACAATAACTCGCCTCCACGTATATCGTACACCGCTACCTCGCCCGGCATTCCGGTCTGTGTCGAGCCAGTTGCTACGGCAAGAAGTCGGTTATCGGAAGAACAAGCAAGGTGGAAAACCTGACCCAGCGCTGGGCGACGCCACAGCTCGCGCCCCGTGAGCGGATTCCACAGTGAAACCTCGCCACCACGCGTACCAATTGCAAGGCGGCTTCCATCATATGTAAACGACAGCCCGTCGATGTCGCCCTTAAAATCACTCAACTGCTGTATCAGCCGGAAATTCGAGGCATTCCAGATTTTTACGCTGCCGGGGTAGAGACTCGCACCGGAACCGGCCGCAAGAAGATTTCCACGATGCGAATAGGCCACGGACGTTTCGTCGTCTGTGCCCGCAAGGTATGCCCTGGGGTTTCCATTTCGTGCGTCGTAGACGTACACCTCACCAGGAATCAATCGTTGATCTTCGTTGCGTCCGGTTGCTATCGCTACATCATGGCTGTTGGGCGAAAATGCAATAGACTCAATTGGCCCTTGCTCCTGTATGACACGCACGTTCGATTTCAGGAAGAGGTTGTTAAATTTGAGGGTGGCAAGATATCCAAAAATGCTCATTCCAACTACTATCGAAGTCATCGCCAACCATCGTCCTTGAACATTCTGGCGCCAACCCAGGATTCCACACGTGCCCGCGGCAAGTCCAAAGAACATCTGAAACCCTGGCAAAAGAGCAGATATTATCGCGAAAGTACCGCTTAACCACGTAAATGGGGAATAGTCTGGCAGGGTAATTGATGGTGGAGGTGCGCTATAAGACACGGTTGTGGGTGCGATTGGCCAGTTGGGGAGACCGCCAGTTGGAGGGCCCGTCGTTGCGGGAATCGGAGCAACAGCAGCAGGTGTTGCCGCCGCGAGGGCAAGTGTTCCCGCAGCCATCCCGCCAACAACTCTGGCAGCTCCTACGTAGGAATGAGCGGCGGCCGGTTCCACCATTTTGCGTGCCTTACGAACAGGTTCCTGACTGGTGGGCGGAAATGGGTCCCGTCCGCCCAGCAGTTCCGTTCGCTCGCACCACGGACAACTGCTCAAGTGGCCACCAAACTGGTGAGCAACATTGCTTGCGCAGGTTACCAATGCATCCTCGGCTGCGGTCAGGTGAGAGATCCATTCGTCAGTTGTTGGACGAGCATTAGGATCCTGTATACCTAACTCAAAACATCGGTCCATTAATTGCTTGAGGGCAGGATGGAGGATTGAAATTGACGGCGCGAATGGCATGGGCCTATAGGGCACTGTGCGCGTTCCGTAGGTATAATGGCCCTCCATAATGCGGGTTTCAACAGGTGGTGGGTCGCCGGAACCACGATATACTCCTGAAAAGGGATGCGTACCCTCCATGAGCAGATGAAATATGAGTACCGCCAGACCAAACAGATCATGTTCAATGCGGCGATCTACCATCCTGAAGTTGCGATTTTGCAGCTCTGGCGGAGTGAACTCCGGCTTACCCACGGGACAGCGATAAACTGTGTTCCTGGCTGGATCTCGCACCTGAAAGCTATCACAGTCGACCAGTGTGACGAGGGCCGTATCCGCAACGAGAATATTAGACTCATTTACATCGCCCACTACATACCCACGTTGATGAAGGGCATGAATGGAAGCTGCCATGTTCCTTGATGCGCGCAACAAGTAGCGGTAACTAAAAAGAGGTGACTCCTTTCGGCGCGTCACTGGATTATACACGTTGAACAGCGGCCGCATGCCTTCTGCTCTTGGCATTAGGAATCCGGCAAATCGTTCACCATGAAACATAAAGCGAAGTATATCGCGGGGCCACGCTATGGAAATATGCGACTGGGCCGCCATCGGATCGTCGGGAGGGTTTGCGAGCATCACCGATAACTTGCGAAACTGGGTTTCGGTGGGGTCATGATACAACTTGGCGCAAAGTGAGGGCGTATCCTGAACGGGGAATACGAGTGCTTCACCACCCTTACCCAGGGTATCCTGAGGGTTTACGAGGATTCTGCTGCCATCCGACTGCCGAACAAGTCTCATCAGTGAAGCATACTCGCTATCACTAGCGTGACATCATCATCGGTTCTTTCGCTCACTTTACGTGACTGCAAAAACGCTTCAATCTCTGAATTTCCGTCAACCGGTCGGGATTTCGAGAAGTTTAGTAAGGGACGAAAGAAACCAGGGTATGGGGTACCTGCGGGCAGGTGCAGCGCCAGTCTCTGAAGACCATCGGTAAAAGCGGCAATGTGCAGGACCTTCATCGTAACTTTAGCCAGCTGGGTAGCGGAGCGCCAGTCATCACTGGTGAGAAATGTGGTTTCGTTGGCATACTCCGCAGATGGTGGCACGGTAAGAGCCGTAAGCCCTTCACCATCCTCTACAATCACCGCACCGTCCCCAACTTGTGTGACAGCTGCCTCGTCGGGTGACGCAAGAACAATCATGCACGTACAGGCATACGTTCGGCTCTGCACCCCAGCTTGTTGCGCTGCTGCAACGACAGCACAGCGGGCATTATACAGAGCATCGCTCAGTAAAACATCGAACGTGGCACTTTGGGAGGATGTGTGGTCCGCGAGAAAATTGACTGCAGAGGAAACCGCAATCTTCGCTCCTTCACCGCCATATTCAGCAGATCCCGCACCATCAGAAACAGCAATGGCTATCACATTGTTGTCCAGCACCTTGAAACAGAAGGCATCCTGACATGGTGCCCCATGCCTGCTATGACTGGATCCTGCAACGGACGACGCAATCACCTGCCAAGGCATTAAACGGTCCCCCAGCCTGGTGGTGGTAATGCAACCTGGTCATCCACACGAGACTGCGAAACTCGTTGCATGCTCGCTGACAGCCACACAAACATCTCGACAAAGTTTAGACCCGTTAATTTCACTGGTGTTCGAACAACCAGATTTGACAGCCTAACCATATCCGCGTTCTCTACACCAACCGCAAAGAATGCGACGCGCTTATCGTTTTCGTCCGAGTGAATTCGTTGCGCCGCCTGTTCAACAAGCGCCTCAGGCTCACCCTGTGGTGCGCCGTCGGTGATCATGAAGACCCAGGGCCGGTAATAGGCGACACCATTTTGACGATATTGTGCCTTGCGCGCACTAATAATATCCAGGGCCCGGTTGATAGCCGCGCCCATATGCGTCATACCACCCGCCGTAAGTGTTGGAGGATCAAACTGGTCCACTGTCACAAAATCCTGCACAAGGGTCACCTCGTTGTTGAACGAGATCACCGCAACCTCTACTCGCTTTGCCGCGAGCGAATCCTTAACAAGCTCTTCCTTAAAGGACTTTAAGCCCGCATTGAGCGCATCGATTGCCGGCCCATTCATCGACCCGCTTGTATCCAGGAGGAGTACACATGGACAACGCGGCTCGGGATTTTCTGCAAACTCGACCGCGTCTTCTAACGAGGAGACTACCGTCATGACAATTACCTTCCCATCCTGAAATGACAGAACTCATTTCATCAACTCGTGCCTCTACTAATTAGAAACACCGATTAGCGTCTATTTCTACGCATGATTAATCGCTGAGGTTACTCGATACCAATTGCTTTCATAGTATGGGCTATGAACCGTGCATTGTACAGGAACCTTCCTAAGCAAGTGCGGTACTTTCGTCTCTGCCGGCGATGCGGCGCATGATGTAGAAGAGCGGAATCGCCACCACTCCATTGTACAGGGACGAACCAACCAACACAATCGTCCAATGTGAGGTGTCTTTTTGAGGGTCAAACGCGAAAAACATCACGGCGCAGGATACCGTGCCTAACACTCCAAATAGGGGTGCTAAAAGGGCACTATCGCGCACAATTCTTGCCTCTAGCCAGCCAATCAAAAAGCATACAATCGTACGGCTCACCACAATGCTGCCGAAGCCACTCACTGGAGGCGCAGCTAACGAAGCAGTGAGGACACCACTGGCAAAACCTACCGCAGAGGCTGTGTTTACGTCACATAGCATGGAGCCCACTATCGCGGCGCACAGTGGCAAATCCACCTGCGCACCGAACACCAGCAAGTTGCTAGCGGCGGTCATCTGAAAGAGGGCGGCAACAACGAAGGCACCTACAATCGTTAGCAGCCTGCGCGTGTAGGGTGTCATCGCAGCACAATAACCTCATCCAGTGCATTAAAATGAACGAACGGCTTCACAATTGCAACTTTGTTCATCTGGCCCTGGTCTAGCGAGACAGACACCACAGAACCTATCGGAATGCCCGGAGGAAAGACTCCGTACCCTGCCGTCACAATACGATCGCCTGCCTTGACATCCGCTTCTGCCGAAAGGTCATTCATTATGATGTTGCTGGTATAGTTGCCTCTACAAATTCCTACTGCGCGTGAGTTTCCCCTTTCCACACGCGCACTTACCATACCGTTCTGGTCCGTCAGCAGAACGACCCCTGCGGTACTAGTATTTACAACGTAAACCTGCCCAACGAGACCTGCCGGGGTTACTACAACATCGTGAACCTTAATCCCAGAGCTGCTTCCCCGATTAATTACGACTGTCTCGAAGTAGGGGTCTGGTAGTAAGGCTACCACTCTGGCCACAACAGGCTTTGGCGAATGCGACTGTACAATACCCAGGTCGGCTGCCAATCGCTGCCCCAGAAGTGCCTGATTTCTCAGGTTGGCATTGTCCATTTCCAGTGCAGAAATCCGGGTTCTTAGCGAGCGATTCTCTGCCTCAAGGGCATACCCATGGGGAATCCAACCGAGCTCACGGTTAAACCAACGGGTAGTAGAGGAGACCGCAGTGGCGGGAAAGGCGAACATAGTGCGTACTAGAGAAGAGATAGGATCAAGCTTACCCACGCGCGCGGCACGGTCGTGAATGATCCCCAGCAACGTGCCAGCAATAAGTAAAAGGACAAACGGAATGTAGCGCAGAACAGGCCCTGTTCGTCCGGCTGTCACAGTGCAGTAGCTCCTTTACTGTTGGCACCGGAATTAGACAGTGCGTAGAGCCCGTCGCATTTGGGTATTATTTTCCAATTCTTCCAGGTACCTGCCTGTTCCAAGCACAACACATGACAGCGGATCCTGCGCGATATGGACTGGCATGGAGGTTTCGCGAGACAGTAGCTGATCCAGCCCTTCCAACAGCGCACCGCCCCCAGCAAGCGCAATACCACAGGTATATAGATCCGAGGCCAACTCTGGCGGCGTGGTTTCTAATGTCTCTTTTACAGCTTCCACAATCGCGTTAATAGGCTCCTGTATCGCGTCGCGTATCTCAACACTGGAAACGGTAATACTCCGAGGCAATCCGGAAAGTAGATCTCTGCCGCGAACATCGACGGTGCGTTCCTGATCCAGGCGAAAGGCAGAGCCAACTTTAATCTTAACGTCCTCCGCCGTTCGGTCACCAATGGATAAGTTATAATTTCGCCGTACGTAGCTTACAATAGCGTCATCAATCTCATCGCCCGCTACCCGAATCGACCGGCTGGTTACAATACCGCTCATGGAGATCACCGCTACTTCGGTGGTGCCGCCTCCAATATCCACGATCATAGAGCCAGTAGGTTCACTTACCGGTAGATCAGCACCCATTGCAGCTGCCATGGGCTCTTCAATGGTGTAGGCTTCACCAGCACCTGCCTTCCGGGCAGCCTGCAGCACGGCCATTTCCTCTACCTCAGTTACGCCAGATGGAACTCCAATCACCACACGTGGAGCCATGAACATATTGCGACGGTGGACCTTCTGAATAAAGTACCGTATCATCTGCTCGGTCTGGTCGAAATCCGCGATGACACCATCCCGGAGAGGACGGATTGCCTTAATTCGGCTTGGGGTTCGGCCAAGCATCCGCTTAGCTTCCTCACCAACAGCGTGTATCTTGTTCGTGGCCACGTCGATCGCGACCACCGAAGGTTCGCGCAGAAGAATTCCTCGCCCTTTAACGTGAACCAGGGTGTTAGCAGTACCCAGGTCGACTCCCATATCCCTTGAAAAACGCCCCATAGCGCCGCGCAGTACATTCATGGCAGGCCTACTCATCTCCTCTAGAAGTTCCTAATCCGACCGGAGGCATCTCACAATCAAGGGCCGAATAATTATATGAATACCGGTATTTTCAGGAGCAGAATATTATAACACAATTGCCGATTACTTTAATACCTGTACACATGTATCAAAAGTGTTGACACCGCGGCTGCATTGCCTACCGTAATTACATGAGGTTACATCAATTAAATGTAATCCTCTCGGCACAACCCGCCGGACACATGGTATAATTGTCAATGACCTATGAAATTTTGACATATTATACTTTCGATCTGACAAATTCTTACAAGGTGGTATACCATTATGTCGGCACCAGCGGACGCCAGGAGGCTCCGACTCCTTGAACTACTCGTACAGGCAGACGAATCGTATTCGGTTGATGAATTAGGTGATCTACTAAAGTGCGACGGACGCACGATACGTCGCGACCTGGATCACCTTCATGACCTGTTACAGAATTGCAACGGCATTGAGGTTCGGCGAGGTCGCGCAATGGTTGCGCGTACGGGTTACAGCCCAGGCTATTTCACGGATCAGCTGGAAAAGAACCAGGCTGCAAAGCAGCAAATTGCGCGGGCGGTACTTGATCATGTCCGCGACGGCCAGGCAGCAGCTCTCACAGCCGGCAGTACCACCTTTGAGGTAGCCCGCGAAATTCGCCGACGTTCAATTGAGGGGGTCCCTCCGGGTAATCTCATCGTATTCACCAACAGTGTTCCTAGCCTTCTTCAGCTCGTGGCAGCAGACATCTCCACCGGTGTGTTAGGCGAGATTTATAACGATGACGACTGCGCCTTTCACGCCCCAGAGTACCGTAGCGCATTTCAGCCGGAAATTGCCATTGTAGGTGCGAGCGGTCTCACCGTAAACGCGGCAGCTGGAACCATCGAGCTTTACTCTCACCGCGCTGAAGAGGCGGCGTTCCTCCGTCAGCTCATACACTCGGTACCTGAGATCATTCTTGCAGTTGACAGCCACAAAATAGGCCGGCGTCATCCCTGGAGCTTCGGAGGCCCGTCACTTCACAACAAGCGAGTTTTACTCGTTACCGAAGATATGGCTACCGACTTGCAAGATGAGATCGACCTGCTTACAGAGCGGCTGAGAGGCTATGGTACACAATTCAAGGCAGTTTGCGCACATGAAGCCGCCTCAAACTAAGGCATTAATTCACAGGTGCCGTACTATCTGCGCAGCGGCATAAGCATCATCCATAAGAGCTAGGGAGCAATTTACATGTGTGGGATTACCGGATACCTCGGAACATTACCTGCTGTATCGACAGCGATAAATAACCTGAAACGATTGGAATACCGTGGGTACGACTCGGCTGGCGTGGCATTTATCTCGCCCCAGGGATTGCGCGTTTGTCGTGCCGAGGGACGGATTGTGAACCTTGAATCTGCCATAAAGAACGAGCAGGCACAATCGTCCGTTGCCATTGCGCACACGCGCTGGGCGACTCACGGCGTACCCTGTGAGGCTAACTCCCATCCGCATCGGGATTGCGCCGGTAATGTCGCCGTCGTACACAACGGCATCATTGAAAACTACGCGCAGCTCCGTCAGGAATTGACAGCACGCGGCCATTCGTTCTCGTCGGACACCGACACCGAAACGTTGGCTCACCTCATTGAGGAACAGCTTGCGAACGCGACACAACCCGACCTCGTTACGGCAGTACGCGATGCGCTCAAACTGGTACACGGTTCCTATGCAGTTGCCGTTCTATGGGCGGGTATGCCAGATTGCATGGTGGTTGCCCGTCACGATTCCCCGCTTATAATTGGGGTAGGTGACAGCGAGATGCTCATCGCCTCTGATATCACCGCCGTCATGAAGTATACGCGCGACGTCATAGTGCTGGAAGACGGAGACTGCGCTCTTGTAACGCGCGAGGGAGCCACAATCTGTAATCTGAACGGTGATCGCGTCAACCGGAACCACCTCTCCGTCGACTGGGACGATACAGCAGCCGAAAAGGGTGGCCACGCGCATTTCATGCTTAAGGAAATATACGAGGGCCCCCGCACAGTGCGTGAGACCCTGAGAGGCAGGCTCACACCCGAAGGATTGGTGAACTTGAATGACCTGGGGCTTAGTGCCGAGCGCATAGCCGCCATCAACCGAGTGTGCCTCATAGGATGTGGTACGGCCTATCATGCTGGTGTGGTAGCACGCCGGTTTTTTGAGCAACTTATCCGGCAGCCGGTGGAAGTTCACGTTGCAAGCGAGTATAGGTATAGTGATCCTATCCTGGACGAGAACACGCTGGTTGTACTCATATCTCAATCTGGCGAAACCGCAGATACCATGGCGGCTCTCCGCCTTGCACGAAGTTATAATGCCATCACCCTCGGCGTCGTTAATGTAATTGGCAGTTCGCTCGCCAGGGAAGCCGACGCCAGATTAATAACGCAGGCAGGTCCCGAGATTGGTGTAGCCTCTACCAAGGCATACCTGGCGCAACTCACCGCACTTACACTGCTAGGGCTCTATCTTGCCGAGCAACGTGCCCCCGAAACCGCTAGTCTGCAATCGGAAGTTCGACGTGCGTTGAGCTCGCTACCGGAATGGCTAGAGCAGTGCGTGGCTCTTGCACCTCAGATGGATGCCCTCTCAGCGGTGGTTGCAGAGAGCTCTGGTGTCTTCTTTCTTGGTCGCGGGTACGACTATGCCACAGCGCTTGAGGCCGCGCTCAAACTTAAGGAGATCTCCTACCTTCACGCTGAGGCATATCCGGCGGGCGAGATGAAACATGGGCCGCTGGCTCTGGTAGAGCCTGGGGTTACGGTAGTCGGTCTTTGCACTCAGCGAACAACCTTCGACAAGATGCTCAGCAACCTGAAGGAGGTCTCTGCGAGGAGCGGTGCCGTAGTTGCGCTCATCCCTAACGGGCAACAGGTTCCCGAGAATGCAGAGGTGACGATCGAGCTGCCAAAATGTCCGGACGCGCTCATGCCAATGCTCACGATAGTTCCCTTGCAGTTGCTGGCCTACTATGTAGCGTTGCGTCGTGGCTGCCCTATCGACCAACCTAGAAACCTGGCAAAAAGCGTTACCGTAGAGTAACAGATCGCCGCCGCGCACACCATTTCTGATGTCCGCGGCGGCTTTTATTGTGCCCTATGGCAGCGAGATAAGTTCAGTTTTTTCTACGCCTGACGGTCTCATCAATCAAAACTGCGAAGAGTATCAATCCACCAGTAACGATCTGCTGCCAGAACGCTGAGATACCGTGAAGATCCAGCCCCATGTTGATGGTGGCGATGATAAGTGCCCCTATCGCGCTACCAATGATGTTTCCGGTACCGCCAAATAGGCTTACCCCACCAACCACCACTGCAGCTATTGCATACAGTTCATACCCCTGCCCGGCAGTAGGCTGTCCGCTTACCAGTTTCGACATCAGGATAATGGCAGCCAATGCCGAGAGAAGTCCCGAAATGGTGTAAACCCATAGGAGCGTACGCTCTACGTTGATGCCTGCAAGTCGTGCCGCCTCACGGTTGGCGCCCACCACATAAACGTGCCGACCAAACAAAGAGCGGCTTAACACAATGTGAGCAGCTACAATGATGAGCAGCGCAATAAATGCTGAGATAGGTATAGGCCCTATATAGCCCATACCTATCATTGTGAACTGGTTCTGCAGTATGTTGTTCCTCACCGCTGCTAGCGGATGGTCTGGGGGTACTGTACCTATTGGCGAACCGTTGGTTAGCACTTCTGCAAAACCACGAAATGCCCACATGGTTGCCAGGGTGACGATAAAGGGCTGCATACGGAGCTTGGTAATTGCAAGCCCATTGAAGAAGCCAGCGGCCAGCCCGGCGCCTATTCCCCCAACAACAGCTAGTACCATAGCACCCGATCCAAACCGCTGTACAACCGATGGGCTCATGAGAATACCCGCAGTGATTACCCCCACAAGCCCCTGAATAGAACCCACTGATAGGTCAATGCCCGCAGTTATGATGACAAATGTCATACCAACGCCAATGATTGAGTAGATCGAAACCTGTTGGGCGAGGTTCTGGAACGAATCCAACTGCCTAAAGGTTGGTGTTGTAATTGCCAGCCCCACAAGGATAACCAACAGCACAATTGTTATGCCGGTATTTGGTCCCATGCGCAACTTCGCTCTCGGCGTCCGATTTTTAATACCCTCTGGAACGGCGGGCACACTGGTTGTTGTTGTGTTTTCGGAATTCATAGTTTCTTATTTTACGCGCGCCCTAAGATCAGCCCTTCTTGAAGGAATTTACAGTAACAAGACCGGTAGGTATGGGAATCTTCGGTGGTACAGGCTGCCCATTAAGATCCTTCACGATGGCATCAACGGTAGTTTTTCCAATTAGGTCTGGAAATTGTATGGCATCCGCTTTCAATGGGCTCGTGCCGGAGGATATGTAGTTCTGTGCTTCGGGCGTTGCGTCAAAGCCCACGACGGCTACGTTCGTCTTGTTCATTTGCTGCAGAGCCGACAGGGTGCCGAGCGCCACAGGATCGTTTATGCCAAAAATGACGTTGACGTCAGGATTGGCAGTGAGGAGGTTGGTCGCCTTGTCGACGGCGTTCTCGCGCGTTGCGTTAGGAACGTCCTCATCTGCAACGATTTTGATGTTGGGTGCTGCTGCTAAAGCCTCTTTAAAACCGCGAACCCTGTCTTGCACACTAGTGACAGTTTTGAGGTCCAGAATAGCTACCTTGCCACCGTTCTGTAGCAAGTGCTTGACTACATACTCGCCTACGAGCTTACCGCCCGCCACATTATCGGAGGCTATATGGCTGGTAACCTTGCCACCGTCCGAAGCGATATCTGCGGTAAAAACCGGAATTCCAGCGGAATTTGCGGCCTGCACCGCAGATATAATTCCTGCACTATCCACGGGGCAAACGACTATTGCATCCATTTTCTGAGCGATGAAGTTCTGAACCTGATTGATCTGCTTGTTCAAATCCTTGTCCGCAGATAGGGGCAAAAGCGTCACATGTTCGGCTGCAGCTTCTTTTACCATTCCCTGCTTTAGGGCAATATAGAACGGGTCATCCTGAGTAAGCAGGCTAACACCTATGCGGTAATCCTTCTTGGCTGGGGCCGAGGGAATAGCTACAGCTGGCTCTGCAGGCTCCGGTAATTGTAACGCGGCTGGCTTTGCGCCGGGAGCCAACCCCGCAACAGTCGGTTGAGCACCTTTGTTGGTACAACCAGTGAGAGCCACAACCGTAACCAGGACGGCTGACAGAACTACGCTATTCCGCCAGGAAGTCGATTGCATAACGAAACCTCCAACTTTGTAATCGTTGCACGTATGGTAGCATATTGCCAACCAGATTACTCCTAATTCACCACATTGCATACCGGCGTTTACCAAAATTTTTAGTTTTTTGCTCCGCTCTATTCATTGCGCTTGTCTCGTTACCACAGCTGCATCTCCAACGGCGGCACCTAGACACTGTGGTTGGGACACAATCGGGCACAAGAAATCTCCACAGCCGCACAGCTTTGGTACAACGGACTAACTCGCGAAGCGTGCCCAGGCTTCCATGATGGCAGCAAGGCTAATGCTCGTTTACAGTTCTTCAACTACGCACCTCTGACCGCACAGGATATGTAGACACATTAACTATTTTCCCTCTCACGTCAGCACTGCAGAGTAGAAGGATTACCTTAACAATGGGTGGAATTAGCCCATAACAACACTTACGGAGCTATACAATGAAGATTACCGAGGTACGGGTTATCGTTACCTGTCCCGACAGGAACTATGTTGCAGTTAAAATCATGACGGATCAACCGGGGCTGTACGGTGTCGGTGACGCAACTCTTAACGGCCGCGAACTATCGGTAGCAGCAATAATCACGGAGCATATTGCACCGCTACTCATTGGGCGCGACCCTGGGCAGATTGAGGACATCTGGCAAACTCTTTACCGAGGATCCTATTGGCGGGGCGGGCCGGTCCAGATGACTGCACTAGCAGGAATAGACATCGCCTTGTGGGATATCAAAGGCAAAGCTGCGGGCATGCCGGTATATTCGCTATTAGGCGGTCGCACACGTGTGGGCGCGTTGGCATATACTCACGCGAGTGGCAGGGATTTCAAAGAAACAGAAGATCGTGTACATGGGGCGATCGCCAAAGGATTTAAGGTTGTGCGGGCCCAGGTCGCCATACCAGGCTCTGTAGGAACTTATGGGGTTGGCGGAGGAGGTTCGGCGGCATCCGTCCTTAGCGAACACCCTGGTGACCTTCATGGAGATGGTGGCCGCATGCCCACTGTTGAAAAGTGGGAGCCATCGCCGTATCTGCGAACCATACCAGCACTATTTGACCACCTTAGAGCTGCGGTAGGATTTGAAGTCGAGTTGTTTCACGACGTTCACGAGCGGCTTACCCCCATTCAGGCGGCGCGTTTGGCTCGTGATCTTGAACCCCATCGCATTCTTTTTCTTGAGGATCCGTTGCGCCCCGAGCACCTTCAAAGCTTCAGGCTCATGCGCGAGCACAGCGTAACACCTCTGGGCATGGGTGAGTTGTTACACTCCAGGTGGGATTGTCTGCAACTCCTTACGGAACAGTTGATCGATTATATTCGTTGCGACATCGGGCACGCTGGCGGTATTACAGAAGCGCGAAAGATAGCGGCAGTGGCAGAAACTTTCCATGTTCAAACTGCCTGGCACGGTCCTGGGGATATCGGCCCCGCTACACATGCTGCCAACGTACATATCGACATATCCGTCCCGAATTTCGGCGTGCAGGAAATGGTATTCTTCGGTGATGCCGTAAACGAAGTGTTTCCCGGTGCTCCTGTGTTCAGGGACGGGTATCTTAATGTGAGTGATACCCCCGGATTGGGTACCGACATCAATGAAGAGGCAGCGAAGAAATATCCTTATCAGCGAGCATATTTGCCAGTTACGCGCCGGGCGGATGGCAGCGTGCTCGACTGGTAGAAAGCAGCAATGGCAGTTTCACAACTCAACGCTCCCAGCACATCAGCCAAACCATTTCTAACGCGGCAACAGACGCTGGGCATTCTCCTACTCTGTGCTATTGTTACCGTCGCCCTGTGGTTATCGCAGGTAACCCCGTACCTTAATGTGGCCGACGACAGCGGCCGGTATATGGTGCTTGGCGAATCGATAGCGCGCACGGGTGACCTCCGGCTGATTAACGAGGTGACCCGACCACTAGATACGTTGTACCCCCCTGGTTTCCCAGCGATGATTGCCGCCTGGTTATTGTTAACTGGCGGAAGTCCAGGTTCCGTGGTTATACCGGTAAAGGCGACGCTCCTGGTAATGACCCTGGCGACGTTGCCGCTCATGTTGATGCTTCTAAGGCGCGCCGGCCTACAACCATGGCTCACAATGTGTACAATGCTGGCCTATGCGGCCTGTCCGGCTGTAATAGGCTACAGTAACGAGATCATGTCAGACTTGCCGTTACTGGCATTCAGCCTGGCTGCCGTGGCGCTTATTGATACGGAGCGGGAGCCTCCTACTGTGGCGAAGGTGCTGGCGCTGGTGTTCGCGGTTTTAGCTTTCTCCATGCGTACTAGCGGGGTGGCATTATTCATAGCACTCGCTGTCTACTACCATTGGCGGTTTGGGCGCAAGTGGGCAGCGGTCGCATGGGGGGTGACACTCATTTCTGCCGGCGTATGGCTATTCCGCAATCATCACATTGCTGCTACCCATCCCTGGATGCACTATCCTAGCTACTTGCACCAGTTCACCCTTCGCAACCCAATGAAGATGGACGCGGGCCGTATCCCACTATCACCACTTGGTATCGCATCACGCATGAAATTCGGCTTCCCGGTATACATAGGAATGATACCAAGAGCGATTCTGTACCTGATGGCACCACCACGTACGCTCTTACTGGGCTTGTTCTACGTGGTGGCAATCCCACTATGCATTGCGGTTTTAGCAGGCATTGTGCCTGCGTGGCGCCAGGGAATGAAACTCACAGTAGGATTTTCAATCCTTTTCTGGTTGACCGCTGCAATGTGGCCGTGGCAAAACGCTCGATTTTTATTTCCAATTGTTCCGTTTATGCTGATATTCGCTGCATTGGCCTTCCAACAGGTTCTGGACAAACTACCATCCACATCTGCCCGAAAGTTACTTGTTCTGGCGACCTGCTGTCTGTTGTTTGGCTATTATGCAAATGTGCTTGCCAGATCGGTTGAAAGCGAGAAAGGTGGACACCTCGAAGGATATGCCTTTGGACGAACCGTACCAGAGGGAGGATTTTATGCGGCATGCGCGTGGCTTAAACACAACACGCCGCCCAACACACTTGTAATGGGCAAACCGGCGTATCTACTGCACCTCTATTCTGGTCACCCTACCACTCAGATTGAGCCCACAAACAATGCGAAGGTGCAAGAAAAGGCATATATGTCGCACCATCACCTGGACTACCTTGTTGAGGACAGCTGGCCGTTCGGATTTGTAACCCACCGGATTCTCGCACCCTATTTTAAGAAATATGGCGATCACTGGCGGTTAGTTTGGGAGGACACGCGTTCAGGTGTAAAGGTGTGGCAGAGAGTCCATGCACCTGGTTCACCAGTAGAAACGGGGATGCACACAGTGCGGTGACCTACACTGAAGCAGTATCGAAAGACGTGATACCGTACCAGTGTAGGTCAGCCACAAAGATTAAGGAAGCAGCTTAGAATAGATTGCTCCCATATTGTTTGCCACAGAAAGCGCCGCAACACCACTTGCCTGCAGATTCTGCAGATTTGCAAGGTTGGTTGATTCCTGTGCGACATTCACGTCCATTATGGAGGACACTGAGGCTGTTATATTAGTCACCGAATTACTCAGGTAGTTCTGGGTGGCAGTTAAGGTGTCATTCTGGAACCCACCTATCTGTGCATTGTAACTGGTGGCTTGTGTGAGCGCGGCAGTGGCGATGGCGATCGCATTCGCTGCGCCTTGGCTCGTCGTTACATCAATGTTGGCTAGCGACTGGCCCGAAACCACACCGGTTCCCAGATTGGAAGCCTGCATATTCTGGAACGAGAAACTCGCTGTTTGCCCAGAGTTCGGCCCTATCTGGAAGGTTGCAGCATTACTAGACACGGATGCGACCTTGGCACTGGAGGTAGACGTGCTGTTTCCGCTATTGGTGAGCGTTACGGAATTGCCGTAGGCATCGGTGAGTAGCAGCCCCGAAGTCCCTGACTGCACCCCTCCGGTGAAGGTGACTGTCGCGGCCTGCACACTCCCATTGATCTGCGTCATAGCTGTAACGGTAGCAACCGCATTGCTGCCGTTAACCGATGCGCCCGAGCCTCCGGTGATAAGACTGCTCGTTTCCGACTCGTTAATGCCGAAGTTACTGCCATAGTTCACCTGATTAAGAACAACTTTGCCTCCGCTGAACGATGCGGTGACCCCTGTTTGGCTGGACGCGCTATTGATGCTGTCAAGCATAGTCTGCACAGTCTGGCCGGCCGAGACGTTGATTGACTGCCCGTTGATCGTTACCGTTCCGCTTGTAAGCATGACAGTGCTGACACTGGAATAGGTCGTAGATCCCGTAACTACCGCAGCAGTGGCTGCGCTGGTCACCGTTAGCGTGGCCGCACCCGTTTGAGACACACCACCATCGAATGTACCGCCGATTACGACGTTGCTCACCGTATTTGGTGCGGTTACGGATGCACTTGTTCCAATCGATCCGTTTAACAGATTGTTGCTTCCGTAGTAGGTATTGTTGGCGATGTTGTTCAACGATGCCAGCGCCTGTGTGATCGAGGCCTGATCAACGCCGGCATTTGCGCTGTTGCTTTGAGCATCAAGCGCGCTGGTTTTAATGTTCTGTATGAGCGTCGTTATCTGCGTAACCGCCCCAGAGGCGGTCTTCATCATGTTATTAGCGTCCTGAACGTTGGAGATCGCCTGATTCATACCATCAATTTGTGATTGCAAACCTGTAGCAATCATATAACCCGATGGGTTGTCCGACGGCGAGTTGATCTGCAGGCCAGTGCTAAGTCGTTGAACCGACTGTGCAATCGCCTGGTTAGTCTGTCCCAGGTAATAGTTGGCCACCATTGCGTTCAGGTTATTCAAGAGCGAAAAATCCATCTGCTGCCCCCCTCCATGCGGCCCGGTGCAACATAAAAGCGCATAACCGGTCCCTTGCATCATGACCTTGCAAGTTATAATTCCGCTCCCTCAAACGTTGCCTGCTCGGTGCAAATACTAGGTTATTCTTCCTGCGGAGGTTGGCGGATAGAAGCCCGTAATTGTCTGCGCAGTAGAGTTACCAGTTAGTGCCCGCTCACTTCGACTTCCGGTATATGAACCGGTATATTGACCGCTTGCAGTACGGCATAAGCCTTATGGTGTTCGAGAGTTCGTTCATATTGTCTCTCTGTTCCTTGATGGGGTTTGAAGCAAAGGCGCTTCAAACCCCATTTTCTTTGCGTAGTTATCGTCGTAGCAGTAATTGCGTTGTTACGGTACATCGCGATGACGATGCGGGTAAAATGTTAATAGATGAAAATGAGTAGTCAACCCACCAACTCCCTTCAAAATATCCACAGCGTCTATGAGCATTCCCGGTTTCTCACTGAAGTGCTGGAACATACCTATGGACCGCCAACCTTAAAACAGGGCAGATTAGAACCTCTAGACGAATTGATCGCGTGTATCCTGTCTCAGCATACATCTGACCTCAACTCAATGCAGGCGTTCGACGCACTCAAGCAACATTTCAGCACCTGGCAGGAAGTCGCAGAAGCACCTGCGGAAGAGATTGCTGCAGTGATTCGCAGGGGTGGCTTGGCGAATAGTAAGTCCGTGCGGATTAAGGAAGTGCTCCGGGTCATTCATGAGCAGCGCGGTGACTATTCACTGGATTTTCTGCGTAACTGGAGTGACAATGACGCGTGGTCCTGGCTCGAGTCCCTACCCGGTGTTGGACCTAAAACGGCCGCGATAGTGCTCTGCTTCGCCCTATTTCGACCAGTTGTCCCGGTTGATACCCATGTTTTTCGCGTTGCGTGGAGGCTTGGCCTCATTGAAAAACGACTAGGCGAAGGGAAAGCCCACCAGGCCCTGTTGCAGATGGTTGAGCCAGATCTTTCCTTCCGTTTCCACTCTGCACTTATCAGCCACGGTCGTGGAGCCTGTAAGGCACCTAAACCGCGTTGTGCAGAATGCCCAATCACTGCAGTATGTGCCTTCTTTGCGAATTCGCAATCATCTTAGCTGGCATTAATGAGTGTTCGCATTCAATGGTGCTCCTACCTGCGTAACCTTTAAGCAGGTATATTCTTATTCAAGCAAGAACTAATGAGCGGATAAACCTGCTGGATTCGCCAACAATTGGAGTGCCGGAGTACATGAATTCTCACCGACTAGAGGACAACACTGTTCTTAACGGGCGTTACCGCATTTTACGCTCGTTGGGCCGTGGCGGCATGGGCACCGTTTATCTTGCTGAACACGAGCAGCTTCGAACGCTTCTTGCCATTAAAGAGCTCGAGCGGTCCACTGGTGAGGAGGCGCAGGACGAGCTAAAAGGCTATGTACAAGAAGCGACCCTGCTAGTAAAACTAAAACATCCCAATCTCCCTCTGGTTACTGACGCTTTCATCGAAAATGGCAGGTTCTATCTGGTCATGGATTACATTGAGGGCGTTACCCTGGAGTCTCTGATACGCCAGTCGGGAACTTCCGGTCTCGACTGTTCACGTGTAGTCGATTGGTCGCTGCAGATTGCCGAGGTGCTATCGTATCTTCATCAGCAGGTACCTCCCGTCATTTTTCGCGATGTAAAGCCCGCTAACATCATGCTGCAGCCTGATGGAATGGTGAAGTTAATCGATTTTGGAATAGCCCGAAGGTTTAATGAGGGAGCAGGCAAGGATACTACACTGCTGGGGAGTGTTGGCTATTCTCCTCCCGAACAGTTTGGCCGGCAGCAAACAGACATGCGGTCAGACATTTACGCGTTTGGTGCAACGTTGCATCACCTGGTTACAGGTGTAGATCCGTCCCAGCACCCGTTCAAGTTTAAGCCTGCGGCACAGTTAAATCCAGATGTTCCACCTCAGCTATCTGAGCTTATTGCCCGCTGTGTACAAATCGACCCGGATTCGCGACCGGATACTATGGAAGAGGTGTTTCAAGAACTGCGCAATGTTCGAGACCGCCTTACGCGCACACTTGGCGCACAACTTCTGCCAGAATCTGCAACGGGGCGTAACAATCCCCCTAAAATCACCAGCGCTAACCTGGCAAAACCGAGACAGGAACCCTCCAAATCAATCTCGGTTGTACTTGGTACCATGATTGCGTTACTCATGTTGGCTGGTGTGGCCTATTTTGTTTGGCAGGTGGAGCAGAGGAAGCCCGCATCTAAGCCGCACACGAAGTCTTCGGCGCCACAATCGCTTGCACCTTCACCAAGCCAGCCTCAGGCCATGACCCAGGCGGCGCCGACAATGCCTGGTACCACGACACCGCCGTCGACCGATGCGTCAACCATCCGAACTTATCCCATTGCGGTTCAGGCAGGCAATGGCGCGGTCCTGCTACAGGTGGGTATTGAAGCCAACATTCTTGGTCATGCGTCATCTACGGCAACGCTTGCAGTCTTCTTCTACTATCCGGACGGTTCACCCGTACTGGCAGCAGACCCACATAGTGCATTCGCAAATCCTGATGGGCAGTTAAGCCTGGCCATTCAACATCCGGTCACCACGGACAACCAGGAATTCAATGACACTCTCCGCATTCCACTCTCCCAGTTTCCGCAAGCGCTCTTTGCTCCGGGAGCTCAAAAGGAGATGTTGCAGATGCGCGGATTGTTGCTGGTTGATGGCGAAAGGTTTCACACCGCCTTCGTACCCATAGATGTGCAAAGTCTTGCTCAACAGGAGGGCTATATCCCTTTACCCTCGTCGCCCACGGCAGGCAACGCGCCTAACAACTCCGCCTCCCCTCAACCATCAACTGCCCCCTCTTCGCAGGGAGGAACCGGGTATAATGGCGTGTCCGGCCAAAACACCGCACCTCAAACGGGGCCGCCAGCATCCGGAACGACGCCACCAGGAGCCGCGGGACCTAATTCTGGTAACCTGCCGTAAAGGTTACAGTCTGATTGTCGAATGTTCCCACTTTTGTCGCGTTTGTAGTTCGGTCTACTACTGAAGCCGGGAAACATTTTACCAGGGGATTTCTTTTTCATGCCGTCTAGAACGCTTTACAATATGTTTTTGGAGACAGTAAGCGCCCACGGTGACAGCCCTGCGGTTGGCACACGCAAAACGAGAACATCGCCAGTTGAAACCCTGTCGTACAATCAGCTGGCGGCACTTGTGTTGAACATGCAGCGCGGGCTCCTGTCCCTGGGGCTTAAACGCGGGGACCGCTTTGCCCTGATGTTTCATGACAACCGGATGGAATGGGCAGTGGCCGATCTTGCGGCACAGGCGCTTGGAATCATTACTGTACCCATCTACGGTACTCTACCAGCCTCTCAGGTTCAGTTTTATCTTCAGGACTCGGGTGCATCTGCCATCTTTGTCTCAGATTCGAAGCAGCGTACCAAGGTTGAGGAGGTACGTCACAATTTAGCTGATCTCAAGGCGATCATCAGCCTGGAACCTGCAGACAACAGCGGGGGGTGGACCAACTATACCGACTTGCTAGGGCAGCCCGGCCCAACCGATGAGGAACTACGGACTCTTTCAGAAGCTGTGTTGCCGGACGACGTTGCAACTCTTATTTACACTTCGGGCACAACCGGCGATCCGAAAGGCGCGATGCTAACGCACGCGAATATGCTGCAGACGTGTGATGGTGTCATCACCGATCACATAGCAGATCTTGGCCCCGGTTATGTTATGCTCTCATTCTTACCACTTAGCCACATCACAGAAAGGTCCGGAGGGCAGTATATGCCCATTAGAATGGGGGCCTGTATCGTCTATTCACTTGGCCTTATAGCGCTTACGGATGAGATACAAAAGTCGGTGCGCCCAACTGTACTACTATGCGTACCGCGATTGTGGGAATCGATGCATGAAAGATTTCAGGATGCGGTACAGAAATTTGAACCCCGCCGTCGGCGCCTGGTTGAATGGGCTATCAAAATCGGCGAAGAGGTTGCCGCGTTGCGTTCACATGGTAAACCCATTGGCCCACTGCTCATCGCACAACACCGGGTTGCAGAGAAGCTGGTGTTGTGTAAAGTACGGGAGCAAGTGACAGGTGGTCGCCTGCGCTACTGTGTCTCTGGCGGCGCACCGCTTAAGCCTGCGACTGCGCGGTTTTTCCTTGGAATTGGCATTCAGATTCTGGAGGGCTATGGTATGTCCGAGTGCAACATCATCGCCATAAACCGGCCAAATCGGCAGCGTATCGGCACCGTCGGAAACTTAATGCCTGGTACGGAGATTAAATTCGCGCAAGACGGTGAGATCCTCGTGCGTGGTCAGGGGCGAACCCCAGGCTATTTTAACCAGCCAGAGGCTACGGCTCACACCATCGATGAAGAGGGATGGTTTCATACTGGGGACATTGGATCGATGTCGCCAGATGGGTACCTAACTATTACCGACCGTAAAAAGGATCTTCTTGTGCTTAGCAACGGTAAGAAGGTCGCTCCACAGCTTATTGAGGCACAGCTAAAAAGCAGCCCGTACATATCGGAGGCAGTCTTGTTTGGCGATAATCAGCCCACAGTTGTCGCACTTCTCGTTCCGTCGTTTGAAAAGCTGCAAGAGTGGGCCCAGGCAAATTCCTTTAGTACAGACTCCCTATCAGAACTATTGCGCATACCCGAGGTAACGAAACTGTTCAAGAAAGAGATTGAAAACTGCTCGCAGAACCTTGCAGACTTTGAACGCGTTCGCGACTTCCGTCTCGTCCCAAAGCAATTCGGTATTGAGAGTGGTGAGCTTACCCCTACATTGAAGGTAAAGCGTAAGTTCGTAGCGAATAAGTACAGTGATTTGATTGCATCGATGATGCGCAGCTGAGTATAAGCGCCTCGGCAGAGCCACCCATCGGCACCTAGCGACACCCTAAGGAGAATCCTTTTGAACGACGAATCCGGTTCAGTGCATGTAAGTTATTTTGTATTGTGTGATCAGGTTATTACGGAAGCCAATACAAACAAGCAGTCGCTCATCGGTATTTATTCTGCCATTACCGCGCCCCAAATTCCCTTTGGTGTCAACGTCGCTGTTGCTATCGGCTTGCGTGTCTCAACACCAGATCCCCGGGTAATCACCTTGCAGGTACTTGATCCCACCGGAAACCCTATTTTTAGCCCTGCGGAGCTTCCGTTTGATTGGAATGCTGTGAAATCCGGGTTGATGAACGGCGAATTTGCCACACTTCAAATCCATTTAAATTTGCAAATGATGCCAATAGCCTCCGCTGGAATATACACTGCGCAACTGATGCTGGATGGGCGTATACTAGCCCAGTACCTTCTGTCTGTCGTAAAGCACCAGGCCCTGCCGGC
The DNA here is from genome assembly GCA_021777995.1 of bacterium. GTDB lineage: Bacteria > Armatimonadota > Chthonomonadetes > Chthonomonadales > Chthonomonadaceae > JAJZFK01. The sequence goes on from JAJYCW010000015.1 coordinate 39,003, forward strand.
CCGGTCACCCAACTTGCACATCAACTAAATGCCGTCAACAAACCTGCCAGGGTTGAAGCAGTTGCCAGGATCCAGGCGCTGCTTCAAGGCATGGTGTAGGCGCGCTGCTGGCAACCGTCGCCCCCATCTACTTACTGTACCCTCGCTTAGTACCTCTGGCCCTACGTAAGCAAATCTTACGTTACCCTCGTCGGGTACTGCATCTTGAAGGTGCCATGGCCAATATTCTGCACCTTCAGGAACGGCGATAAAAAGCTCCCCGGTTCCCGGGATTGCGGTGATACGTGAACTGCTGCAGACTGACGCGATGCGCGACGCGGCCGCGGGCACGTCTGAAGGAAGGATTGAACAGTGTGCAAACCAGAGAAGATCGTCCTTCTTGAAGGGGCTCATCCACTCCAATAGAAGAGACGCTTCGTCGTCGCTCGCCCTTCTGGCTGCCTGAAAGCCTAGAGGTAATAGAATGTCATCGATTGTGTTGCGTTGCCATTCAATGCGCTGGCCCACTCCCTGCAAATAGACTGCCAACACGGGTCCACCGCTCTTCAGGTCGTTTGCAGCACACATGCCTGCAGTGAAAAGACGGCCCTGATGAAGGCGAAACCCAGCATCCAGGGCAATTTGGAAGTTTGGAGCGTCCCAAAGCAGAGTTACGTCCTCGTCCGTCTTAACAGTAGTCTTCAGGTTGACAGCGGTAACGATTCCAAGTGTGCCGTAGGATCCTGTGAACAGCTTACAGAGGTCATACCCCGCAACGTTCTTGACTACCTTCCCGCCACCTTTAATTGTAGTACCACCGCTCATAACGGCGCTCAGGCCAATGAGAAGGTCGCGCGGAGCACCATAGGCTGCACGCAACACTCCGGCGCGGTTGGTCGATACGATTCCTCCCAGCGTCGACATGCCATCAAACGGCAGTCTCAGCGGTATCCGCTGCCTGTGAGGTGCGAGGACAGTTTGCAGTTGTTTAAGTGTCACCCCCGACTGGCATACAACAACCATCTCATCTGGTTCGTATTCAAGCACACGATTCATGCCTGTCGTCTTTACGAGCAGGTATGGCTTCGCGGGGGGCGCACCCATAGAAAGGTCGGTTCCACCGCCAGTTGGTACCAAGGCGAAACCATACGTATCACAACCTAGCGCGAGTTTTGCGACGTCATCCGCGGAGGTCGGTTCCACAACAGCAAGTGGCTCGTGCCAGTCCCACGGCAAAACTACCGCTCCCTGCGGTTCAAGCCCACAGTTGCGAATAAAATCGTCAATTTGTACATCTAGTCCGGTGGGAGCCACAACCACCTCAATCTATTCACAGACGTGTTACAGTACGTCGGGTTGCATAACTCTGCAGCCAGGTGTTAGCATCCCTGGCTGCAGAAAACCGTGCCTAGAGCGAGCGTCCGCAAACCTCAACTAGCGGCTTTAAGCGCTCTATCATGGGGCCAAAGTAATCAGTGGTGAGTGACTGCGCCCCATCCTTAAGCGCCTGATCAGGGTGCGGGTGAACCTCAATCAATAGACCGTCTGCGCCAGCGGCAACCCCTGCTCTTGTCATCGCCTCCACCAGGCTTCGCCGGCCGGTACCCTGGCTCGGGTCTAGAATAATCGGCAGATGCGACAGTTCCTTCACAGCCGGGATGGCAGAAATGTCCATTGTGTTTCGGGTGTACGTTTCAAACGTTCGTATTCCACGCTCACACAGCATGACGTTGGGGTTACCGCCCAACAGGACGTATTCTGCGGCCTGCAGCCATTCCTCTATTTTGGCCCACATCCCTCGTTTTACCATTACAGGCGTTTTAACCTGACCAACCTCGCGTAGAAGGTCATAGTTTTGCATGTTACGCGTACCAATTTGAAGGATGTCTGCGTATTTGCATACAAGTTCGACGTTTCGTGGATCCATGACTTCGGTTATGACCCGCATACCCAGGCCATCGGCGATGTCACGTAACATTTTAAGGGCGTCCTCACCGTGCCCCTGAAACGAATACGGCGACGTTGAGGGCTTAAAGGCGCCACCACGCAGGATGCGTGCACCGGCGGCAAAACAAGCCTTCGCAGATTCCAGCGTCTGAGCGTAAGTTTCAACCGTGCAGGGTCCCGCCATTAGTGCGATCTGTTTACCACCTACCGGTATCCCCTTGACATCAATCACCGTACCCTCAGGATGAAATTCCCGGCTTGCAAACTTGTACGGCCTCAGAATTCCAATTACCTGCTCTACGCATGAAAGGGCCTCCAGCGACTCCATGTAACGAGCCTTATCCGCCTCCGGCACTCCCACGGCACCTATGACTGTGCGCTCGGCGCCATAAATCGGATGTACACCGTAGCCCCAATCGGTAATTCGCTTCTCTACATCCTTTATCTCTTCTGCGGTGGCGCCACGCGCCATCACCACGATCATTGTGTTTTCCTTCCTGCAAGTTACGACTTTGTCATTTTACCTTTGTCGGCAGCCTGAGCATTGGCACTCGCTGATTCCCGGTCTGCCAGCATCTCGTCAACAGACTTAGTATGGAGCCGCGCTGCGCCCTGTGTTTCAAGTAAGCGAACTCTACTTCCGTCGACAACTGCCGCATCGAGTCGAGACTGTGCGGTACCGATTTTCGATGCATACTGTGGCAGCCATTGCGCCTGCGATACCACCATGTGATCAGTCATCTGCCACACTTCTTCGGGATTGCACACCGCTCCAACCAGCGGGTCGTGAAGCATAGCCTGTTTTAGCAGCGTCATATCTCCGTGGACGGCTGCCTCCATGCCCATTTCCTGAACCCGTACCGAGGCGGAGCATGTGGCGGCGCATGCAAGAGGCAGGTCGCCAACAACCGGCATGTTTACTCCCGTTTTGTCCACATATCCGGGAATTTCAATGATGCACCCATCCGGCAGGTTGGTTATGTTACCACGATTTACCACGTTAAAGTGGCCCCTGTACACCCTACCGGTTTCCAGTGCTTCGATTATGTACGAGCCGTGCTCTTCACTTCGCCTTTCAGCCGTGAATTTAGGTGGCTCTGCCTTTACCCAGTTTGGATAATCGGTCTCGAACCAGTGTCGCCCCTCGGTACAGACCCGCAGGTACCCCCCTGTCTCACCATTAATCCAACTAGAAAGGTCAATCCAATTCTCAATCTCGTCCAGGCGCTTGCGGTACCACGGAAGGTACTCACTAAGGTGGCCGTTCGATTCGGTACTGTAATATCCGAAGCGCTTAAGAACATCGATACGCACTTTCTCAGTGCGCGGAAACTCTGGGTGTGCTTCAAAGAGCTCCAACAGTTTAGGAATTAGATCTATTCCGCGCCAATACACCCTTATAAACCAGGTCTGGTGGTTAATGCCAGCCGCGACCACGTCTACCTCACGCCTGTGTACCTTTTCGTCCGGACCAATCATGCCCTCCCGACGGGCCCAGTGCTCGATGCAAGAGGCTATTTGCCAATGAGCGCCTTGAACTCCGTGGCACAGCCCAACTGTGTTCACCCCCCCATATTTGTTACAGGCCCAGGTATTCATGGCCATGGGGTTAGAGTAGTTTAGAAACAGGGCGCCAGGTTTGGCGGTTTCCTTTATATCGCGACAAAAATCGAGCAGTACAGGAATCGTCCGCTGCGCATACATAATTCCGCCAGCGCACAGTGTGTCGCCCACACACTGGTCGATGCCGTACATCAGCGGAATATCAATGTCCGTCTGAAACGCTTCAAGGCCACCTTGTCTAATTGTACAGATTACATAGTCTGCCTCGGCAATAGTGCGACGGCGATCCGTGGAGGCTTCAATGCGTGCCGGGAGGCCGTTAGCAGCGATATCGCTTTCACATAACGCTGCCACCATGTCAAGATTAGTTTGTGATATGTCGGTCAGGCCAAAGGTAGTATCCGAGAGTTCAGGAACCGTGAGTATATCGGCTAATAACCTCCTTGTAAACCCAATAGAACCAGCACCCACCATAGCTATCTTTATCGACATAGGTTTTCTCCCGATGGTAGACTCCTGATGTTATAAACCACGAAGTTACAAGAGTTTACCCGGTTTATAAGGGTACCTAAGCAATTACCTACATGCCCCGTGCGCACGGATCTGCATTGTGTCACACATTTATGCAGCCGATATTACTATACTCATCCAAGGGCAACCGAATGACAGGGCTCAATTGCCCATCAGTGGCGAAAGCTAACCATTTCACACCGATAGATTATGCTGACGTACTGGGCAGATTTCTCACACGCCTTTGAGATGAAAGGATCAAGCCATTGCATAGCACTCACATTGCCAACAGTGCTGTTCGAGTATCAGAGGCACTCATACGATGCAGCGCCAGCAATAATGTTATCGTCCGCGGTAATCCGGTCATGTTTTACCTTGCACAGGCATCAGCAAAGTCCGGACGTACCTATAAACTAACTAACTTCGACGGGACGGTAGTGAGAATGGGACCGGCTGTAAAGGCGTTAACACTGACCAATTTGCCTGTGGGCTGGTATAGATTGAAGGTAGGTGCTGCCCAAAACATTGCGCAAACCTCCTTCGCAGTAGTTTACCCCGTGCGCCATTTGCCCCACGGGCCAATTGCCGTAGATGCAGCAAGCGCCTGGCTGGTACCGCCGTCTAAGTTTAGAGATGCTGCACACCTACTAAAACTGGCGGGCTTGGGCTGGGTTCGTGAGCGATTGGCATGGCGAGAGGTGGAACCCAAGCCTGGATTGTATACCTGGGGAAGGTACGATGCCTGCACATTTGCGGAGTCGTCTGAAGGAATTCGCATTGATGACATATTCCACGATGTACCGACCTGGGCACGGCACGATCATGCCATAAACCGCTTTCCAGACGACCTGCGAACAGCCTATTCATTTTGCGAAACACTAGCAAAGCATTTTCACAGCAAGGTGGAAGCCTGGGAGGTTTGGAACGAAGCGGACGGTGGTTTTTCCGTTGACAATGCAGATCAATACGGTGCATTCCTTAAGGCCTGTTATCTGGGATTTAAGGCGGGTGATCCCAACGTTAAAGTTCTGCAGGTATCCATGGCCAACGGGGTATCGCGGTACGAGGCGCAGCTATATCAGAATCAGACGCGTCGCTATTTTGACGTCTTCAACTATCACGAGTATCTGGATCCAATGCTCTACAGCGCTCGGGCTCAGGGACACTTTGCGCTTTTGAGACGCGCAAAAGTCTTGAACAAGCCGGTGTGGGTAACCGAGGCCGGCGTGAACGACGGAGAAACGGGTGACGAACAAGACAGCATCCAGGCGAAGGAACAGGCAGATTTCATCCCACGGTCGTTTGCTATGTCACTGGCCTCTGGCACCACACGTCACTTCTTCTTTGTTCTGCCGCACTACCTGGAGCCTGGCGTTGAATGGGGAGTACTTACTAAACAGATGCTACCATACCCAGGCTATTGTGCGCTCGCTGCATGTGCACACTTTCTGGGGTCAGCCACTTACCTAGGTCGGTTGCGAGTAAGGCGGGATACCCGCGAGATACTGCAGGCCTTCGAGAACGACGGGCATGGCGTGGTCGTTCTCTGGAGGAATGGCGGTGCGCACAGCTTTAAGGTGCCATCCGTTCTCGTAAAAGCCAGGTTCTATAACTGCGTTGGCACACCTGTTCCCGTGCCAACTAAGCTAGGAGACGAACCACTGTTTGCACTTTGCCCATTACTGGCCCTGAAAGCACATGTCTCCACGGGAAATAAATTACGTGCCCCATTTGGACATAGTCATACACGAGCGTGGCCGCCGGTAATCGTTCCGAGAGTGATTTTACCGGATAATACCATTGCTCGCGACAAATTTGCATACCTGCTGCACCAACCGAATACACCCTTTACACTTCAGGTCTACAATTTCGCTCATCAGCCCTTCCACGGCGAAGTTCACCTCCAAATTCCTGCTCCGTGGCGCCTAAAAGTTGACCACACTCTTGTCGACATTCCGCCAATGGGCCTTAAAACGATACCAGGGGTGATATCCCTTCCAGACCAAGCCCAACTTCGGCGAATTCACCTTACTGGCTTCGTTACGCAGGGTGGCACAACGCACCTTGCAAGCTCTCGAGTGAGCCTGACACTTCTACCAGATCCAGCCTCTCTACGACCGGTGGCAACGGTGCAAACGTCGGATGCGGTCAAATGGACGGCGAATAGCTCCGTCAACTGCACCACGGAAATAGCCGCAAACGCTCATGATGAGTTTACATTCACCTTCAACTTCAAACCGACTGGCGACAAGTGGGCCTATCCCCGCCTTACTCTCAATTCGAGCGGCGACCTAAGCAGGATTAACGCAGTCTCCCTAGATTATCGTACCGACCATTGTGCAAGTGGGACCGTTGTGAGGCTGATGGTTGGCAAGAGCAACGGGTCGGTCTACTTCACACCCGTAGGGTTCCCACCATCGACAAGCTGGAAGCACATTGCAGTGCCGTTCTCGTGGTTGGTGCACGGCACTTTCAGTCCGTCAGATGCCGCCGGTCGCATGACGGGTCGCCGCCTTAAAGAGGTTCTTGTTGGCCTAAATACCCCGGGTAACTTTGCTGTTTTGCAGATAAGGAATGTGCGACTGATCCAACTGCGTCAATAACCGACCAACTATTCGCCGAGGAGTTTTACGCTGCGCAGCCTTAGCGAATTGCTCACAACGGTCACGCTGCTCATAGACATCGCGAATGCTGCGATCATTGGGTTTAGCCTACCGGCAGCTGCCAATGGTATACCAATTGCGTTAAAGATGAACGCCCAGAAAAGATTCTGGCGGATAATCCGCATGACCGCTCGTGACAGCGTAATGGCAGTGCTTACACCGCGAAGGTCGGCGCGTAGCAGAGTCACATCAGCCGCCTCCATGGCGGCGTCGGAGCCGGCTCCCATCGCTATTCCCAGGTCTGCCTGGGCAAGGGCGGGTGCGTCGTTTACTCCATCGCCAACCATAGCAACCACAAAACTCTCATCCTGCAGTGATTTGATTACGGCCGATTTGCCATCAGGCTTAACTTGCGCTTTAACGTTGGTGATACCCGCCTGCTCTGCCACGGCGGCAGCAACCCGGTAGCTGTCACCTGAAAGCAAATCTACCTGTATGCCCAACCGCTGGAGCGCTGCAATTGCCTCCGCTGCTCCTGGCCGAATAGTATCAGCAACGGCAAGAATGCCTGCAAGGGCTCCATCCACTGAAACGTAGACCGCGGTCTTGCCCAGTTGTTCGAGTTCGTAGGCCTTCTGCCCAAGGGCTTCCTCAATAACCACGTTCTGCTGTTCTAGAAACTCCCTCTGGCCAACAACAATGCGGCGCCCGCCCGCGGTGACCTCAATGCCCGCACCTGGCGTGCTGGAAAATGCATCCACCTTTAACAGCCCTCCACCTTCGCCAACGCCTGCAACAATTGCCGAAGCTAGAGGATGTTCGCTGCTCTTCTCCGCGGAAGCTGCCAGTATTCGCAGCTCCGCAGGCGAAAAGCCGGCTGCGGGTATCACATCGGTCAGCACGGGCTTCCCAACTGTCAGAGTTCCTGTCTTGTCCACTACTACTCGATTAACACTGTGTGCGCGCTCCAGCGACTCCCCATTCTTGATGAGTATGCCCAAACCCGCCCCTCGGCCCGTTCCCACCATGATCGCTGTCGGCGTCGCCAGTCCCAGGGCACAGGGACATGCAATCACAAGAACTGCCACCGCCGGTACGAGGCAATCGGCTGCGGGTTGATGTAGCACGAACAGGCGAAACACAATCGTTGTTGCAGCAACTGCCAGTACTACAGGAACGAACACCGCAGATACCCTGTCGGCCAGTCGCTGCACAGGCGCCTTGCTACCTTGCGCGTCCTGCACAAGACGCACCATGTGCGCCAGTACTGTCTGTGAGCCCGTCGCAGTAGCCCTAAACAGCAAGGAACCAGTTCCGTTCACGGTGCCGCCCGTTACAGTTGCCCCCACCACCTTTTCAACGGGAAACGCTTCGCCTGTAAGGAGCGACTCGTCGACGGCTGACTGACCGTCAACCACGATACCGTCTGCGGCAATTTTTTCGCCGGGTCGCACTTTGATAGTATCCCCCGGTAGAATTTGTGAAAGAGGAACTTCAAGCTCCTGGCCAGTCGCCGTTACCTTAATCGCACTTTTAGGCGCAAGCGCAACAAGGCTTTTAATTGTGCCAACTGCCCTACTCTTTGCGCGCGCCTCCAGCCACCTGCCAAAAAGAATGAGGGTCACAATTGTGGAAGCAGTATCAAAGTACAGGTCGTGACTGTCGAGTACCAGGAACTGGTACAACGAGAAGAAGTATGCTGCAGAGGAACCAAGCGCGATCAGTGTGTCCATCGTGGCGGAGCCACCGGCCCTGGCAGCCGAAATGGCACCGGACAGGAACTCACGCCCGAACCCAAAAACAACAACGAACGATCCAATAGCGATTAGGGTATCTACCCACAATGGCCGTATGTGCCAGAACATCGACAACAGCAGGATGGGAAGAGAGAGAACTAATGCCCCCAACAAGTTAAAAATACGGAGTGGATTGGGAGATGCTGTGGTAGCTGGTTCTTCATTGCGGTGGACCACAGATGCATCGTAACCCGCTTTCACTACTGCATTAATCAGCGTTTCGGTACCTATCACTGTGGGATCGTACTTAACTGTAGCTTGTCCTGTAGCAAGATTTACCGATGCCTCGGCTACACCATCTAGCTTCCGTAGAGATCGCTCGATTCGCGCAACGCAGGATGCGCAGTGCATACCCTCAACGGCAAGGTCACTTCGTGCCGCCGGAACCTCCATCTCGGTTGCCATTTCATACCACCTTTTCCTAAAACTGCACTACCTGGCTTGCGCTATGATGCCTCTTCCGCCTCATATCCCTCCTCGGTGACAGCATCGATTAGCTCCGCGACTCGACTTGGCTCGTCCTCAGTCACTACAACAGCGCTCCCACCCTCCAGGTCAACTTTTGCAGACACGACGCCGTCCACGGAAAGAAGCGCACGTGTAACGTGCCCAACGCACATCTCACAACTCATTCCGCCCACTTTCAGGTTGACTGTCGCCATACTTCCCTCCCTACTTGAGAAAATTTCTGAGTACCGTGCGAACCTCCATCATGAGGTCATCGGGTGATTGGTTGCAGGCTTGCTCATGCGGCGTATCACGCTCATTACCGATAACGCATGTCTCCAGGTGTCTGCAGAGCAGTTCAACACCTGCAGCGTCCAATGCCGAACGAACAGCTGCAATCTGATTGAGAACATCCACACAATACCTGCCATCTGCCACCATTTTCTGAATTCCGCTTACCTGTCCAGCAATGCGCGCAAGCCGATTTTCAATGGTCCCGTTCTGTGCTGCACCCAATTGGTATACCTCCCCAGGGTATATGTTAGTTTCATTGTACCCCTATGCCGCCATGTGGGAGGCGGCTTTTTGTTAACGCGTAATGGTTGTTGGTGATCTTGCATCCAGGAATATTACGCATGTCAAATAGCGGCTGCCAGGAAGGCAGGGACATGCGCTTGGGGCGAATGGAAATCAAGAGCAGACGAGATACAACACTTACCAACGACGTGGGGAAAGCCTAGATAGTACTTACTGGAGCGGTAATGATGCGGAGGATTCATGGCCTAGTAACGGCAGGCCAAACTTTAGCCGCCACACACCGGGTCTGGCTTTATGACCAGTTCGACGTGCGCAAAACACTGAGCCCAGACGAGTGATGGTCCAACAGGCTGCAACACAAGCAGAGCTGGAAGACCGGTAAGCTACCGGCCTTGACGCCCTCCTTTGACAGCAAACTAAAGCAAACCCTTTAATCGCTCATAGTCTGAAGCGGTGTTTGCACTTTCCAAACTGCGACCGTCGGGATCAAGACGACGTAATACACCCTCTCCCACTCGCCGGGTGTTGAGAACATCCAGCGCGCCTCGTGCGGAGCTTCCCCCGTCTTCAAGATATTTCATAATCTTGTGACTGGCAGATTGTGCGTAAACACCGCAAAGCGGCTCTGGCATACCATTACGTTCTGGCACCACAGCATCGAGCGGGGATTCCGCTGCCCTCATCAGAAGCGCCAGCACGTTCGGATTAAGGAACGGCATATCGCAAGCAACTACATAATGGTAACCATCCCCTACGGCATTCAGACCGGTAAGGAGTCCGCCTACAGGCC
>JAJYCW010000125.1 GCA_021777995.1 bacterium
GATCTTGAATCACGCTAACCGAAGCGAATTGGGTAACAAATTCGGAGTCACCTCAACCGCGTTGGGATCTGCAAGGACGACGGTGCGCTCTATAATATTTTCAAGTTCTCGCACATTGCCAGGCCATGTATATTTTAGTAAGAGCTTCTTGACATCCGGCGAGATTGAGCAGATTTTGCGGTTGTTCCGGGAGGCATACCGCTGTAAAAAGCCATCCGCTAGGGGCAGAATATCATCTTTGCGATCCCTAAGCGGCGGCACAACAATCTCTACAATATTGAGTCGGTAATAGAGATCGGAACGGAACTTGCCCTCCTCAATCGCTTTGTCCAGCCGCTGGTTGGTGGCCGCCACCAGTCTAACATCCACCTTAATGGGTCGGTTACCACCTACTCGCTCGAATTCCATCTCCTGGATAACTCTTAGAAGTTTCACCTGCATATGAAGAGTAATATCGCCTATTTCATCAAGGAAAAGTGTACCGTTGTTAGCGAGTTCAAATCGTCCAATACGGGTGCTGACTGCTCCTGTAAACGCATTTTTCTCATGACCAAACAGCTCGCTTTCCAACAGAGTTTCCGATAATGCTGCACACGAAATGGGTACGAATGGCTTTTCGGCCCGGCGACTTAGTGTGTGCAAGGAACGGGCGACAAGCTCCTTACCTGTTCCGCTCTCCCCCTGTATCAACACAGTTGCACCGGTATCCGCCACGCGATCAACAATGTCGTAAACTTCCTGCATTGCAGGGCTTACGCACCGCATCACGCTGGATTGCGACGCCCCACCCCGTGGTCGTTTGGATTTCGAGGAGATCGAAGGGGCACGCCCGAAGTCGACGGCTTTCTTAACGAGTTGCCGTACTTCGTCTAGGTCAAACGGTTTCTGGATGTAATCGAACGCACCTGCCTGCGTGGCCTCCACCGCAGAGCGTATCGTGCCATACGCCGTCACCACGATAGCTACACACTGTGGGTGGATCTGCTTTAACTGCTTCAGCACGTCGACACCACTTAAGTCAGGCAGGATAAGGTCAGTCACCAGAATGGTAACAGAATTGGCACCGGCGTACTCAACCGCTTTACGACCGCAATCCGCGGTAGCGACATGATAGCCGTCGCGCATGAAAGCCGCTTCCAGAACTCTTCGAATGTTCGGCTCGTCATCAACTACTAAAATATTGATATCGGCAGCGCTCATTCGTGCATTGTCCCCTCCATTGGATAATTACTTATCGGGAAGTCCCTCTTCCTGGCCAACTGAAACGCGATGCTGCGGACCTAATGTGATGCCCCTGTCGTGTGAGGGCTCGAGTGGGAGCAGCACGCGAAACGTGGTGCCCACATTCGGACGACTTTCCAAAACGATGCGACCCCCATGCTGATCAATGACTTTTTGCACTATTGGCAGTCCAAGGCCGGTCCCTTTGGTTCGCGTAGTAACGAACGGTTTAAATATACGCTCAGTATCCGCAGCAGCGATACCATGCCCCTCGTCCTGTATTGCAAAATAGACCCATTGGTTACGCTCGTCGTACCCTGTAAAAACAGTGAGTTTACCGCCTCGCGGCATTGCCTGTGCGGCATTCATCACAAGATTACGAACTACCTGGTCGATTTGGCTTTCATCCACCATTAGCGCAGGAGTGTTCTCCCCTAGCTGCCAATCCACGGTAATGTGGCTATTAAGAAATATCTCCGATAGTTTGGAAATAGATGCCTGTAGCAGTTCATTAATATCGAGCTTCTGCAAGTCCAGAGTGCCTGGCCGGGCGAAATCCAGTATCTCACCGGTAAGGCGGCTCAAATTATCCACTTCATCAATTATAATGTCTGGCCAGTCTGTATTTGCATGCAGCGCCTCAAGATCGCGCTTCACCAACTGTGCGGCAGCCCGCATTGGTGAGAGTGCGTTACGAGTTTCATGCGCCATGCGGGCGGCGAACTGCCCAATATCCGCGAGGCGCTGCATCTTTTCGAGTTCAGCCTGCAGCCTTGTTTCCTGAGTTAGATCCTCCACTATTATGACCAGGCCCGGGGTTTCAAATGGCGTTGCGGGAAGCGGTGTTACGAATAGCGCGATGTTAACTTCGCCCTTAGAAGTGTGAACCGTCAGACGAGTACGTGGCAACCCCACCCCTGTCCTCCTCACCTCGGCAAGGAGCCCCAGTACCTGAGCTTTCTCTTCGGGCCGTATATCAAGCCTGTTCACCAGTACTTCCAGATTAGCCTCGTGAAACATGCCACCGCTTAATCTCAGCGTTTGCTCTGCTGCAGGGTTCCACCGGATGATTTTGCCCTCGGAATCAGTGCTAAGAATCGCAACGCCCACCGAATGCAACACCTTATCAGTGTAAAGCCTTACACGTTTGGTCGTTTCAAGCGCATCCTGCATTTCATAATACAGCCGCGAATTTTCAACTGCTACTCCCACCTGGCCCGCGAAGCCACTGAGCAGGCTAAATTGAGCAGCACTGATCGCCTGCGGAGACGAGCGGTTATCGGCTATTATAATTCCAACGCACTTCGCTTCCGTGTCGAGGATGGGGGCCGCGCAGAACGTGTCAACACCTAGGGCCCGCGCCAATCCACGAATTCGCACATTGAGCCTTGGGTCAAACCGATTGGCAGCGTCGCTGCGGCACGAAAAAAGGCGCGAGACTGCCGTTGAGGCGACTAGTCCCAACGGTCCTTCACCGGCGCGTGCGCGCAGTCTATAAAAGCCCTCCCCATAACCGGCCCACTTCCTTGGCACGTAAACTGGACGCGTGATATCCAGCATCAGTACGCCACACCGTTTGAATCCTGCGGTGCGACAGACCTCTTCTACAACATTTTCAAGTAGCCTATCAAGGTCCGTGTTCTGTATCAACGTGCGAGAAAGTGTCGAAAGCGTCTCCAATTCCACTGCTCGCCGCTCCAGGTCCTCATAAAGCCTTGCATTCAGGATGGCGAGCGCCGCCTGTGCCGCAAACACCGATATAAGCTGCATGTCCTCGTGTGAGAAGGTGGCTCCTGGGGAGCTGCGTCGTATCGCGAGTACGCCTATAACTTCTCCCACCTCATCCTTCATTGGCACTACAATGGCAGGCCCCTTGTCTGAGCTTATCTCTATATGACTTAATCGAGGGTCTGGGCAGGATGGATCGATGAGAATAGGCTCGCGGGTTTGTGTAACCACTCCCGCTACACCTTCACTCACCTTTTGAAGTTGCTGAGGCACATCGTCCGGTAGGCCATAGTTTGCTGCAAGGAGAAGGTGCCCAGACTGCTTGTCTACCAGCAGTACCGAACAGACAGCTGCCTCCATAAGCACCGCAGTTCTGGTGGTAATGTCTCGCAACAGTTTGTCGGTATCAGTGGGCGCAACATCACGCCCCAGTTCATATACCGCCGCCATCTCGCTAATGCGCTTCTTGGTGAGCGCATCCGCTTTTTCGGCGCGCGTATTCATGCTCTTTAGCGATGCATAGTAGCCCAACAGCGCGGTAATTGCATAGAGCACGTGGAGTGGGAGCTCGACGCTAACGGGCGCAACAACGTCTAAACATGCCTCGGTGACGTTGCCCTCACCTGCCCGAATATGGGTAGACCTAAATCCAATCTGAGATCCTTGAGCCGGGCCAAAAAGACTTGCATCGCCACATGTTATTTGCTGAGGTGCAGGATAGATCACCGTGAGAAGCACTGCCTTAACCATATAATGCTGGGTGAGCAGGCTTACCACCGCACCTAAGGCGGCATCAAGGGTCGCGGCGCTCGTTATCGCAGAGACCATTTGGGTTAAAAGCAGGTCATGATGCAAACCGTCAGGCATATGCAAACTCGCAACATTGTGGCTGTCCATCTGCAATCTAGCTCCTAAAAACCCTCACCCTTACGAAAACATGCTCAATCAAATAGGCACGGTGCAACCTTCTACAACTAAATACCAGGCTACCGTTGCTAACATTATATCAGCAGATACCCGCTGCACCGAATATTTGTTGTCTCGTTGCCGGCACAAATCAGGAACCAGGTCGACAGGTGTAGCAGCCAAAGGCAAACTAGCATCAAGAATGCTCGGTTTTTCGTGAGGTTTTGGCTGAAATCGCCCTATGGGGAACAAATTAGAGCTTGAAGCTTGACACATGTACCAAGCTTTTTCTATAATGGCTTAATACTTTAGTACATGCGGCAGCCAAGCGTATGTCGTACAGGAGAGTGCCAGCCAATGGCCAGTGTGGTCCTCAAAAGTTTGTGCAAGACCTTTAACAAGGTCAATGCGGTCAATAATATCAATCTTGAAATTCGAGACAAGGAATTTATGGTTCTTGTTGGCCCATCTGGATGCGGCAAAACCACTGCTCTTAGAATGATTGCAGGGCTAGAAGAGTCTACAAGCGGCGAGATCTGGATTGGTGACCGAGTAGTGAATGATGTTTCGCCAGCCGATCGTGATATTGCAATGGTCTTTCAAAATTACGCTCTCTACCCGCATATGAGCGTATACGAAAACATGAGTTTTGGACTGAGGCTTAAGAAGGTTCCAACAGGTTCCAATATCCCCGTGCTCAACCAGAAGCGAGCATTCACCAACGAGCAGATTGACCGACGAGTACAAGAGGCGGCAGAGATGCTGGGCCTTCGCCCACTGTTACAACGCAAGCCGAAGGAACTCTCTGGTGGACAGCGGCAGAGAGTCGCTCTTGGCCGGGCAATTGTGCGAGAACCAAAAGTATTTCTTATGGATGAACCGCTGAGTAACCTGGATGCGAAACTTCGTGTGCAGACGCGTGCAGAGCTGATAAAACTCCACCGAAGATTGGGCATTACAACCGTTTACGTCACGCACGATCAGGTAGAGGCTATGACAATGGGTGATCGCATTGCTGTGATGTCAAACGGTATTATTCAGCAGTGTGATACTCCTCTCAATTTGTATCATCATCCTGCAAACCTGTTCGTAGCCGGGTTTATCGGTTCTCCCGCCATGAACTTCCTGACCGTAAACGTAACGAGCGCCGGTTCCGATATCGTAATTGACGGTGGAAGTTTCAAGGTCACGCTACCCCCGTCCCGTGCAGAGGCCGCTCGAGCTCACGTCGGGAAGACTTGCCTGTTTGGTATTCGACCTGAGGACATTTATGACAGCACTCTTCCTGGTCTTATCTCGTCAACGGAAACTAACACCATTGCCGTTGACGTTGACGTGGTAGAGCCTCTGGGAAGCGATGTCGTGATGTACCTTAAGGCAGGTGATTTGAACTTCATCGGGATAATTGATAGCGCGTCCACGGCTAGAACCGGAGATTCCATACGCGTGATCCTTGATCTCGAAAAATCGCACCTCTTCGACAAAGAGACGGAACAGGCCATCTACTAACCTGATGTTATTGCGCACAGATAGAATTAGCCTGCGTTACGGTGACGGAGACACGCTAACCTATGCTGTGCGCAATGTAACGATGGAAGTTCCTGAGTCCGGTTTCTTTGGTATCATGGGGCCATCAGGCTCTGGCAAGAGCTCGTTACTCTACCTCATGAGCGGCCTTAAACAACCAACCGAAGGTTCCGTACACTATCGCGATAGGTGTGTGTCTGATATGTCAAACAAGGACCTTGCCATACTGCGCAGGAACGAGTTTGGATTTGTATTTCAGCAACCATTTCTTCTTAATTACCTTTCCGCACGAGAGAATGTACTTACCGCCGCAACTAAGCAATTTACTGCAGACCGTGAGGTAGATGACATTCTTGCGCAACTATCCATTTTGCATTTAGCAGGACGAGCTCCTGCACACCTTTCTGGCGGCGAAAAGCAACGCATTGCGGTAGCGCGCGCAATGATTAATCAACCTCGCGTCATCTTCGCAGATGAGCCTACTGCAGCGCTGGATCGTACAAACGGCCTGGCGGTCATGGAACTCCTTAAAAGCTATCGTCACAAGGGACTAGTGATTGTGGTAACGCACGATGAAACCATGTTGTCCGGTGCAGACAGGATCTATCACATGGATGATGGAAAGCTTCATCACGTTGCACAGCCGGCAGCATAAATGTCGAAACCCCGAGCATGGAAATACCTGTGCGCAGCCCTCTTATTGGTAGGACCGGCAGCTTTTGCAAGCGGTCATCTACCTGCGCAGTTTACGCCAAAAGTACCTCAGCGGGCGATTACCTATCAGCGCATCGAAGAAGCACTAGGTCTGTTCGCACTGGTATGGCTGTTAACCGGAATTTGGGCGTTCGTAATAACCGGTGCATCTAGGCGAGCGGGAGCACTGGCGGAAGGCAGAAGTCGTGCAAATGAAGCTACCGCGCCACCGCATGTTATTGCAGTAGCGATCTACTATGTCCTGTTTTCATTATGGCAGGTCATCTGGATGCTTCCGATAGCGGTTTCGTCCCACCTGGTTGAGCGCCATTACGGCTTCTCAAATGAGTCGTGGCTGTTATTCGCCAAAAATGAGACAATTGACTGGCTCATAAACCTTGGCAAGATTGTACTTATATGGGGCAGTTACAAGCTTTATTGTAAATGTAATTCAAGCTGGTGGAAGTGGCTTTGGTTAATTCTAGTTCCAATACAATTTGCAGCGATAGTGCTTTCCCCGGTCGTAATCTCGCCTATCTTCTACCGGTTTACACCCCTGCAAAACGGTAGCCTTCGTACAAAAATCGAGCAACTTGCACTACGTGCAGGTATTCCGCGTTCCACGATTCTGGTTGAGAACACTAGCGTCCGATCAAATCACGTGAATGCCTATGTGACGGGCCTCGGCCCAACGGCGCGAATTGTAATCGACGACAATGCGCTTCGCTTATTACCCCAAC
The DNA here is from genome assembly GCA_021777995.1 of bacterium. Taxonomy (GTDB): domain Bacteria; phylum Armatimonadota; class Chthonomonadetes; order Chthonomonadales; family Chthonomonadaceae; genus JAJZFK01. Next base: position 6,816 of record JAJYCW010000125.1, read on the forward strand.
CACAGATTCTCGCCATGGTGGGTCACGAAATGGGGCACTATGTTGAACACCACATATGGATACTGTTCTTATCAAACGTAGTAGGCAGCTGCTTCATCTTGTGGCTGCTCAACCGATTAGTACCCTGGCTCACATTTATTGCAACCGTCCGCATGAAGCTGCGCGGTGTACTGGATGTTCGTGCACTTCCGCTGTTGTTAACCGTAATCTTTGTTCTGCTACAACTTCAGATGCCCATTGCGAATGCAGAGAGCCGCATGCTTGAACACCGGGCTGATGCATTTGGTTTGAGGCTGACACATCTCAACGTGCCAATGGCGCAACTGTTTGTAGGGTTTGCGGAGCGAGACTACGCAGACCCAGACCCACCTGCCATTTTGCAGTGGTGGTACGGTACCCACCCCACGCTTGATAGCCGCATCAGGTTTGCGCTCTCGTACCATCCGTGGTCAACGAGGGCTAACAGCAACTATCAAAGCAGGCCCTAATGTTGGCTGTTACGCTGCAGCTTTACATAGCGTTTTGCGCCAACCTTAAGCACCGTACCATCCAGTTCACCCGCTTGCGGCTCCCATTCTGAGCTAGGTACCTTTTCGCCGTTAACCGAAACAGCACCTTGCTGTACGAGCCTTCGTGCCTCACCCGTGCCTGTTGCAAGTCCTACGGTTACCAACAGCTTACACACCCATACTGTACCCGCCTTACTAATAGCGGCGTCATAACCCATCACTGGCATATCCTGTGGCACCTCACCGGCTGAATGAACGCGCATCCACTCGTCGTCCGCGGCCACTGATGGAGCGTCACCATGGTAGATAGTGACAATCTCCTTGGCGAGCCGGCGCTTCACGTCTCGTGGATTGGTTCTTCCGGTTGTCGACTCCGCGAGAAGCATTTCTACCTCGTCTAACGGTACATCCGTACAGAGAACAAAATATTCCTTCATCGCTTCATCAGATAGTGACATGATTTTGCTGAACATCACCACTGGATCTTCAGAAATTCCGACATAATTGCCTAGCGACTTGCTCATCTTCTTGTGGCCGTCTAGCCCAACCAGTAACGGCATAAACATTGCGGCCTGCGGTGCCTGTCCCATCTCGCGCTGCAGGTCTCGGCCCGCCAGAATATTGAAGGTTTGATCCTGTCCGCCCATTTCAATATCTGCACGGATAGCCACCGAGTCATATGCCTGGGCCAAAGGGTAAAGCAGTTCATGGAGACTGATTGGCTGGTGTGCGCCAAATCTATTGGCAAAGTCATCACGCTGTAACACCTGTGCAACGGTCATGTGTGCAGCAAGTTTGACTACCTCTGCAAAGTCAAGCTTGCCCAGCCATTCACCGTTAAATCTCACTTCGGTTCGCTCACGTTGCAGGATGCGAGCCAGCTGATCTACGTATGTTTCAGCATTCTTCTTAATCTCCTCAGCCGATAACATGGGGCGAGTAGCTGAACGACCGCTGGGGTCCCCTATTAGCGCGGTGTAATCGCCAATTATGATCACAACCTGATGGCCCATGTCCTGAAACTGGCGGAGTTTGCGAAGAACCACTGCAAATCCAAGGTGAATGTCAGGTGCCGTGGGATCCAGGCCTAGTTTTATCCGAAGCGGCCTCTTCTCCCTTTTTGAAAGAGCCAGCTTGTCTTCAAGGCCGTTCTCTGGTACAACAGCTTGAATTCCTCGCTTTAATTGCTCAGCCTGCGCCCTAATCTCCAAATCTTCTTCTGTTGAATTCGCCTGCACGTTCACTCCTCCTTCGCCTTCGGCCCCAACATGATACCGCATAACTTCGGTCCGACGTCAAAGCATTGAATAGGGATCTATATCCACCGTAAGACCATTTTTTAATGTTCGCGGTAAGCCAGCTACAACCTCCCGAATGAGCTGTGGTACATCCAAATCGAGCGGTGACCTTAAGGCACAATGAAACCGGTAATTGTCCTTAAGTTTTGCCAATGGAGCAGCGCTTGGTCCAATGACTTCCGCACGACCATCGGCAACCAACCTTAAATGGCGTGCGAGCTCGTTGGCCTGTGACGACACCGTGGTTTCATTCGTACCAGCGATGATAAGGTTAGCGAACCTGGTGAACGGGGGATATCTCAACTCCCGTCGGTACACCATTTCTGTATTATAGAACTGCCGAAAATCATGACTCAAAGCGCACCTTATCGCATAATGCTCCGGTGTAAATGTCTGTACAAATACCTCGCCAGGAAGATCGCCTCTTCCAGCTCGTCCTGCGACCTGGGCCAGAAGCTGAAAGGTACGCTCCGCCGCCCGAAAGTCAGGCATGTTCAACGTAGTATCCGCACTGATTACGCCAACGAGAGTTACATAAGGGAAGTCCAACCCCTTGGCAACCATCTGCGTTCCGATCAGGATATCAGCCTCTCGCTGTCTGAATGTTCGAATCAGCCTTGCATGATCGCCCCGGCGTGAAGTAGTATCGCGATCCATCCTGAGAGTGGTCACCTGAGGGAAGAGCGTGCGAACCTCCTCCTCTACACGCTCGGTACCAACACCAAACCCGCGCACTCTGCTGCCTCCACACACGGTACATATTGAGGGCGCGGGCCCACGAAACCCGCAATGGTGACATCGAAGGCTTCGATCATGGGCGTGATATGTAAGGCTAACATCACACGAAGCACATCTAGCAGTCCAACCGCAGTCACGACACAATACAAACTGCGAATAACCGCGCCTGTTAAGAAAAAGTATCACCTGCTCTTTGCGCGCAAAACGATCCGCCATAGCATCCAACAGTGGGGCTGAAAACATCACCGGCTTGTTTTTGAATTCCTCGCGCATGTCGGCAATCCGTACTGCGGGAAGCGGCCGATTGCTAATTCGATCCGGCATCTCTACTAGGGTAGCCTGCGGCATGGTAGCAATGGAGGATTCTGCCTGGTCAGTTTGGAAGAAGGTCTCTAACGATGGTGTGGCGCTTCCTAGTACAAGCACTGCGTCGTCGGTTTCAGAGCGCCACTGGGCAGCAGACCGCGCATTGTATCGTGGCGTCGATTCCTGTTTGTATGACGTCTCATGCTCCTCGTCCACAATTACCAGCCCCAGGTTCTGAATGGGAGCGAAGACGGCCGACCTGGCACCCACCACAATCTGCGCCTCATTATTCTGCAGCCTGTGCCACTCGTCTAATCGTTCGCCCTCACCCAGATTAGAGTGCAGCAAAGCAACGCGATCACCAAACCGGGCGATGAAGACGTCCGCTACCTGGGCTGTTAGCGCTATCTCAGGAAGTAGCACCATCGCGCCCTTGCCCTGCTGTAGCACCGTGGAGATTGCCGACAGATAGACTTCGGTTTTACCACTTGCCGTCACGCCAAAAAGCAAGACCTTGCTATAGGTGCCACTCTGAAGTGCCTTATTGATCGAATCAACGGCATGTGCCTGGCCCGAAGTGAGTACCGGCGTGATAGTGTGGGCACCTGCGTGCACCATTGGTGCGCGCCTCACCGTCCGGTAATCGATCGTTATCAACCCTTTCGTGACCAGCGCTGCGATTACAGACTGGCCAACATCAGCCTGATCTACTAGGCGATTAACTGGTACCTGTAATACACCATCTGCACGAGATTGTTCAAGAATAGCCATAACTGCCTGCTGTTTGCCAGTCAGTTTGATGGTTGTTAACGTGTCGTATTCACCAGCGAGGCATGCAACCCGCTCTGTCTTTACGCTCACCCCCGTACGCACAATTCTCCGAGTTTCTATAAGCACCCGCTGTTTTATTAGATGCCTGTAGGCTGAACTAAAGGACGGCAGATCACATGCCTTCTTAAGATCATCAAGCCTGGCAGTACCTCCCAGTTGTACTAAGGTCGCGGCAACATGGCGACGGGCCATGGAACTGCCTAGAGTATCTGGATCCAGTTCTGGATCGGCAAGAGCGGTCAGTACCTCCACGCGAGCAGCCATCCAGGGCGGAGTAACACACCGCATGGCCGAGCCTATATCACAACAACATTCCCTGGCTAACCAGGCCACCAGATTGAGTTGATCGGGTTGAAGGTGAGGTGCATCCTCTAGAACCGCCTTAAGCGGACGGAGTTGTAGGGAGTCCGCCCGTTCGACCTCTGTTATGACTGGGGACCACACCGTGCCAATGACCTCAGCAGTACCAAACGGTACATGCACTAACAGTCCAGGCTTTACCCGTTCCACCATGTGTTCAGGTACTAAATAGGTGTAGAAGGGTTCTAAATCTGGTAGCTCGTGATTGATCACAACATTAACAGTATAACGAACGCCTGGGTGATCAAACTCACTCATTGTCACTGGTTACGCGCTTGTTCCATGGCATCCGGGCCTTGGGTTCAGTGTGATTAATTAGCCGCCTAATATTTGCACGGTGTTTGTAAATCGTTAAGACGCTGGCACAAATCCCCATTACAAAAAGATAAGTGTTATGGGGATAAAATATGCGAATGAGAACTGGAACCGCCACAGCAGCGATGATATTACCTAACGATACATATCCTAGAGTGAACATCTCTACAATAAAAACAGCAGCGGCTAGCAGGATTATTTTCGGTGCCGCGGCTATGAGCACGCCCAAACTTGTGGCGATGCCTTTACCGCCCTTGAATTTGAGAAACATGGAAAACGTGTGGCCGATAATAGCGAGCATCCCCGCAAGGATTGGAACCAGGTTATTACCAGGCAGCAGCATTTTGCCTGCAATAACGGGTAAAAGCCCTTTCAAAACATCTAACGTGAACGCTGCACTTCCCGCCTTTGGGCCGCATACACGCCATACGTTGGTCGCACCAATGTTACCACTTCCAACCGTGCGAATATCAACACCTCGCGCCGCATAGGCAATCCAGAGCCCAAACGGCAATGAGCCAAGGCAGTAACTTCCCACGAGTAAAAGGTAAACGCTCACTTAATTCTAAATTCGCTTCCTAAAAAGTGTATTATGACCTGTCAAATCCTAATCCGGAACTACGCCATCGTAAAAACGCCTCACAAAGATAGCCCGAACATTAGACATCGTCT
>JAJYCW010000126.1 GCA_021777995.1 bacterium
GCTGTGCCAGTTTTAGAATGCAATTCGCTCGGTGCACTCCATATGGGTGTTCATCCGGATTATGTACCGGGTAATGTTAAGGCTGCCCATTCGGGCTTGAACACAGAAGCGATGTTGCGCGGTGCAATTAAGGGGGATATCGCAGCCCTCTGGCTAGTAGGGGCAGACATTGTAGCTCACTGGCCGGATAAGGACCTTGTTAACCACGCGTTAGACGCATGTCCGTTCGTTGTGGTGAGCGAGCTTGCGATGACAGAGACGGCGCAGCGAGCCCACCTTGTATTACCTGCTGCATCAATGGCCGAGAAAGATGGCTGCTATACAAGTTGTGAAGGGCGAGTTCAAAGGCTGCACAGGGCCTTCGACCCTATAGGCGACACGAAACCAGACTGGCTTATTTTCGCAGAGGTCGCTGCGCTGCTTGGTGCAGAAGGTGGCCCCGTGTCGGCTCGAGAGATTACGTGCGCGATTGCGAGCGAGGTGCCAAGCTACGCTGAGATGCTGCCTGCGGCGTTAGGCAGTATGGGTTTGCGTAAGCCCGAAAAGGAAGCCGCTAGCGCCTAGGCAGTGTTACACTTTCCATTGGCGGCAATTTATGCTGGCCAGTAATAACCTCTATCAGGAGACGAGATGCTAACCGGTCTTGTAGCGTATTGGGATAACCTGCGCGATGGCATCTATCGCTTATTTATATTTCCGGAATATTGGCATGGTATCCGTCTGCCTGCGTTAGTTCCCTACGTGGCGCTCGCTGGCATATTTGCTTTTACGCTTGGCATCCTGCCGATGCTTATCTGGATTGAGCGTGTTGTGATTGGCTTGATGCAGGACAGAACCGGACCTAATCGCCTGGGACCTCGTGGTCTGCTTCAACCTCCTGCAGACGTTTTAAAGCTCTTTTTTAAGGAAGACATTCAGCCAGGAAGTATTGATGTTCGGCTCTATTACCTCGCTCCCTTTATTTCCATGCTGGTTGCTCTTTCGGCTGGCGCGGTAATTCCGCTGCAGACTGTTACATTTCGCAACGTGCACGGCGGCCTGTACACAGTGCCAGTTACGCCGGGAAACGTAAACATTGGCCTTCTGTTTATGTTGGCAGCATCTTCCTTGGGTGTCTATGGCATTATCCTTGCAGGATGGTCGTCGAATAATAAGTATTCACTTCTTGGAGGACTGCGTGCCTCTGCGCAAATCATCAGCTATGAGCTAGCCATGGGCCTGTCGCTCCTTTGCGTCGTGTTGCTCGCGGGCTCTGTTCAGCTTGATCATATTGTCAACGCTCAAAATACGCTGCCTTTTGGAATTCATTGGCTGCCCTCATTTTTGAAAGGCAGCATCTTCTCGTGGTACTGGCTGCAGTCGCTTATTGTTCCTGTCGTCATCTATACGGTAGCGATGATTGCCGAGACGAATCGCGCGCCATTTGATCTTCCCGAAGCGGAATCGGAGCTTGTGGCTGGGTTTCACACTGAATACACATCCATGAAGTTCGCCACGTTCTTCGCGGGTGAGTATGTCAACATGTTGATGATTTGCGGTCTCAACGCCTCGGTGTTCTGGGGAGGATGGCTGCCGCCATTCAACTGTTTTCCGTTTACATTCATACCTGGTTTTGTGTGGTACATCCTCAAGGTGATGATGGGTATTTTCTTCTATACCTGGCTACGCGCTACCCTACCTAGACTGAGGTATGATGCTTTGATGAACCTGGGGTGGAAGCGAATGCTGCCGTTGGCGTTGGTGTGGTTGTTCCTGTTGGCAGGTTATAGCCTGGTCCGCACTGCAACCGCGCCGCACATTACACCCACTGCTGTCGTTACCGTTGCTCACGTGGCACCGGGCCGCTGAGGAGAATTCATGCCTGCTCTCATCCTCTTTTGGATACTTGCAATAGTATGTATAGGTGCGGCGTTAACGATGGTTACAGCCGCTAATCCGGTGCGCAGTGCCCTTTCGCTCGTTGTCTGCTTTCTTGCGTTGGCCGTGTACTACGTCACTCTATCTGCTCAGTTCATTGGCGCTGTGCAGGTTGTAGTGTATGCGGGCGCAGTGATGGTCTTGTTCCTGTTCGTGATCATGCTCCTTAACCTTGGTGCACCTGTAACAAGCTCTACTAAAGGATCAAACCAGAATACTGCTGCCGTCGCACTTGGGGCGATTCTGCTGCTGGTGTTATTTATCAGCGGAATATTCTTCGAGATCCCTGGAAAGGCAGTGTCGCCAGCAACGGCGCAGGCACAGGGTACCGTGAAGGCAGTGGGCTTAACACTGTACAATCCGCACTTACCGTGGCTGTTTCCATTTGAGGCCACTTCCCTTTTGCTGCTAGTGGCAGTTGTTGGCGCGATTGTCATGACGCGCAGGCAAGTTTGATTACGTTGGTGAGGTGAGTATTTTATGGTCCCAGTTTCATACTATCTTTCGCTGTCGGCTGTACTGTTTACCATTGGGGTTGTAGGTGTGCTGGTGAAGCGCAATCCTATACAGGTATTTATGTGCATTGAGCTGATGCTCAATGCTGCGAATCTTACCTTTATTGCGCTTGGCCGATTCTACGGGACTTCCGTGGGCGAGATGTACGTAATCTTTGCGCTCGCGGTTGCCGCCGCCGAGGTGTCCGTAGGGCTGGGGATAATAGTCACCATCTTCCGTACCAGGCAGTCCATCGATTTAGACGAAACTGCGCTGCTGAAATCTTAAACCAGACTGACCAACTGATGAACCTTCAATTTGCTCAACTTATATTGTGGCTGCCGTTGCTGGGGTTTTTATTCTGCAGCACCTCCGGTCTCTACATCAAGGACCGGGCGCTGCAGAAGCGGCTGACCACGATTATTGCGCCAGGAGTCGTTCTGGCGTCGTTCGTGATTGCGCTACTCGTTACCTTGCAATTTGGCAGTACACCGCGGGAAATCATCGCCCTGATACCCGGTACCTCCATTTATGACCCCTGGATCAGATTTGGCGGGTTTAGGGTCAACTTCAACGAAGTGATTGATCCGTTGTCACTGGTAATGTCACTAGTAGTAACCGGTGTAGGCGGCCTAATCCACGTCTATTCCGTTGGGTACATGAAGGACGATCGGGACTACACACGATTTTTTACCTATTTCAACCTCTTCATCTTTATGATGCTTCTGTTGGTATTGGGCGATAACTTCCTCCTAATGTTTGTAGGTTGGGAGGGTGTTGGCGTCTGTTCCTACCTGCTGATCAGTTTCTGGTTTACCGACGAAGCAAATGCACGTGCTGGCAATAAAGCGTTCATCGTTAACCGGGTGGGAGATCTTGGCTTTTCATTAGGGATTATGTCGATCTGGTCGTATTTTGGAACCGTCTCGTTTTACACTCCTCAGCACCGTGGCGTTCTCGAACTTGCTAACCATGTTGGGCGGGTTCTTGATGTTACGGGAGGTGTTGTACCTACAGCGGTGATAACGATGATCTGCCTTCTGCTGTTCGTTGGGGCGGTAGGCAAGAGTGCGCAAATACCGTTGTTTGTATGGCTGCCAGATGCAATGGCTGGTCCCACGCCGGTTTCTGCCCTCATTCATGCGGCCACTATGGTAACAGCAGGGGTAGTAATGCTCTCTCGCTGTTCGTTTCTGTTTGTGCATTCGGCAGTTGCACTGCACGTGGTTGCCTGGGTTGGCCTCGCCACGGCATTTATGGCTGCCACCATGGCATTGGTTCAAACAGACATTAAGAAGGTCCTGGCCTATTCGACAATATCCCAGTTGGGCTACATGTTTATGGCTTGTGGAGTAGGTGATTTTTCAGACGGCATCTTCCACGTTGTGACCCATGCATTTTTCAAGGCGCTACTCTTCTTGGGAGCTGGTGCGGTCATTCATTCGATGTTGGGTGAGCAGGACATGCGGAAGATGGGGGGGCTTAAGAAGAAGTTGCCTGCAACATGGGCAGTTATGATAATCGCCACATATTCCATTGCCGGCTTTCCTCTGCTTTCTGGTTTCTGGTCTAAGGACGCTATTCTCGACAGCGCTTCGCGCTCGTTCGCAGGGGACGGCACTCTGTTGTACGCGGGCGGCCTTATCACAGCGTTTCTTACAGCGTTTTATATGAACCGTCTGATGTGGAAGACGTTCTACACGCAAGAGCGATTTACCGACGGACAGCTGCACACGCATCATCATGGGGACAGCGACGATAGTGGACATGGTGAAGATCAGGGTAATGGCCACGTGCATCCTTCCCCTGGTACCATGATGTGGCCGTTATATATTCTTGCGATACTGGCAGCTGGATTCGGCTGGTTTGCTGGCCCTTATGGTCCGAGTGGTGGAAACCTTCTTGATAAGTTTCTCGCTCCAAGCATCGCGCCACTATCTCTGGGGGGCCTACATCCGCAGGCCGACCTGATGTCGCCGGTTGCAGGCTATCTTCTCTCTAGCCTCATTGCCATTGCGGGCCTTGTTCTTGCGGCCGTCATGTACGGTCGTAGGATGGAGAGCGGCGCAATTCTCGAGCCGGCCGCAGCCGATGCTAGTCCGCTGGTTCAGTTCCTTCGCAATAACTGGGGATTTGATGCTCTGTACAACTTGATCTTCATAAAAGGCGGGGGGCTCCTTGCAGAGAGAGGACTTATGCGGGGTGTGGAGACCGATACCATCAATGCTGCTGGCGATGGAATCGCCAAATCAGTTGGAGGTATTAGTCACCTTCTTCGAAGAATTCAGACGGGATACGTTAGAAATTATGCGCTCGTTATGCTGGTCGGCGCGGTCACCCTTGTGGTGGGCATGCTGGTTGGCGTAATGCAGCACTGAGGCCTTTCATGCAGATGCAAATTACTGGCATACTTAGTTTGCTGCTCTTCACACCCATTGTAGGGGCAATCATACTAATGGGCCTGCCCAAACCTGGGCAGAACAGAGAAAACAGCGAACTAGACTTCGGCGCCATGGCAGTCAACAGTGTAGGTATTGGGTTTGCTGCCCTTGTCCTTGTCCTTGCCTGTCTTCTATTCGCAGGTTATCATGGCAGCGTCCTAGGCAACATGCTAGGCGGCGTTGGTGGCGGGATTCAGTATGCCGAAAAGTATAACTGGATACCAATGGGCGGCCATCACTGGCTTCATTGGCATCTTGGCGCAGATGGCTTTAGCGTTCTGCTCGTCCTTCTCACCACGTTTGTTATTCTGCTAAGCATTATTTATACCAGCCGTAAAAGTGAAAACTCTCGGGACATCATAGCGCTGCTACTACTGCTCGAGGCTGCAATTACGGGCGTATACCTGGCTCTTAACCTGGTTCTCTTTTATGTCTTCTTTGAAGCGACCTTGATTCCTACCTATCTGCTTATCGGAATGTTTGGTGGACCGCGTCGTGCCTATGCAGCCATAAAGTTCTTCATTTACACCTTTGTAGGCAGTATTCTCATGCTGCTCGCAATTGCTTCGGTGTACCATTATGCGGGCTCATTAAGCATTGTTGACCTCTCGAATCCGATGTCCACTGCGTATCATGCCCTGCATGCTGCCCCCGCATCAACGCTTATGTTGATCGCAGGCGCATTTCTACTCGCGTTTACCATTAAAACCGCGGTCTTTCCGTTCCACGCCTGGTTACCAGATGCCTATACACAGGCCCCTGCGGTTGGCAGCGCTGCGCTGGTATTGCTCAAAATGGGTATTTTTGGGTTCGTCCGCATCGCAATACCAATCTTCCCCCAGCAGTGTATCACCTATGCTCCCGTGATGATTGTACTGGCGGTAGCATCCATTCTATACGGTTCACTGCTGGCTGCAGCTCAAAAGGATGCCCGTTTTGTCATTGCATACTCTAGCGTTGCGCACCTCGGTTTTGTGGTACTGGGGATCTTTACCTTTACTCGTGTGGGAATGATGGGTGCCATGCTGCAGAACTTCAACCATGGCATCTTCACACCGATGCTGTTCCTAGGTCTCGGCATGCTAGCAGAGCGTACTGGTACGATGGAGCTCAAGGAACTTGGCGGTATCAAACGTGTGCTTCCACTCTTTTCATCGATGATGCTGTTAGCGACTCTGGCAAGTGTCGCCGCACCGCTTTTCAGTGGGTTTGTCGGTGAGTTTCCCATTCTGCTCGGTAGTTGGACCAGCGGGATTACCCACTCAGTGGGGGGATACTGGCCCACTGCTCTGGCAGCGTGCGGAACAATTCTATCTGCTGTGTATATGTTGTGGTGGTTCCAGCGCATAATGCTTGGTCCAGTTGGCTCGCCGCGCTTCAAAGGCCTTCCTGATCTAAACACGCGGGAATGGCTGGTGCTAACACCCATGGCGGTGATGATCTTCTGGGTTGGTATCGGCAGCCCGTTCTGGACGAGCCGCATGCAGAGTGCGGTTAGCAATGTACTCCCAGTAAGTACGGAAAACGTTGAGCAGTCTCTGCCTGTGTCCGTGATGCTCACCGATATGCGTGAGCGCATGGCCGGCGGACTTCTAAGCCATCCGGTGAGCGGATTCCTTGTGACGGCGCCAGATTACCACCCGAACAGCGAGGGGAACACGTTTATACCGCATGCACCTCTACATATGCCCGTTCCTGTGATGCAACACCGGGCAATACCCCGTCCAGTGGGAGCCCCACCAACAAATAGTGGCCCTCCACAGGCGCGTGGTATCGACATACCACCGGTTATGAACGGCGGGACTGGTGGGGCACAACCCCGAAATCAGCAGGCCCTCCTCCATGGAGCTCCGCGATCTTTGGTTGGCAGATCCGCTAAGGGAATGAGTACCGTATCTAAAGGCGGGCCAAAAACGCCCACTTCGCAAGGGGTGCGCTCGACCCATCCAAATAAGAACTTCGTCCATAGTAACCAGGGTCCCAACAGAGATGCCGTAAGCCGCAATCGAAGCATTCCCGCACCGGCAATTCCCGCGAATCCAAATGCGCCAATAAATGACAACAAAATGGGAGGCTTATCCAGGTGACCAATTTCCAGAGCCTGAATGCAATTCTGCCTGTGGTAATCATTGCTATTACAGGTATGATTGTGCTTCTTGGCGAGTCGTGCCTTGCATTTTGGCGCCGGTCCGCTTCCGCAAGTGGAGTTGTTAGCTTACTAGGAGTAATTGTCGCAGGCATGGTAGTGCTCTTTCGTTTGGATGAGCCCATGCTTCACTACAAAGCGTTCAACGGTGCCCTTGCCGTCGGGCCATTTACACAGGCCTGTACGCTCATTCTGTTACTTGTAGCTGGTCTATCGGTACTCGTGGCACTCACTTACCTTGATAATCGGGGGTTGAACCAGGGCGAGTATTACGCACTGTTGCTCTTCGCCACTTGTGGTGCCATCCTCATGTGTGCTGCCAACGATCTTATCGTACTATTTGTTTCAGTTGAGTTATTGTCTGTGGCGTTGTATATCCTGACGGGATTTGCAAAAACCGACAAGAAAGGGCAGGAAGCGGCGCTCAAGTATTTTCTGCTGGGCTCGTTTGCTGCAGGATTTCTGCTATACGGCATTGCCCTCGTATTAGGAGGTACCTCAATCAGTGGCCTGGTGGGTACCACGAACCTGACGACCATGACTGCTCGAATACCGGATACGCCTTCGTTCATGTTTATGGCGGGGTTGGCCCTTGTGCTGGTCGGCATTGGATTTAAAGCAGCATTGGCTCCGTTTCACATGTGGGCTCCGGACGTTTACGAGGGCGCTCCCACTTCGGTAACGGGTTTTATGGCTACTGCAGTAAAAATAGGCGCATTCGCCGCCTTATTGCGCATAATCTCACACCTTACTGGTATCGCTCACTTCTGGCTGCCAGCTTTAGAGGTAATCGCGGTATTGACGATGGTGCTGGGGAACCTGCTAGCTGTCACGCAAGTGAACGTTAAGCGTATGTTAGCCTACTCATCAGTCGCCCATGCAGGGTACCTACTCATAGCAGTTTGCGCCTGCTCGTCTACCGTCGCGCGGCCCGAGGCTCTACAGGCTGGGCTTTTCTATCTTTTGGCTTATGGTTTGATGACGATGGGCGCCTTCGCGGTTCTCGTATATCTAAGTAGTAGAAATCATGACTGTGAGACCGTGCAGGACATCGCTGGCCTGGTGAAAAAGGAGCCGTTGGCGGCTTACCTTATGGCGGTTTTTATGTTGTCCCTGGGTGGTATTCCGCCTACAATGGGGTTTGTTGGAAAGTGGCTGCTGTTTTCAGTGGCTATGCAGGCGCATCTTGTCGTGTTGGCGGTCACCCTAGCGATAGTCAGTATGGTGGCGGTATTCTACTACCTGCGTATTATATGGACTATGTGCTTTCAAGATCGGAGTGCAGAAACGGTCGGCGCAACGTCGGTGGCGCCAACAGGCGTACAAATTACAATTCTTATTTCTGCAGCTATGTCGTTAGTTCTTGGTGTATTACCTGCAATCGTGTATCCCATGCTTTCTGCTGCGCAAACACTCGTAAATCATTTGTGAGGCTATTGTATGCAACGCTTTCACTGCACGGATATTATCTGCAGGGTGATTGGTTTAGTCGTTTTTTGTGTGGGCGTCGGGTTACTTGTCACAGTATTTTCAATGGCGTACAAACTGTTTAATTCATCGCCAGCGGAGGTTCTTGGTATCTCATTCACAGGTAACCCGCACAAGGATCCCGGGGCGGCCACGATAGGTTCACAATTTGGCTGGCTGCTGTTTCGCCTTGGATTTTTGCTGTTAATGTCTCTTGCTGGATCGCTGGTCGCCCAGAAGGGCGTCAATCTCTACCTTAGTGTTTCCCAAAGCTTTCCGATGTTAGGCGGCAACGGTGGCCGCGGCAAAAAGGCAGCGGAAATTGATAAAGAAGCCGACGATCATCTTACTGCTTCATAAATAGTTAGTGCCTCTGGGTGTGCTTATCATAAACGTGCCGTCAGTTTGTGCTTGGTTATCTTTGCCGGTCCCAACTACGGCTGCGGCGGAAATATGGCTAGCAAGTCGTACATTTTACGGGCCCTGGTTGGCGGCTGGTGTTTCAAAGAGTCTTCGGCCTTTGTAGGTCAACGCGAAGTTACCACCTGGTGATGTCGCCACATAGTTACCAAGCCTTTTGCTATGCTGCCGTTTAGAAGTAGATTGCTGCTCCACAGCCTCTAACGTCACAATTGCCTTGTAAGCGAGCATGATCAGGTTATAGTGTCAGAATAGATTGTAGTCCATTCACGTCAAGCGCAAAGTGTCCTTAGGTTGCGGTAGGAAACGTGATGGGAACAACGTGCCATTTTTGATTTCCTCGGCATCTAATGCCATAATCACAGCAATGTTGAACTTTCAAGGGATTGCACTAAGCGACGGAGTAAGTACGGTATTCAATTTGTACAGGATACGCTTAATCAGTTGTTAGTTTAGGATCTGCCGGTTTCGATCTCGACTTCTTGAGTAATCCGGCAGCCAACAGCAAAGTTAAGACAAGACTTCCGCAACTGGTCACTGCAGAGAATGTTGCCTGTGCTTCGCCGCTGGATATGTCCAGCATGTGCCATTTGGAGTTAGGTATATAGATCACCGTAGCTGGTTCACCGCGGTGCATCCTGTTGAAAACCGTTGAAGTTACCGGACTGGCGCCTAGCACCTTTTTGCCGCCATCGGAGAACGAAAAGTTGAGTATGTAGCGGCTACTCGTGGCTTCCTTCGATGTAATCGCACCAGTAGTATAAAGCCCCTGAGTATGCATAATATGGTAGGCATAAAGCCGGTTTACGGCAACATATAGGGAGTAACTGAAAACTGTTACAACAATCGGCAAACCGACCATTCCAATTACCAGCCGCTGTTTCTGAAACGACTTGTTGATCCGCTCGCTCTCCACTCTGCTACGTGACAGGTGCTCAGCCACAATCGAACCGGGAATTTTGCTCATGACTGCCGCGGTAAGAATGGAATAGTTAGGTATTGTAGACGCAACAGATATTTTGCGAGTGCCAGATTGTATGGTAAGCCGGTTTATAGGACCTTGATTACCGGTTATTTCGGTTTGTGAAACAGAGTCAATGTCCTTCCAGAAAATGGTTTCCCGTTTGACCAGGTTAACTCTGGTAATGGAGGTATCATCCAGCTCGATGGACACTGTAATAGTGTTAAATATGTAGACTGCTAGTGCTATCAGTGTTCCACCACCGAGTGAAAAAAGCGTGCATATGCCGAGTGCAGTGCCCAGCGCAGACGCGCGAGCCATGATAAACCCGGCTACGATAATGAAGACCCCCGGGAGGAGGAGTACTACCAGTACCACCATGATTGCGCTCGCTTTTGATACCACGTTAATGACATGTCTTCCCGACATTTGCTCATTGATCATCTGCTGGCGAACCAGTGCACTATGTTCGTTAACCATATCGGAAAGCAGCTGTCGATCGCGAGCAGTGAGGATGTTGTATGGAACAGAGAGTTTTCGGCCTCCGTTCACATGCAGTATGGTACCGGCCTTGCTAGCACGTTCCTCTATGCGTACCACTTGATTCCACGCGGTGTAGTGTGAACCATTGAGACCTCGCACAGATATACCGGCGTTATCCACGCGGATCACTACGGAACAAGCACACGCAAAGGCATAAACCACTGCTAAATAGATGAGCATGAACAGTCCGGTGCACACCATTTCAAGAACACGACGATCAGCTGCGAGAGTAGCCTGTGGGTTGAAATCTAAATACAAGTAAAATGCAGGAAGAATCAAAGCGACGAGAAGGTTGAGATAACAACCACGCGACGCCCTGAATATCTGTGTTGTGGGTGAGTTTGTCATCGTAATCAGCCCCGGATGTTGATTATAGCCGTAGTCCAAATTCAGACTTCAAGGTTTTTTGTTTGGCGAGGTGCAAGCAGACAGCCTGATGAATCAAAATCGAGACCGCCTCACTACAGCACGGTCATTTGTTGGCGGTTACTTGGTTGTGCAGCGATTCATATGACAGGCTGACCTCGTGATCAATCCCCACAGAGAATGATGCAAATGATGCTGCGCAGGCGATGTAACTAAAACTGTGTGATAGCTACACGCATTTGAAAGGCAGCATAATAATGGACAAGTGATTGCGTCCGGGTTGTTGAATATTGGTCCGCAGTGAAACCAATCCATAGTCCTGACCCACTAAAGGTAACGGCTTAATGTGCTCCTGCGGGAGCGGTTAGTCACAGGCTGTGCCCGCAGGAGAACGCCACATGCTCTGCTGACTACTTGGAAAGCACTTTTACAGTGTTATCGTTGCGATCGGTGAAATACACTTTCAAGTTTCCCGCGCCATCGTTGGTCACCGCAATGCCAAACAGTGCGGAATTAGCCCCCGTAGTTGTATCGACCACCGCGGGGTCTACAGTCTTTACACCTACGATGCCTTTGGTTGCTGGGTTTAGTTCCACAATCGTGTTTCGCTTCTGGTTTGCAATGATCAAATCGTTGTTGAACGGATTAATCGCAAGGCCCGCAGGTTGATCGAGGTAGGTTGCATTGGTATCAGTGTACACCAGTATAACATTACTGAGCGTGTTGCTTGGTGTAGCCGTTGTGCTGTTGGGAATGGCAAAGATTGTATTATTGTAGCCGTTGGCGATATAGAGAGTGTCGTCGGTACCATGGGCCAGACCAATGGGACCAACCGCAGATCCACCATAGCCGCTTAATGTGCTGCCAATGGAACCACTGATTACATCATACGTGTAAGTTGCGGGGCTGCCGTTTGTACCGGGTGTTACGTTGATGCGCACTATCTGGCCAGTAGAGGCGTTAGCAGTAAAGAAACAGGTTCTTCCACCGTAGTCGCCATTGGCCCGTCAAGCCTGC
>JAJYCW010000127.1 GCA_021777995.1 bacterium
GGCGGTAGCAAGGTAAACCTAACGTCTAGCATACTTACGACTGAAAACGGCGGTGGTTTAGTCTCCTCTGGCTCGGGCTCACTACTAATGATTGGAGGTATGGAATCCCCTCTCTCGACTATTACCGTTAGCGGGGCGTCTGGTATCTGGTCGCAGGATGGTGGCAACCTCGTAGTTTACTCAAACAACATTGACAACACAGGGTTCAGCAGCATCCGGGCAACCTCGTTTCTCGACGGCAACAACAATCCCGTACCGGGTGGAACCGCGGCAATCTTCGCTTCCACGTTTACTAACGACAGCAATTCATCTGTATCCGCAGAGGACGGCGGGTCTTTGACGCTGACGGTAACGGGCACATTGAACAACCAGAATGGCGCAAGCCTATTTGCGACCGGTGAGAATTACAACAATGTACAGTTCCAGGGCGGCAGCCTTACCGTAAGTGCTAACGCGATTACGAACGATGGAACTGGCAGCGATATTTATGCTGATCAGGGCAGTTCACTCAACATCAGTACATCATCCTTCACCAACCAGAACAATGGGGATATCTTCACAGGTACTGCAAATACAACCAGTGGTGTTCAAAATACGATCAATCTTGGTAGCTCCAACAGTTACATTGGCACGTTTACGAACACAGGGAGTAATAGCAGCGGAATCTCTACCATTTCTGCCAACAATGGTGGGACCGTAAACATCTATGCGAACACCCTGAACAATGAAGCTGGTGCACAGTTTTATTCCTCCGATCCAGGCTCGAATCTCACTATTAATACCTCTGGTGCTTTCACAAATGATGGAAGTTTGATATCAGCCGACAACACTGGTACGGTGTCAATATACGCGAACACGTTCACCAACCAGAATGCAGGAGCGGTCTTCACGGGAGTGGGCACCCCCGGTGGAACAGTGAATGTAACTGCCAATACCATCTTGAACTCCGGCGCAAATAGCAGCATGCAGGCCGTCGACGGTGGAAGCCTCAATTTAAACGGGGGCTCACTTACCATTGAGGATGGCGCAAACTCCTGGGCGGCGGGCAACGGTACGACTTTCAACGTCGGCACCGTCAATGCACCCGAAAGTACCGTTACATTGAACGGCAGCACCACGGTTGGCAGCACCACTTACTGGTCCTACCTCTCCACTTCTGACGGGGCGACAACCGATGTTAATGCAAATAACCTGAATGTGGAAAATGGTGCATTTATCAATACTTTTCAATCTACAAATAGTGCACCCCTGCCAACCCTCAACATTGGAACCGCCGCTCAGCCAGTGGGAACAATTAGCCTCACCAATGCGGCAAATGCAGGAACTTCTGATCTGAACTCAAATGGCGGAACGATAAATGCGTACGCAACGAACGTAACGGTAGATGGCTCTTCGCAAATTAGCGCTTCCGGTAGTGGGATATTGAATCTCGGTGACGCTACCCACCCGGTACAGTTAATTGGTCTGAATGGCGACGGAAATGCAGCGTTCATTGATGCTTCTAATGGCGGAACGATGACCGTGTGGGCAAAGAACATTAATTCAACTAACGAAGGTATCCTGAATTCTTACGGCACTGGATCTAATCTTCAACTGAATGCAGGCACCGTTACAAACGATGGCACCGGCAGCGTTTCATACATCGAGTCAACTGGGGGCGGTGCGATGACTGTTCGTGCCACGACCCTGACAAATCAGGATGGTGGATACATCTACGTTAGCGACGCTAACAGCAGTCTCAACCTTGGCACGCAAGCTGCACCCATTACTACGGTAAACAACGAGGGTACGTCTGGAAGTGCATACGCGCAGATTGGATCTGCATCCGCAGATACCCTGCAGTTTTACGCCACCAACATTAATAACCTCAATGGCGGCGTTATATTTGCCGGAAGGTTTAGCACACCATCAGATGCAGGTTCCGTTACCAACCTTGGTGATGGATCACATTGGGTGAACCAACTAACAAACGACGGAACCTCGCAAAACGGCGCATCTGCAGTACGTGCGCACTATGGCAGCACGTTGAACGCCTATGTTACCACCGTGAATAACCAGAACGGTGCGCAGATCTACTCATTACAGGACACTACATCCGACGGTCTTAGTGGAGGGACCTTAAACCTTACATCCAACACCATTAACAACAGCTCGCTAGCCTCCATTTACAGCACAGGAAGCGGCAGTCATACCAACGTAGATACAGCAACGTTGAACAACGATGCAACACTCCAGGCTCTTTCGGGTGGCATCACAACCGTCAATGCGGCAAATATCGATAACACCACGCATGGCGTTATCTACGTAGATGGTTCCTCATCTGTCGTTATCAACAACACCAACGTACTGAACACGAGTGGTACGATTCAGGTGGCGAAGGGCGGTAATATAGCGGTTGCCGGTGCTATAGGTCAAACCGATGGCAGCACCACCGTTGATGGAACCCTTACTGCAAGTAACTACTTGTTGAGCGGGGGACTGTTACAAGGCACGGGCACACTAGCGACTTCCGTTAACCAGACAGGCGGCACGTTTAACCCCGGGCAGGATCCAGCAAATCTCAATCTGAATGGCAATTACTCCCTAAGTAACGGGACATTCCTGGAACAGATTGCGAGTTTGTCGAGTTTTGATACCCTTACGTTGTCAGGTTCAACGAATATTACTGGCGGGATTTTATCTCTAGACTTTCTGAACGGATACCATCCATTACTAAACAACTCATGGCAGTTTCTGCTGCCATCTGCAGGTTTCGGTAGCACGGATCAATTCAACAGCATTACAAGCAATCTTGGCGCCGGGTACGGTTTTGGCTACAGCTCTGGTGTAGTTAAGATAACCCAGGTGCCGCCGGCCGTGCCAGAAGCCTCTAGTGTGCTGGCAATGCTGAGCATCTTTGGAACAACGAGCGGTCTGTCGGTCCTGCGTCGCCGCCGCAAAAGTTAGGTCTACTTAGAGGCAACTCCGCTCATAGAGGTCTGCTGCGTAAAGTGGCAGGCCTCTAACCGTTTCCGAGAACTGCTCATAAACACGACCACCTCGGAAGCGGCTTAGACCATCCCTCGATGGGCGTAGGCAGCAAATGGCACACAAATCCTAACGCATACCGTAAATAACCAAGGAGAACCTTTTGGGTGCCCTGTTTATCGAACGCACAATGCCATGGGGTTGTACCGCGATGTAAATTGGAAGTCGAATACCGTTGACAACTTCGACACATGGCAAAAATGCGCGCTATAATGCAATTATGACCGCGGCAACCTAAAGGTAACGCGTATTCTTTGCACTTAATCGTTCATACTTAGCAGCCTATGTCGGCTCGCCAGAAACGCAACGCTAGTAATCTACGAAAGGCGTGGCTGCGTATACACGTCGCGGTGGCACATTCACTGAATGCGAAGCATTAACCCTTAGCATCAACTTACTATTTCACCATTATTCGAACTATTCTATCCTCCGAATTTTTGCAAGGCATGGTGGGAGATTAATATAACCTACTGGAATAATGAAGAGATTCAAAATGAAATGAATGGTGACGATAACCAGCAGACCGGCGAAATTACGCCGGAGACAGCCGAGCGCGTAGACCAACATAGCCCGACGCCGTGGGATGTTGCAATAACACCGGAACCCATGCCGACGACAAATAAACCACGAGGCACAGGTCCTTCCCCCGCCGGCCTTAGAAAAGACTATCTTGTCCTAGCGCTGTGCATATTTCTGCCATACGGATTGTTCCTCCTCTATAGCAGCATAGTTGGTCGGTCATACTGGGGTATAGCGATTTCCCTCGGTCTATTGCTATCTCCCATACCTCTGGCCAGATTAACTCTGCAAGAACGCCACATGTTCAGTCTCATAGACCTTGAGTATTCAAATGATAAACGGAATGTTGGCGCGCTCGTTGATGCATTAGCATGGCCCGATGATCACGCACGACACATCGCTATATCCGGGCTAACAAGGCTGCTGCCGACTCTCACTGTAGACGATGGGTATCTGCTCACGAGAAAACAGCGTAGTGCGCTCTATGATTGGCTGCAACCAAAGTACATCTCAACGAACAACAGATTTATCATCTCCATCTTGACGGCCATTGAACTCCTGAAGGATCTTGAAGCTGAACCGGTTACGAAGGGGTTTTACAGAGCTCTTGAGCGCAGAAAGCGCGTAGGTTCTGAGGCAAAGCAGCTCGACGATGTATGCCGTGCGGCCGCGCACTGTGTAGAGTATCTCGAAAATTGCAAAAGCAGTGACGAAATACGAAATTCTCTTTTGCGCGCCTCCCATCGCAGCCCAACCACTGGGGATGAGCTGCTAAAGGCATCCTCCACTAATTCTACTTTTTCTGTAGACGAGCTATTACGTGCCACGGAAAACTGGGATGGTAAAGATGACTAATCGGCGAGGTTGTGTGACGAGCCTTCCCTGGCAGCCTGGCGAAATTGCAGGACAGAAAGAGATTGATAAAACCAAAGCGCGCCGCTTAATCTATAACCATCAGCCTTCTAATTACTTGCTCAACATGCCGTCGGTGCCTTTTACCCCGGACACAATCGGGTAAACTTACCATACGACAGACACGTGCAAGGAGGGTCACGTATTTGACTACCGAGCAGCCGCGCTTCGACGAAGAGGATGCAGTTGGTTTACCGATATTCCCCAATTCAGCCGAGACTTATGACAGCGAAGACGATATTATTGAAGCGGCGCGTAACGTTGCCGAAAACGTTTTACGCCCAAATGCCGAGGCTGTGGATACAGCTGATGGACCGCGCATAGAGAATTTCAGAGCCCTGGCGGAAGCTGGTCTACTGGGACTGGCGGTTCCGCGTAAGTTTGGCGGTCTGGATGTATCTGGGGTGACTCAGCGAAAGGTAACCGAGATACTCGCTTCGGCATGTGGGGCAACCACGTTCATACAGGCACAACACCATGGCCCCTGCCGAATGATTGCTGCCTGCCAAAGCGAACTGCTAAAAACGACTCTCCTCCCTCGCCTTGCAACTGGTGAGCTCATGTGTGCCATTTCATTTGCACACTTGCGGCGATTAGGCGACCCAGTGCTTACTGCCACCAGAGTAGACGGTGGGTACCTCCTGAACGGCACCACACCGTGGGTTACAGGCTGGGGAATCATGAACCAGGTCGTCTTTGGTGCTACCCTGCCAGATGATCGCTTCGTATATGTATGGGTACCTGCAAACCAGGACGATTTTCCTGAACTCTTCAACCATTTACAGCCTTACCAAGGTGATTGGGGGACCTTAGAGTCCTCAAAGCCGCTGAGGCTGGCAGTTATGAACAGTACCTCTACCGTGGAGCTAACCTGTAGAAATCTATTCGTACCCGACGACTACGTCCTCTCGTTTTCGGATAGAGAGACTATGCAGCGCAATGATCGCAACGGAGTTCTGGGCGCGGCAGCCATGCCTATTGGATGTGCCGCTGGCAGCGTAGCTCTACTATGCGACATAGGCAACAAAAGGAACATCCTGGCCGTAAAACGTAGCGCGGAGCTGTTTGCCCAGGAGCTGGATGAACTCCGCAGTACCGTTTACGATTTTAAGCCAGGAATAACCGGCACGCAACAAGATGCCATAAATTTACGTGCACGCCTAATACAGTTCGCCGTACGAGCGGCACATGCGGCTGTCGCCGCTTCTAGCGGCGCTGCTATTTACGCAAATAATCCAGCGCAGCGCCTATTGAGGGAAGCAATGTTTTACACTGTACAGGCTCAAACCCGCGAAGTTATGGACTCTCTTTTAACACTTTTAGAAACAAGCAGTAAAACTGACGACTGAGGTAAACAGATGCCCCGATTAGTAGTTGCACATGATATTATTTGCCCTTGGTGCTGGGTGGGCCGAATACAGGCCAGACGATTACGGCAGGAGTTCTCATCACTGGAACTAATTTGGAAGGGTTTTGAGCTACTTCCAGAAGGCATGACCTATTCTCCTCCTGCGCCTGATCCCCTTGACGCGAAAAAGCCCAAAACCCCTACCCGGTTTGACCTGTTGCTAGCAGCTGAGGGGCTGGTGTTACCAGAACGGACTATTCCACGATCCATCTCGCGATTGGCACTAGAGGGATCTGAGTTTGCCCTGGAGCACGGTAAGCAGGAGGAATTCCTTGATCGTGTCTATCATGCATACTGGGAAGAGAGCAAAGACATCGCAAACATTGCAGTACTTATTGAAGCTGCCGAGGCTGCTGGTCTCGACGTAGCACAGTTTGCCCTGGCCCTCGATAAGCGAATCTATCGTAACACTGTGATTGAATATGACGAGCCAGCGCATGCAGCCGGTATTTGGAACGTTCCAACTTTCATGTTTCCCGAAGCCTGGGTTGCAGAACAACCCTACTCTGTCCTTCATGATATGATGGCCAGATTCATTCAGAATGCTGAAAACACACCCTCTGATTAGAACGCACTTCATGCAATGAGCCCTTCGCCGTCGAATACAGAACGGGAAGGGCTCATTGATTTTTATCTATTGAAAATTAGCTGCTGAACTCCTTCAGGATACTCAGCGCAGATGTTCGCATACTTTTGCTCACCTTTGGGTTCCCAGCCACTTCTTTAAGTAGATTCTTCGCTGGGCCGCCGCTCCCCTGTTCCAAAAAGGTTAACGCAAGATTCACACGAGCTTGCGCCTGCAGATTTACGTCCGATGCCTTAGCGATTACCTGCCGGAAAATCGGCTGTGCCTCACCGTACCTGCCAATGTTCTCATAGGCCTCGGCGATAACCTCAAGAGAAGAGGGATATGCGGAATAGTCTACGCTCTTTAGCCTGTTCGCCGCACGGGTGGCCTTATGGAACTCGCACACCTGCGTATACTCCCTGATCGCATTCTGCAAAAGCTTGGGATTTGGAGGGCTCTGCGTAAGGCTTCGATTCAAACCCGGCAGTTCCTTGGAGAATGTCGTGAATGTCGATACGATCTTGCTAATGTCGTTCGCGAAAGGTGTAGGAGGCTCAAACCCAACTATTGCATTTACGAGCTTACCAGTTGGGGTTACAAAGGCGATATACGGATATGCGCTTACGTGAAAAGTTTGTGCGGCTTTGCTGCCGTTGGTTTCGGCATTCAATTTGACAGGTATAACCTGCTGCATTGCTTTTTGAACTACTGCACTTGGATAGGTCACTTTATCCAGGTGCTTGCACCAGGTACACCAGCTAGTATAAAAATCCACCATAACGAGTTTGTGTTGAGTGCGAGCTGTGTGAAGTGCCTCTTGGTAATTGTGGCCCCAGGCTATTGGGCCTGCCATTGCACAAGTCGCCGAGCAGATGGCCAGCACCAAAGCTGGGAGCGTAAAATGCACCTTCATAGGTTTGATCCTCAAGGAAGCTAGTGTTTCGACACTAATGTCATGAGCTGGCTAATATGTGCCTGAAGTCCAGGGGAGACACCGGGCACTTCCTGAGCGCGCAGCAGTAGATTCTTGGCCCCTACATTACTGTGCTGCTGAGCATCACAAAAAGCAAGATAGACATAGGCAATCGACTTCTCATCGGGTTTGCCGCTGTACGCAAGTGCCTTCTTGAAACAGGCTCGTGCGGTATCTAGTTTATTGCCATTGGCGTAGGCCCTGCCAAGGTTGATATTGCATGCGTATAGGTACTGCGCATTAGCATGAATTTGAGGAATTCTTGCAAGTGTGTGTGCAGCGAGACCCATGCGCCCCTGTTGGGCATATAACTGCACGAGCTGAGCCCCCAACTTGGCATTGCGCGGAGAAGCGTTAAACGACCTCTCCAGTTGTGGAACCTTGTGGTAAAACGCTGTGATCTGGTCAATCTGGGCTACGAACTGCGGCGTAGGCAGGTAGCCCTGTACTCGTCCGTACTCATTGCCGTTTGCGTCTAAAAAGACGACTGTTGGAAATGCTTGAATATCATATTTTCGGGCTTCCGCCACACCGTTGTGCTCGGCATCCATTCGCAGAGGAATCACCTGTTGCATTGCCTTCTGGGTGGCCGCAGCAGGATAAACCTTAGCATCCATCACCTTGCACCAACCACACCAACTGGTATAGAAATCTAGCATCACCAGTTTATGCGTTTTGCTAGCGGTAACCTCTGCCTGATGAAAGTTGTGCAGCCAGGCAATGGATTTAGCCGAAGCGGCAACGGGAACACCTAGAATGACCAGAGTTGCAGCAATCAGCCTAAACTGTCTAACCATAAATTCCTCCAGATGAAGAGGCGAACTAATTGAACATCGCCTGCCTATCATTATTTACACCTACATGTTAAGCAATTACGCACACACTCTTCTATTATGCGGCAATTTTACCAAATGATCCAATTAAGATCCAGGGTTAGGGCCCTTGTGGTTCGGTCGCATTCAACCGCTCGCCATATAGGTACCGCGCCCGTACTTTGCGGTAGAAACTGGAGTGTTCTGGTTGTATGAGGCGGGTAACATATTCACTTCGCGATATTACTACCCTGTCACCAACAGCAACTCTCTGCGCGTCAAGTCCGTCAATCTTAAAGAGTGCGTCTGCTTCAACATCGTCCGCCTCTAGCTCAAGCTCCACGGTATGGTGACTGGGGATCACCATGGGCCTTGCGCTAAGCGTATGAGGGCAGATTGGTGTTACCACCAGCGCCTGAAGCGTCGGCTCTACAATGGGTCCTCCGGCCGAAAGCGAATAGCCAGTGGAACCCGTAGGGGTGGCAACAATAACACCATCGGCTGGATAGGTAGCAAACGGTCCTCCGCCAATTTGTACGACCAGGTGCAATAGTCTGGAACTCCCACTTTTCACCACAGCATCGTTCAAACCAATGCTGCGGTGCACAGGTTGATCGTCGCGCCATATCTCAGCAGAAATCATCAACCGCTCCTCAATGCGAACGTGACCATGAAGCGCTCGTTGTAGGTAGGCATTCAGGCCCGCCGGGTGCGCTTCTGCTATAAAGCCAAAACGCCCCATGTGCACACCTAACACCGGCACACCATCCGGAGCAGCCATGCGGGCGGCTGAAAGAATGGTACCGTCACCACCCAGGGAGATCACAAAGTCCGTGCCGCCCCAGCCGGTATCGGTACGGGCAAGATGCGGTAGGTGCAAACGTGCAGCAGCTGTGGCTTCCAGTTCCACGTCAATAGATTGGCTGGTGAGCCAGGAAACCACCTCCAGCGCTTTATCCCAGGCTTGCTGGTTGGTGCGATGAACAACCAGCCCAACAACTTTCGTCATGCAGACTGAGCGCCTTTCATAGGGGCACTACCACCTTTTGGCCGGTTTCAGATTACCTAGGAGGCCCGGAATTGAAGCCTTGTCCATGAGTGTGGATGTGCCATTAAATATAGATTGTTGGTTGATTGGCGTGAACTCACGGGCACCGCGCGGTACCTTAAATACAAAGGTTGAGCCGGGAATTCTGTCCGGAGTGCTAAATGTGGAATCGCACTCTATCTGCATCAATTGTGTAGTAGCTGGCATCGGGGCAGCCGTGGCGTATGGATCTTCCTTGTGCTGCACGAGGCAATCAAACTTATCGCCTACCAAGCCCGGGTTCTGTTGCGGTGGCAGTTGGCGGACCTGTATAAGCAATCTGTACAGAAGGTGGTCGTCCTCACCTACGCAGAAGAAGACACGCAACGAATCACCCGGGCTTTTGGCGTGTATCTCTACCACATTGGTCTCAACTCCGTGGATTAGCGCATGGCCCATAATCTGGACCGATTTAACAGAGGTGCTCAGTCCCTTAAACGGATCCACACCGGCCATCATCAGAAGTTCCAGCGCGCCAGAAGACATGGACGGCATTGAAAGCAGACCATGAAGGGAACTGGGTGCACGGCTTTTTGTGAAGAAGTTGCCTTTCTGCTTCCCAACCTCCGTATTGGGCAAATACGACCACAACGTATGGCCATCGCAATCCCAAATAGAAGGATTTCCATCACCGTTCTCGTCTACAGCAAGACGAATTCTGTTGGGCCGTGCAGCTATAAGTTTGA
Source organism: bacterium (assembly GCA_021777995.1). Classification (GTDB taxonomy): domain Bacteria; phylum Armatimonadota; class Chthonomonadetes; order Chthonomonadales; family Chthonomonadaceae; genus JAJZFK01. The sequence goes on from JAJYCW010000127.1 coordinate 9,993, forward strand.
GCGTACGCGGCATAGGATCCCCCTTGAATCTCGCGACATCTACGGGGGGCGAAGCCTCCATTGGCTTGAGCTGAACTTCATGACTATAGTAGTGAATGGTGAGGTCCAGGGTTCCCAAATTTGCGTAGGCTGTCGACATTGCCCGCAGGACACCTAATGCCTCAGGAGCGGCATTACCTCCTGCAGGAGATTGAGCGTAGCATAGCCACGGCGCTAGAGTAAGGATCAGCGCTAAGGTCGCCCGCGTACCGGGACGCGCCAGTCGTGAAACTATCGCGTAGTCCAGGGAACATCCTCCACCCCTGCCCTCATGTTTGCATATCGGGCAAGAACAAATAGAAGATCGGATAAACGGTTGAGATACCGTAGTACCTCGGGATTAATATCGTTGCCACCGGGTTCTTCCTCCCCGCTCTGCAAAGTCACAACGCGTCGCTCCGCTCTTCGGCAGACGACCCGCGCCCAATGTAGCCTGGCAGCTAGAATACAGCCACCCGGAAGTATGAAGCGCGTTAATGGAGGAAGTTGGGAGCTGAAGTGGTCAATTGCCTGTTCGACCTCAAGTATGGTCGAGTTCGAAAGGCGCGAAACGACAGATCTTCCCCGTTGTTGAATAGCGGTCCCTGGTGTTGCAAGATCTGCCCCCAAATCAAACAACACACTCTGTACAGTCTCCAGGACCTTATCCAACTCAAGTTCAATAGTTTCACACCGCACGAGGCCGATCGCAGCGTTGAGCTCATCGACCGTACCGTACGCTTCCACTCTGGCAGCGTCTTTTGGTGTCCTAATTCCCCCAAAAAGACCGGTACTACCGTCGTCGCCAGTTTTGGTGTAGATCTTAACGGCCATGATGAAATGACCCGGACAAGTCGAATAACCTGTCCGGTAATCTATGTCCTATTTGCGGAAAAAGTTAGCGTTAAGCTGTATAAAGGGTTCCCACTGCTTGGGTACATCGCTGTCGGCGAAGATAGCCGTTACTGGACATTCAGGTTCGCATAGACCGCAGTCAATGCACTCGTCCGGATTGATGAACAACATATCTAACGACTTTCCGTTGTCATCAAGCTGCCCCTCATGAATACAATCTACAGGGCAAACTGAAACGCACGCCTTATCCTTAACACCAATGCATGGTTCTGCTATAACGTATGCCATCAGGCATTCAGCTCCTTTCGCTACAGCGATGTTAACGTGCAATAGCACGAATATCGCTTAACAGTTAAAATATACCTTAAACACGGTAACGCTGGGATGACCGAGGCATGCCTCAGCGCAAAATCACCAATTCCGGGGACGGTTCCACATTAAGTGACTTAACACCAGTTTCGGTAACGGTAACGATCACTTCGATTCGCACACCAAATCTGGATGGCAGGTAGATTCCTGGTTCAACAGAAAAGCACATTCCCGGTGCGAGCACAAGGGAATTCCCCTTGACGATGTATGGCGGCTCGTGTCCCGACAGTCCTATTCCGTGGCCGGTTCGGTGGATAAAGAAATCACCAAATCCGTCGTGGTTAATAACTTTGCGTGCGGCATCATCTACGGCTTCACAGGTTACTCCAGGAGCTGCCAATGCCCGAGCGGCATGGTTTGCACGAAATACGGAGTCATACACTGCAACCGCCTCTGGGCATGCAGGCGCGCCAAACGAGAACGTGCGTGTAATATCAGAGTGGTAGCCATTGTAAGTGCTCCCAATGTCCA
>JAJYCW010000128.1 GCA_021777995.1 bacterium
ACCTTCCACGGCTTGCGAGAGCAGGGTAAGGGCAGACCCCGCGTCTGAAAAACCTGCAGCCGCAAGTTTACCGTCCAGAATAGCTCGGGCTTCGGTTGTCTCCATGGCATCTAAAAGGTTTGGTATGTCAATCCACTCCGACTCATTGGTTACCTGGATGGGCTCTATGGTCCGGTGATAGAAAAGGCGGTTTAGTGCATTATGAACTACAGAAGTTTTGGCGCGATAGGCTAGCCGGAATGATTCCGGGTCATCCATCCCCATACTGCGCGCCAGGAGGCGAAGTTCTCGCTGATTTTCCTCGGAAGGTAGCAGCTGAGTTTGGTGCCCGTGGAGCAGCTGCAGCCGATGCTCGACATTTCGAAGAAAAACGTAGTTCTCGGTAAGGATCGCCGCATCTTCAGCAGTGAGAAGCCGGGCGCGCTGCAGCCGGCGTATAGCAGCAAGCGTATTGGGAGTGCGCAGTGAGTGCAGTCGGCCTGCATGTATCATTTGAAACCGCTGAACAATAAATTCAATGTCTCGTATACCACCGAAGCCCGTTTTGACATTCGTAAGCCACTCGCCCTGCATATGCGCCTTGGTCTCAATACGCCTCTTGTTCTCCTCCATCTCAATCAGCAGATTGGAAGCAGTAGACGGCGCAAAGACGAATAGATTGATTGTATCGAAAAAGGCTTCGGCTACGGTTCTATCGCCAGCAACAAACCGTGCTTTCAACATTGCTTGGCGTTCCCAGGTTTCTGCCCAGCTCTCAAAGTAGGATCTATAACTGCCGACGCTTCTGACAATTGGCCCAAATCGTCCTTCTGGCCGCAGCCTGAGATCTACTCTGAATACGGTACCGCCTGGCCCCTGCCCTGTTAGTACCCTGTTGATGGTCTCACACAACCGCGCCATAAAGGAGGTTGTTTCCCATACTTTTCCATCCGCAGTGGTGGTGGTCTCGCTAACGTTATCGCCGCTTACAAAAATCAGGTCGATATCACTTGCATAATTCAGTTCGCGTCCTCCCAGCTTACCCATTGCGATTACCGCAATACTCGGCAGTGACTCAACTGCCAGGATGCCGCACGCTATGGTGAGCGCTGCAACTACGGAAGCATCGGCGAGGTTTGAGAATTCCATCGTAGCAGAGCTCATATCTGTGAGACCAGCGAGGTCTCGTGCACCAATCCGCAGCATTTCATGCGCTTTCCAGCGGCGAAGCGCCTCTGTTTTGAGCTCGGGCAATCGGCACGCAGAGAGCAGGTCAAGAATCTCTCGGGTAAACCAAGGTGCAGAGCGGGACGCATCCCGCAAGTGGGGGTCGGCGATTATATCGAATAGTTCAGGTTGGTGTACCAGCATGTCGGCAAACAGCTGGCTGCTACCAGCAACAATGCAGAAGACGTCTAACGCAGCAGTGTGGCCTATAAGTAGTTTTCTGTAAGCAGCTGGAGCAGAAATTGCCGAAAACCAACGAGCAAATGCCTCAAGTGCTCTATCGGCATCGGGAGCTAATTTAAGTGCTTTCTCCAGATATGGCACAAATTCCGCGACGTCATCATCCGTCACCCCACGACCCGCGAGGCCCTGAATCAGACTAGCGGCGCGTGCCCGATCGGCCAGATACACGTCAATGTGAATATCCTCGCCGATGGCAACTACCTCCTCTAAAAATTCGTGAGTATATTTATTGCAAATTGTACCCCAGCCGTTAACGTTGAAACCCGATGTTTACGTATATAAAGCACGCGCATGTAAGTTCGGGATTAACACACTCAATAAATTAGGCAGTTAATCCACTATCCCGTTTATCACGTGTAATAGAAACTGCCTGTTTACTGATCGGTTGTGTGGTAACAGAATATCGAACTGGAAGGGTGAATGTATGGCCGCAGCAACTAAAGACCGCCGCAGGAAATATCTAGGCGTAGGTGGTGACCACGTCCCATCATTGGGTGTACTGGAGGGTGACATACTGAGAATATTGTGGGATGCAGGCAAGCCGCAATCCTCTGTTGAAGTCTACGAAGCAATGTTTCAACTTCGCCGCGCGGAGGAACGGGAGATGCAGTCGCCCTCCACCGTGGCAGTAACCCTTAGTCGCATGGTAGAAAAGGGCCTCCTCACGGTTAATCGCAAAACCGGAACGGGTAAAGGCTACTACACTCCAACTCAAACTCGTGCCCAGGTCGTTAGCCGAGTAATAGATGATGTATCACGGCGACTAACCGGCAAACCGCTCTCCTGTATCATTGAGCAGCTGAGTACGTCAACTGCCGGCAGGGATCTCTCAATCACCTCGGAACGCCGAGAGCCTATTGTCGACGATGTACTAGCGGAGCTTGTCAAGCTAGCAGCTGTTGGCTAATCTAGAGATTTTGCGAATTCCGCCACTGCATACTCAACAAATGAAGCCCACCGATTTCCGCAGGAACCACCGTTGCAGCTGCTGGTTGATATATGCTGGGTAAACGGGGTATAACCCTACTAGATTGCAGAAGGGTGAGGATAATTCATTGGCAGCAAAACATGTCATGACTTATCCTCACCTTCCAGCCTAATTTGATACCCTATCGAGTGAAAATTTGACGAACAGTCACGGATCCAGTCCGCCTGATTATTACTCACAGCGGCCGCCTGCTCCTCCTTCACCGTCCTCTCAGGTGCAGGACATTCCAGCTACACTGGGGTTGCTGGCAATCCTCATCGCGATATTTGTTGTGATGATTTACCAGGGACATGGAGTCATTACAAACGCTGTAGCCTATCGATGGGGTGTCAGCGATCCGCAACTGATTCATGACGGACAGTGGCAGCTACTGGTTACCTCTATCTTCCTTCACGGCAGTGTGATGCACATTGCAATGAATGGACTATCTCTGTATTGGTTTGGTGCGTCTATTGAACGCATATTTGGGTCCCGCAAGTTCATTATTCTGTTCATGGCAACCGGTATCCTTGCTAACATAGTAAGTTTCATTCATCTGAAAGAACCCAGTCTTGGAGCAAGCGGTGCAATATTTGGACTTGTTGGAGCCGGCCTAATTTTCCCTATTCGTTGGCGCAACCTGGTCAATGAGCGGGCACGAAAGTCCATTCTCACCCAGCTTACAATTATTACAGTGCTCAATCTTGCTATCGACTCATCGATTCCTGGCATTGATAATTGGGCACACATTGGTGGTCTCGCCGCGGGTGCGTTAATTGGATTGTTCATTCTTCCGGAGGCGCTAGATGCAAGGCCAGAGAATAGTGTACGCGAAACGGCAACGACGGCTTTAGCCATCTTCTTTACCCTCGTTGCAGTCGCAGCAGGCATTGTGCAATATCGCGTCGGGCTTAACATTAACAGGTCTACCCCGCAAACAGAGCGCACAGTCGAGTATCGTTCACCACATGGTAACTGGACTTTTCATCTTCCGGCGGTGTGGCAGGCAGGTATACTGCCCGGCTCAAAAGAAAGTGCCTGGCGAAGCCCAGACGGCGCAGTGATAACCGTGAAAGAGGTGCAATCTACGGGTTCTCTCACATCTCTTAGAAGGGCATTCGCGTCGCGAGGGCTCACAACAAATTCAGTGACTGTTGCAAACATAGCGGGCTTTAATGTCACTGTAGACCACCCCGCGACCCGGCAGGTTCTTACAATTTTCAATACTTCTGGCCGCACCGTAATAGTCATGCTAATCAGTCCAATTAATGCGTTTAATTCATCGCTCGCTACCTACAATGCCGCGTTGGCAAGCATCCGAATTCTACACAACAATTCCCACTAACCATGGTCAAATCGCCTTCCAATCCCCTTAAGGTTACCGGTTTTGCTCCGATAATAATCCCTGCACCTCCCGCTTTATCGCGTGCTTTTGACAAGGCGAGGAGTTGACACCATTGCAAGCCTTGAGGAGATTACAAAAGTGTCTGTCGATAAAACGGGAAGGGAATTGGCCGACAGACAACCCAGAACTGCCGGCAGCGAATTTGTACGAAGATTCGAAAACGCGCTCCATGAGCTACGACAACAGCCCGGCACCTACTATAAAACAACCCAGTTACTCAGCGAATTTGCAGACCTGCATCCTAATCTTCGTGGGTCGTACATTTCGCGCGAGGTTGACCCTAGCTACTTCGCTAACGGGCAGTGCGGATGGGAAGCGGGTGCCAGGGGTAAATTGCAGGCACTAGCTTTAGAGGGTGAGTGCCTGTTTGAATTCCTCGCATTTACAAATGGCATTCGAATGCATAGCACGCCGCTTTCCTCTGTGATGAATGTTGAGGAAACATGGCTGGAACCAAGTACCGATCAACCGTTTGTGTTTAAAGCGTGTATGTACCACAGTTTCCCCGCAACAACGCTGCTCACGGCCTGCACACCCGAAGGCGAAGAGTCGGCACACGAGTTTTTGGCTCGCGTGAAATACCTAAGAGGTTTCTAGCGCTATGCCCCAATCGCTCATTCCTCCTCGCGGCGGTCCTCACCCACCGAGCGCTCCTAGAGGGGGCAGCTACGAAACAATAAGGTTAGCGCCGTCGTTAAATTACGAATCGGAACCCGTTCCGCAGCAGATGGAGGGTCTGCCACCACAAAGCAGACAAGAAAGCACTGTGGCGGTTTGGTGCGCGCTTTTACTCTTTGCGTGTGCAGTTGTGTTCACCCTGGTAATACTCCGCGGGCTGTTCTAAAAAAATGGGCAGCTTGCGCTGCCCAGTGGAGGGTACAAACTCACGCCCTCTTACCGGGGCGCACAATGTGGAGGATGCGAATCACAAGGGTAGTAATAGTTTCAAAACTGAAAATTACAAAATGAACCCAACAGACTTCAGCATCCAAATCCTCAAGAATTCAGAAAATGATTTAGCCATATTCCGTGGCACAAAATTAATACGGAGTAAAATACAGTCAGTTTCACTATTTATGAAACGTGGTGGTGCACTGGTCACCAATAACCTCTGTGCACCACCCGAGAGTGCCCTCAGGCCGTAGCGATCAGTTGTCGAATGCGCGTGTCAAATGCATTTTGATCGACGATAAATGATTGCAATGCTGACTCAGTCATCAGGTCATCAAGTTCAGCACGCTTTTGCCATTTAGATGCAACTGGTATTTTGCCATCTGTTCTAATTGTAGCCTGTTCCTCTTGAGTGAAGTGGGTGAACAGTCGCGTCCGGTGATGACTGTCTGCCTGCCGCAGATCGTATCCGGTAAGTTGGTCCCCACCCAGTTCAGCAAGCTCTTTCGCCATCTGGCGGAAATTTTCGTCCACCGTCCATAGCCGCTCTACCCACCCACGATCCACGCCATTCGCCAGTGAAACGTGGTAGTTTTCCTGCACCCTGCTCACAAGCGATTGCGGATCGTGCTTTTGGTCGTTGAACTCTTTCAGTGCTTTGGGGGGAATTGTAAATACATCCACCCCAGCAAGGGAGACCATTTGCTCACCATTACGCATAGAGGCTGCGATCTGGCGTGTATGGATGGTTGGATGGGCTGCCCGTACTTCATGCAGCGCCGCCTGGGAGGCTAAAGTAACCTTCTCACCAACAAACTTTCCATCGCCTAGTTGATTGTCGGCAACCACGGCGTTCAGCCTGCCCAAAAACACGTTTACAAAATCGGGCGACGAAATGAGCGCTGCGAGATAGTTTTGGCGGGCAGAAAAGCCGAGCGTGAAGTTAATAGGTATCCGCCGCGCGCGGGCGCGGGCAACTGCACAATACCCTTCTGGAGTAAGCGGGATTTTTACGATAAAGTGCTCCGGGTTAATCGCTATATAACGCTCTGCGTACCGAACTGTTTTTTCAATATCATGTGCTACGGCTGGGTGAAGTTCAACGCTGACCTTGGCGCCAAACGCATGAACTAGTCGCAACGCTATATGGCAATTGACAACGAACACAACATCCAGTACCAGATCGTCAACCGCAATGCCTGGCTCGAGGTCCTTTATACGCTTTACTGCCTCCTTGATGTCGTCGTCCATGATACCAGACTGCACAACCTGGTTAGCTAGTGTATTGTTGGTGGTAAGCGCGGAAGTTTCCTCACGCCACAATGCGGCAGCCTCTTCAAGGTTGCCGGTATCTAGCCAACAGGCAGTCCCTAGCGCGTTCAATCGCGCTAGCGCTGGGTCGGATGCCGGAGCGGCTACACGGGCGGGCGGATGAGGTACATGGGCTGCAAGTTCAGCAAGCAGTACCTCCTTGCGTGTCATATCCGAGGTTGAGAGCGTTGCCATTTACTGGTCCTTTCAACGCGCCTGCTACGGGCACGGCGCACATGCATAGCAATAAGCTGCGGTACATTAACTCCGGCGTTACAGGCCGTACCACGCCTTTACGTTACCAAGACTAAACAGAACCGTTACCACCGCTGCCGCAATTAACCACAGGACCGCTACGGCACCGCTATGTGTTATCCAAAAGGCTGGAATGGAAACGACAAGTGCGATGATGCCAGGCTTCCAGGCCCCGGTTTTCTGCGTAAACACTGCCCATGCTAGTATACCAACCACAACAGCGAGCGGAATCATCGCTGCAAGCGTGAAAATTGGCACCACTACACTTACTGCATGTGCCATGTAGTTTGGGTTACCGGCTGTATCTTGCCAGTTGCGAACTGAATTAACTCCTATAGCAACAGGGACAAACAGCACAAAGAGAGCGAACATTACTGTGGCAGCCCACACTGCGGCCGGGCGTACATCAAGTGACTGCACCTGAAGCGCCAGTTTACGATCAAACTGCTCTTCTTGGCCTACCTGTCCACCGTATTTGTTTAGTGGCACCGAACAGTTGGTACATATTGACCGACTGTCGTCATTGGGTTCGCCGCAATTAGGGCATAACCGTTCTATCGCCATACTCCCTCTACCCCCACACCCTGGGTGTAGTATACCTGTATCCACAAATGCCACGAACCCGACGATCAGCAAGGCAGTCGACGTCTGGTCTTCGCTCTGTACTCATGAACCTATTAGTTCACCCGTTATTTCATAGGCCCCAGATCCGAGGGTATAACGCCCCTCCGAAGTGCCTATAAGATGTTGGGACACAGGTGCTCCATCTATCATTACGTTGGAACAGGGCGGAATAAGTACCGCACTGGTGTTTGCAGGGATCTTCACGCTCCAGATAAACTGTGATCCCTGTATCCGCCATGATGACGACACAACTCCATAAACCGTGTCGATTGTGCCCCGGGCATAAGACAGGTTTCCCCCCGGTTTCGGCGCCATCACGATCCGCTTATACCCAGGATGCTCGTGGTCAGTATCAATTCCTGCCACGCTTGTGTTCAGCCAGTCTCCAACGGCGCCGTAGGCATAGTGGTTAAACGAGTTCATGCCTGGGTCCTGAAAGCCATTCTCCTCGGTCCAGCCGTCCCAACGCTCCCAAATGGTGGTGGCTCCTCGCGTTACCGAATAGAGCCATGAAGGCCAGGTGGTCTGAGCGAGCAGCTTGTAAGCAACATCGGTTTTATTCGCGTTGGTCAACACCTGTTGCACATAAGGTGATCCAACGAAACCAGCAGAAATGTGGTCGTTACGGCTGGCAATGTCGCTTACCAGAGCACCCGCCACATACTCTTTTAGTTGAGGCGGTACAAGGTCAAAATGCAGCGATAAAATGCAGCCAGTCTGAGACTTAAGTGCGACAGGATCGTCGCCCATGAGAAATCTTTGCACGTAGGCATCTTGCACCTGTCTCCACTCCACACCATACGCGCGAGAATCGGCGTCATGGCCCAGGATACCCGCTATGCGTTGCATTAGCTGAAGACAGTATGCATAAAACGCTGTGCCTAGCAGATCATTAGGGGTACCAGCATCAATATTTAACCAGTCACCAAAACAGTGGTAGTTCGGACCATCGGGATTGCAACGAATGTGATTTACGGCGGTTTGATTCAGCCACTGCATATAACGCTGCATGCTCGCATAACGGTCGCGGAGTATGCGCGCGTCTCCATAGCATAGATAGATCGTCCACGGACAGATGACGCCTGCGTCCGACCACGCCGGACCGCCGTCAGAGTTATGTTCCGCTATATTTGGAGCGAACATGGGGTACTCGCCGTGATCGCCCTGCGAGTCTTCAACCGTCTGCATCCAACGATTAAAGAAGCCTTCCACATCCATGTTGTACGCGGCCGTGCGCACAAACACCTGCGCATCACCCATCCAGCCAAGGCGCTCATCGCGCTGAGGACAATCTGTAGGAATATCAACAAAGTTCCCTTTTTGTCCCCATAGAATGTTGTGTTGAAGTTTGTTGACCAATTTATCCGAACATTCAAACGAGCCTGTAACTTCCATGGCAGAGTGAAGAGTTACTCCTGTTACCATCTCCGCAGTGGGTGTGCCATGAATGCCACTGACCTCGACATACTGAAACCCGTGGAAGGTAAACCGCGGTTCGTAAATCTCCTCCTCAGCACCGCACGCGGTATAAAGATCCGTTTGAAGCGCGCCACGTAAGTTGACTGTATAGAGGGACCCGTCCTCATTCAGCATTTCTGCGTGGCGGATTTTCACTACAGTTCCGCGCGGCTGATTCTTCAGACGGAGTCGTACCACACCCACCATGTTCTGGCCCATGTTGTAGATCCACCGGCCGTGAACATTTTGCGGTTCCTCAACGGGGTGAATCTCCTCGATGGGCAGCACGGTTGGACCAACCTGTGCGTTTAAACTAATTCCGGGGTCCTCGGCTATTACCACGGGAACCCAGTTACCTGCTGGTTTCATGGGCTCACACCAGTTTGCGAGCTCCTTACGCGCATCATAGCTTTCGCCCATCATGATGTCGGCACCCAGCATGGGTCCCAGCGCAAACGACCAGCTTTCATCTGAGCCAACTATGCTGCACTTGCCGTCGGCAGTTGTTACCTCAAGTTGTACTAATAAGGCGGGCTGCTCACCAAAATACTGCCTTTCTCGCCAACCCACATATCCGCAGTACCAGCCGTCACCCAGCATGGCCCCTATTGCGTTCTCTCCGGATTTCACATGATCGGTTACGTCATAGGTCTGGTATTGTGCCCTAATCCGGTAATCTGTCCAGCCTGGCGCAAGGCGGTCTTCCGAAACCTTTCGGCCGTTTATCCAGCACTCATGCAGACCGAGCGCGGTAACATAGAGCCGAGCTTTAACAACTGTTCCGTCAATGTGAAATGGTTTTCTAAACAGCGGCAAAGGCACGATATTACGAGGTGCACCGGTCATCCACGACCTAATCCAGCGGCTTTTCCAGTCGGCGCGACTGAGGAGACCCATTTCCCAGGAAGCTACAGGTGAAATCGCGTGGTTTCCGCTATTGTCCCACACCTCAACCTGCCAGTAGACCTGCGAGCGGGACGACAACAAGGCGCCGTCGTATTCGATTGCGACAGAGGTATTACTTTGTACTCTGCCAGTATCCCACATGTCAAAGTGGGAGTCAGCAAGCTTTTGCGCGGTGCTTGCGGCCACTATACGATAGGCAGACTGCACTACATTACGCGCCTCTGTAACCAGCTTCCAGCCGAGCAGTGGTTTGGAACGATCAATACCTAAAGGATCCACACGATGTTCACATCGAAGTGCTTGCACCGAAAGCTGAGTCATCAGACATCTCCTGACATATTCAATGGTTGGCCGCTATGTGCTCGGTCTAACGCACGCTGGCTAAAATGGCCACGCACTTTTTCACCACGTCAAGCTTATGCAAACAGGTTGTTAATTCCTTCTGGTACCAGCGTTCTCATCTTGATGAATTGCTACCAACTCTGCAGTAACTAGCGATAGCACTGAGTGTGACGCAGATGGAATATCGACATAGCTTAACTCGTCTCATCATTGTGGTAGTTAATCCAGCACGAACATATGGGTATTATTGTATGACCGTGTCATCGTGACAACCTTACATATCCTGCGATCGAATTTCTCAGGGATTGCTGCTTCCCGTAAGGGCAGTACGACTTCATGCCGTTCCACGGGTGAAACGTGCTACCCACTAGATGGCTACACATGTCTTTATTCAGCACAGGTAAACGCAGGCAGTTTGAAAAAGTTGCCATGCCCTTCTACAAATCTCTGTTTCAGGCTGCATATCGGCTTACTCGCCAACGTGAATGGGCTGAAGACCTCCTCCAAGAGACAATGATTCGCGCTTACGAGCGATTCGAATTATTTAAGCCGGGAACCAACTGCAAAGGATGGCTGTTAACTATAATGACGCGGTGTTATCTCAATGATTTAGATAAAGGACGGCGACGCCCTTTAACTACTTCGTTTGATGCGGTGGGGCCCGATAGCAAGCTTTGGGACTTCGCTGCACCAGAGGATTCTAGCAATCCTGTATCGATTGTGATGAACCAAGTAATTGATCATCAAATTGAAACTGCCCTTGATAGTCTTACCGAGGAGTTCAGGATCGCAGTGTTATTGGTGGATGTGGAAGAAATTTCGTACCAGGAGGCGGCAGACGCCCTCGAAATTCCTATCGGTACAGTACGATCGCGTGTATTCCGCGGCAGAATGCAAATCCGGCAGACCCTGATAAAGGAGCTGCAGGATACTGAATTAAGCTGATCCAGCAGGACTAATGGCCATGACCATGAAATGTAGTGATGTACAGGAACTTCTCGCGCCATATGCTGATGGTGTATTGGCGGAGGTAGAACAACAAACAGCAGAAGAGCACATTTCTCACTGCGATAGCTGCCGACTACGAGTCGAGGCCCAGCAGAGTGTAGCCATCGCCCTTCGATCCCTCAAGCGATCCCAGCGTGCCGAAGCACCATCGGACCACGTACTTCGCGAAATCCGTGCACAATGGAACCGCATGGATGTTCGACCGCGAAGGCAGCTTCGTACTCAACTCGCTTCAGTTGCGGCCCTCCTTCTAGTATGCACGTTTGGCGTAGTATGGGCCCGCCTTGCGGTAGATAGAAGCTTCCCTGCCAACTTTATCATAGAAAATTACAAACAGATTGCCGCTAGCCCGCTACAGCCGCAATACCTGACATCAGACCCTGCCAATGGCGCCAAGTGGCTTCGTGCCAAACTACATGCGCCTGTACCTCCCGTCAATATGTCTCTGGTGAACGCGAAACTTGTTGGGGTTTCTGTCATTCGGCTGCACGGCATCAAATCCGGCCAGATGCTATTCAACACTCCGGCAGGATTCGCTGCCGTTTACGTCGTGCCGGGCAGAACTGCCTTTCGGTCGTTGTCTACCGCCCAACTTGACGGTAACCACTTTCACGCCCTTACTGACGTGGGAGAACCAGGGCTGTACGCATGGTCCTATAATGGGCTTGGCTTTGGAGTTGCAGATACCAGTGCATCCGAAGCCGAAACGTGTGCGGTAGCTGCCCAGCGATCCACCTCTATGCCTTAAGCATCTCGTTAGTCGGCAAACGCAGGCCGACTACCGCGGTGGCTCATACCTACACGACAGACCGTGGCTGCCTGCTGCCGGCGGCCCCGCCATCTGAGCCTTCGCTAAAAGTCCTCGAATGGTAGCTCAGTAACCAATTGGGGTAGCTTTACTTGCAGTTAGCGTAGAATAGTCTGCCGAAACTTACACTGTCAATTTAAAGCGCCCGGCTATCGGATGGGCTCGTGGGCCGGGCGCTTCTACGTCTGTAACGACTACATTCAACAATTAGCAACGGACGAATGTCACACCGTACAGTACTGACGATTATCGTCGGCC
>JAJYCW010000129.1 GCA_021777995.1 bacterium
TGTGGGTTCACCCCCGCATGTGCGGGGAAAAGACATAGATTCGTCTACGTATTCGTTTAAGATACCACAATAAAGAACTAATCCTCCTGCTTTGTGGATACGGCTCCTGGGGAGTGATCATTGTTAGGTACGCAGGGCAAACAAAGCCCGTCCCAATCGATTAACTTGCGAGTTGTGTCACCGTATGATAGGGTTTGGAAGCCCTGGACGGTTTGCGCCGAATAAATCATTATGACGCTGCCGCCGCGTGCGGATTTGCACGCGCGCTCCCAGAGACTGTCACGCACGATAGCCGATAAATTGCCAACGAATACGCCTGCTTTTGGTTCGATCATCCAACGGCTCAATTCGCCGCGAAGCCCTGCAGGTACTTTCTCCATTAACATTACGATCATGCAGCCTCCTCTCCACCCTGGGTTGCGGATGGTGACCACAAATCGGAACCATAGTCGGGTTCGTCGAATTCAATATAATCTTCATTAGGTGAGCTGTCGCCTAAATCTAGAAGTTTCTGAATGTCGGGAATTATCCGGCGCAGTAATTTGTGGCTAGCAAAATACTCTCGACATCGGAGCCGGACTTCGCGTTCAATATTTGGCGGCAAATCTCGCGCCACCTCAAATGCAACCGGTACGGCAATGTCCACCTTGTATAGGTCGGCTACGTCAAACACAAAGGAGGCATGTCGACCAGTGTGAATAAAGCCAATTGCAGGACTGTACCCACAGGCAAGAATAGCAGCGTAACATATACCATAAAGGCAGGCGTTTGCACATGACAAGGCACGGTTAACCGGATCTGCTGCCGACCACGAGGTGCGGTCGTACGCCCTACCAGTCCATTCTACGCCGGTCTCGCGACTTAATTTAGCATATGCGCTCCGCACACGGACGCCCTCAAGGCCCCTTAATTGTTCAATTGTCAAGCCGTCAGCCTGCTCACCGCCGAACCGCATTTGATACATGCGCCGCACAATTTCCAGCCGAGTGTGTTCATCAGACGCTAGCTTCGCCTGGCGTAGCAAGCCGTACGAACTTCGCGAGCCCGGCAGCCCAAACGCATAGGCTCGTATTCCCTGTTCGCCACACCACACTACTGGGCAGTTGTTGTCCGCGAGGGTGGTGATGGCTGCATGTGTAATGGACACGCCAGGCCCAATCATTAGTAACGACAAGGCCGCTGCGGGGGCGGGGGTTATACCCTCGACAGTATGGATTGCTATGCTCTTTTCAGAGCGATCAACCCTGGCATGTTCGACATACAAGTAGCCCAAAGAGTCTTTGAATCTCGGAATATCATGCAGGTTCTCCATTTGGTTATCCTTTGCCGAGTCATAAGGCCGTTGTGGTGGATGGCGCTCGTCCCAATGAGAGCAGCCCAAATCCAAAAGCCTTTGCACTGCCAATCCCGGTCTCCACTGCTAACGCAAAGGCTTCGGAATTGTCCACGCGCAGAACACCGTCAAATCGAACTCCGAAAAGCGAGCCCTGACTATTACCCGCGCGGCTCAACTTTTCATTACCGTCTAATGAAATTCTCACGCGCAGAACATTGAATCCATGCTGCAGACCTTTGCGCTTCAGCCATTCAATCTGGTCGCTCTCGTCGCGCAGTGCGTGGCGCTTACACTCTCTACACAACGTTGGATTAGCCCGTAAGCGGAAGCAGAATCGCCCACCAACCGGTGCATTAATGTGCTCAACTCGCTTTATTTCTACCTCCTTCCGTAGGTAGTTCATGTTGTTCAGGAAGCTCCAGTCCGGCAAGTACCTGGATTGTGCTAGAACGGCCACGTCGTCGATCCTGCCGTTCTGCTCAACTCTGAACAACAGGCGGGCATCGGCCCATTCATTCCCCTCTGGAAACGCACGTGCAAGGGTGCGGTGCATCTCATAAGGATTCGCGAGTTCCCTGCGAGCCTGGGTGTTTTTAATATCAGGCAGCAGACGGGATATGTAGATCATCGGTAGTCCTTCTCCTGTTGTTACAACTGCGGAACTTCAACTTCGTCGCACCCTTGGAAGCGAAAGCCGTACAGTCGAGTTGGGCCGGCCAAGGGAACGTCTTGAATACTGCTGTGCGGCGATGTTGTGGAGTAGTCATGTAAATCCGAATCGAAGTACACTCGCAGTTTATCTCCGATTTTCCGTTTACTGGCTTCAGAAATCGGCTCGCTACGCAGTGCCTCAAGCAGGCTGGAATACTCGTTAGTGTATTTGTACCGAATAGGTAGAGAGGGGATGCAGCATTTTCGTCCGAGAAAGAGTGGCCATTTTGGATTGCGTAACGCTTCTGAGCATTCATTAATGATGCCCGAGTGGGTTGGCCGTTCTTGCAGGGCGGCAAGAAATGAAGCGTCCTCAAGGTAGTAGTGCGGCGTTACGATAGTTGCTGGCACAGCATCCCATCGCTGTTGCAGGATTGTCAGCTTTTTGGCTGTTTGAACGCCAGAGTGTTTGAAGCTTCCCTCGGCAGTGGGCAGAAATCCAGAAACCGTCTGGTAATCCTTGCGGATATTACCCGGTTTGTCCACTCGAACTCCAAACAGGAGGCCCTGGTAGAGCTGCGATTCCATGCGCGGATCACCCTTCGGGTACCCTAGCGCGCACGCCAACAGGCCAACTATCCCTGACTTAGTGGGTTCGGTGTGTGTATCTCTTACGTCCCACCGCGCCCTGAGCCCCCACGATTGCAGCGGGCCTTCAAGGCGGAGGAGAAGTACGTTTGGATTCATACTCTTAATGCCTCCCCGAGGACGCTAGTAAGCGCGGCGATGTCCTCCACAGGCTCAACACCGCTCATGTTCACGTCTGTGGTCGTCAAAAGAAGACGCTTAACGCTTTCTAATCCAAAAGTCTTGGTGAGCTTCTCGGCGTGGATTGCAAGTTTCTGTGCGGAGGCAACCAGAATGTTCGAATCCTCATTTGCGCGTACCGGTTCCAGAAATGCATTCGCATAGCTCACAGGGGTGCGTGTGGGGCGAATTTCAACCAGAATGAATTCCGGTAGCTGGTGTGCGGCAAAGGTGTTTTGCTTGCCCGAAGGAGTGGAGAAAATTGCACCACGCAGTAGGCCAACAATACTTGCAGCTGCCGCTTCGCGAGCTTCTTCTCGTTCTTCGTCGCTGGGAACTCTTCGAAATGTAGAGGTACCCGTGAGGTTGTCGACCAGGCCATTCAGGTCAATCGCGAAGTATTTGTAATAGCATGCAGAATTGAATTCTATTTCGCCGATCATATCTGCGCCGGGGTCGTCTCCAGATTCGTTGCCTGTGCCCTGTAGGTCGTCAACGGCCGTAAAATAATCGAACTCGTGGCGTATGGTATGAGTAGAGAGCGCATGCGCAACCTGCACCGATGCCTCAATATTTCTGAATGCCTCAGATGTTACCATCCTCCCAAACATCGCCATGTCTACTGTTATTGGCCGGAATTCGCCCTGGCTCGCTTCCTTCTGCAGATCCGCTGCTTTCAATTTCTCAACGGCGGCCAGACTTTTTGCCTTTTTAGCGGCATCGTATAGCACCGCCGCCACGCTCTTAACGTCGGCCTCTGTGAGAAAAATGGTCTGGGAGGTCTCAAGTTTATCCTCTGAGTCCTCGGTGCCGGTTTTGTTGCCAAACCCAGTGGCTTTTTTGGCAATCGCGTTTATCATTTCTTCAGACAGCCCGCCCTCGGGATCCTTTTCGCTCATTGCCAGAAGCTGGGCCTTTACGAGCTCCGGCATTTTGCGCGTTCTTGTTGCCTGCTCACCGGCGGCTACACGGAATTGCTCTGAGCGGCGGATGGTTCGTTTGAGACATTGGCTGGATATTCTGGCGCGGGGGGTACCTCCAAACAGGCACTCCTTTGGGCTGCCGGTATCATCGCGGTTTAGGTTACTGGCAGAGTGGTTCTGCAGCATGTGAATCTCAATCAACATCGGTACTAGTCTCCTTCACCAAGTTCATAGTTATTGTTTCCGCCGGGCGCGTCTGTCTCATTCGCCTTTGTCAAGCTATAATAGTCCATCGCCCACCTTTTCTGAACGTGTTTATCCTCATGGTTCCAGTCAAGCAGATCTGTGAGAAGTTTAGGCCAAGCTATTACTTGACCCTGTGCAAGCGCCCAAGCGACCGTTTGACGCAACAGAAACGAAGCCTCGCTATCTGCCCCGTCAAGTGATGCATCTAGGAGGCGAATGAGGCGGCGCTCAACCACCTTACGCTGTTCTGCACTACCCCGCTGCCGCGCGAGGTTGCCTAAAACGCCGCCCATTGAATTGGTACGGTTGTCTGTAGTCGGCAAGGATTTGGCTTTATACGCCTTCTTGTCAAGGGAAAACAACGTAGCAACGAGAAAGTAGATTTCCTCCGTCTTGTCGTTCCAGGGTTGGTCGTTCCGCAGTGAGTAGAACCAATAGGTGTTTCGTGTCTCGCCAATGCATTTACCCACATTACGACGCAATACTGCTGCCTTCGCGCGGTCGTTGTTTAACACTGCATGCAGACGATGGAAGAAGGGCAGCACGTCCTTTTGCTGCCTATAAGAGTGGCTCATATGGTCGACTCCTTGGGAGGTTGGGATCTGCCTTTGGGCACGGATGAATCCTTAGGATACATGGCTTTACGTTTCTTGGCAATGTCGTCCAAAAGACCCCTTCTAGCGGTCGCCTGGGACTGGAAAATCTGCCGCCCGTTTGCCGTAAATCCGTTGATGGTGCGTTCGAACAGAGCTATCGCTGTGCTCGTAACTGCGTTGAAAAACTTTAGGCGCCTGTCAAGTACCTTCTCAGCGTCGCTGCTCTCCGCCAGCGTCGCTATCTCCTCAATGTGGTGCTGATAAATTGGGCGTATGTCAAACCAGAATGTCGCAACCTGATGGTTTGCAAGCCCTTCAAATACCTCCTTGCCTTCAGGGCCAGTTTTTTTAATTGCTCGCTTGACCAACAAAGCTATGTCGTCGGCATCTGTTAGCATTTGCAAGATTGCGCGGTGGTAGCTTCTTTTCAGAATCAATCCCTGCGGTAGGGTAAGCGGCTCTGCATACCATTCGAACACTTTGGTTTTCAAATCCGTCCTCATTCCATACATGCAAAATCCCAATTGAGTAGGAGGAACGCGGTCCTTTGCCAACTGTTCGAACTGGTCAATGAGCTTAGGCCGCATTACGGCATGACGTTCATCATCTAACAACAGGAGTGGGCCGCAGTCCCTCCACAACGGTTTTCCCTCGGATGGTCGCGCAGGGTACCTTTCACGTTGATCACCGTCGTTTTTGCCGCGTACCCGATAGGCTATTGCCGGGTCTTGCCAATTCTCTTTCAGCAGTTCGTCGCATGTTGCCCCGTTCCCGAACCGCATGTCTCGTATTACCGTCGTAACCCTTTCGCCGGTAACACTGCAAATACCCGGTTCCTCAACTGGGATAAGGCTTAGCTTGCGAGGCTGCCATGTGTAGGCTTCCAGCATTGTAACCCGTACCGCCCGATCCGGCAGGTCGCCCTGTCGTCGCCATGCGGGCAATCCCAGCTGCTGTTCGGCAGCGCTTGACGCAGGATAGTTCATGCAGATGGTTTCGAACAGTGTGTTTCCTGTGATGAGCAGGTACCAGGGTGGGGCACCATTGATGGAGGGGGATTTACCACGCCCACCCGCGGTGCAAAATGGTGCAAGTGTGGTCAAAAGTCTTGCGGCGGCCTTAGGTCCAATGGCAAATTCGCGCTCATAGGCATGGTGGTGGTGAATAACATTGGTACCCGTTGGAACTGAGTGAACCAGCAGAGCCACCGATACAATCGGCAGTTCGAGCGTGTCTGTATTTTGTAAAAACGGTGAATCGCTATAGAACAGCTCGAATCGACTCGCCCATTGATCAAAGTAGGCCCTAATTTCGGTTTCGTCGAATTTGCCTGACCGAATTACATCTCGCAACTTAGGCCACCCGCTAAGCTTGTAGATGTCCATCACGATTGAGGCCAATAGGCGGTGTAATCCGAACTCCACCGTTGGCATTGGGTCTCGAATAGCCCTTAGCCTGTGCGCATTGAGGAGCGTATCGTAAATCGAATATTCGCGCGCTTTACCCTCAGCATCAATTACAGGTATCCACGGTTCCCAAACTAGGTTCATTGCCATATTTCACTTTCCTGTTCCCCGGCTTTAGTAAGCCAAAGGCCCAAATCAGGGCAGAAATGGATGGTATTTGGTTCATTGTCACCCGTTGTCATAAACCTACCGTCTTTAAAGCTAAGTACCTGCACATTCCTAAGAAGCCTGTGATCTGAGCGTGTCGGTAATGTGCATCCGTCCAGCCAGTGTTTTGGAATATCGACTTTCCACTGCATAAACTTTTGCACATCCTTAATCGTTAGCGATTGGCACCTGTCTAGTGCCTGCTGTGCATCCGGTTCTGCAAGTACTAACACCGTAGCCCGTTTAGTGTCATTTAGTCGCGTGCTGATGTGTATAAAATCTCCGGTGCCACCCTGTTCCTCATAGCTATCCCTCCAGGTAAGGCCGTCTTCACGTGGTGCCACAAGCATATATCTCATTGGTTTCGCTGCGTCTTTTGCTTCCTTTTGGAGGCGTTGCTTCTTCGCTATGTCCATCACCGTAGGAAACAGGCTGGACGTTGTCTGTTCATCATAAACCTGGTGAATTAAGGAACGATAGTCGTGCGGCAAGTGGAGGTGTTCTAATGAATGAACTGACTCTAAAGTTCGCAGCATCCATTCAGCCTCGTATATTCCGGTACCAACATACGACACCAATCTATCAGCTTGAGGACACTCGATACGGGGTAGCAACAAATGCAGCACTGGTTTACTCACCGGTCGTTCACTGCGGGCGTGTCTCCATAACCTACCCGCTCTTTGTAGAAGCAGGTCGACGGGTGCAAGTTGAGTAATCATTACATCGAAGTCCACGTCAAGACTCTGTTCTACAACCTGTGTTGCTACAAGAATAGCCTTTTTCGGTCTCTTGTCGCCCTGTTTACCGAACAATTCGGTAACCTGATTCTCGAGTTCGGTTCGTCGCCAGGCTGGGAACCTTGCATGAAAAAGGCAGACTTTGGCGTCCGTTCCGCTGTTTACAAGTTGGCGGTAGATAGATTGCGCGTCGTTAACGCTGTTCACCAGAACACACACGCAACCGTCTGTGTCTGCCACGTCTAGCGCAATTTTCGCAGCAGGATGGATCTGCCCTGGCTCTGCGGTACAGCCATAGGTGCCATAGTGCGGAACGATGCTTATGCTTTTAGGTACCCTTGGTGCCCCGGTCGGCAGGGTGAAACATTGCGCAGCCTGACCAGCAGAAATGCAAGTTAGCAGTGGGTATTCGTCGCTCAGATGAACGTCCTTCATGGCCGCAGGTTCACTGCTGTTGTTGTTCCATGCACCGATTAGATCCAATTTCTGCTTATGGGAAAGCGTTGCGGATAGCAGTATCACAGGAATTTCGAGCGCGCGACACCATTGAAGGAGCCGTTGAAGTATTGTCATCATGAATGTTTCGCATGCGTGTACTTCGTCGAGAATGAGGGTTTTGTTACTTAAGCCCAAGAGCCGCAGTTGAACAAACCGCACTTTCAACGCAGCCATCAATGCTTGATCAATCGTTCCCACGCCCTCGACGGCCAACAGGGCTCGCTTGGCATTCATGAACCATGTGCCGGCTGTTGCTGCTGCGCTACCATTATGCTCCTCGTCCTCCGAAATCTGTGGTTGGCCGAAATCCCGATCGACCAACCACGCCATGCCATGTATTAGGTGCGGCTCGCGATCAGTCATGCCACGGTTCTTCAAGATTTCTTTGTAGCGGTCGAAAATCTGGTTTCCAGCTGCCTGTGTGGGCAGGGCGAAATAGACGCCACCAGTGGAACCGCGTAGTTGGTTCCAGTGCCAGGCGAGATAGAGGGCGGCCTCAGTTTTGCCTTCGCCTGTAGGCGCTTCTAAAATTGCTAACCCCGGCTGTACACCGTCATCACACGCCCTAACGACAACGTCTTGGATTGGCCGCGCAGGGAAACCAAAGCAGTCACTGAATGATGGCACGGCAGTTAAGGGCATTAAAGGAAACAGATCCTTGACCGTTTCAACGGCGAGGCGCTTAGCGTGCTGATAATAGTCTTGAATCGTCGCCTCCCGATATTTCTCGCCAAGGTGCGGATAATCGTATAATGACTGATTGGAGGCGAGCCAGTCGGCCATTACGGTTATCCCTGCGATCCTCATGCACAGTGCACTGGGGTTTACTGCGTGTTCTGGTGCGTATTTCTCCGGCTGGAGAACTTCGTACAACCCGGCGGCCAACTCGTCTCTCAGTTGGTTCCAATGCCGCGTTATCTCTTCGTACTCATCTTCGCAGTACGGCGTTGGCGCGCCTGCGTCACCGTGATGTAGTTCGATTGCCCTGCACATTTCGTCACGAGCAAGTTCATCAGCAACAAGCCCAGGTTGGTTTAGATGGTTACGAAGCCACTCGCCGGACCGCATCTCGTGCCTAAACTGCCCTACGGCGCTGACCTTATCCATCGGAATACCGGCACGTTGTAGATTTTGACAGCTTTGCTCGTGTCGTGCCTGGAAATGCCGATCTGCTTTACCTATATCATGCAAGGCAACGACGTAGCAAACCAGGCTGTTCGAAACTCCGGGCACCGGTCCCATATAGGGTAATAATGCCTCGCACATTGCTGCTGTATCCGTCAGGTGCATCCAGAGAGGATGAAACGGATTCGTTTTTGCCCATAACATGCCTACCGCGGACCTGTACCCTATCTGCATATTGTTACCTTTCGTTTGGAAATCGAACATTAGGATCGGCTGATTTATAACGCACTAACTGCCCCTGCAATAGCTGTCGCCCTTGGGTCACCGCGTTGTTTAGGCATCCATGGCGCTATTGTAAATGCCTTCAACACCAACTTGGGTTGCGCTGCGCTTCTCAGGCGCCGCGCTACCTGGGAACGAATATGCGCAATGCCAGCATAATGTCCCACTTGATACCGAATATGTTATCTTGATAAATTACGCCAGGTTTGCAGGTTTATTGCAAAAACCATCGCAGCCCAGCTCCCAAACCGTTGGAATGGGGGCTATTGCTGGGCTATAATATATTGTCCCGGCGGTAGCTGGGGTGTACCAATGTTCTCTCGCACAGGGTAACGAAATATCCGTCTTCCCCGCGGAAGCGGGGGTGTTTAATATAGCTTGAGTTGTCTCCCATACCCTTGTTTCACGTCGTTTATGCCCACAAGTTACCAACAGTCCATTTGCTGCACTTGCATTCCACTTAGGCATCTGCCACCCGTGCTCGGATTTCTTGGCCCGTTGACCATTATAATAATATAATCACTGGCAAATCGTGCTATTTCCGTATGTGCAGCGCTTTTTTTAAGCAATATTGTTAGGTCGACAAGCCCTGGTTAAGCCTCGGCGGGTATCTGCTGTGCCTAAGCCGCAAATGTCTGCCTCTTCACTACGATCTGTAATGTACTTTGGCGTGGTATACAACAACTCGTTGCCGGGCAGGCATTCTGGCTACTTGCCGCGGCGTACGAGCTATATTCTCCTGGTGGCTGCGCCAGCATGTATCACCATATAAATCTGTGAACAGACCGACCTAAACGCAATGATTAACTGCCATCGCATCCTCATAGATACTTCGGGCAGGGCCAGCTATTCTCTGCGCCGGGCTCATTAAGGAACTCAATGGTCTTCGTAATCATGTATTGGTTGCCACGTCTGATTGATTTGCGTGAAACAAAAATCACACCTGTGAAACCGTAATGCCTGCTACCAGGGTCTTGTAACAAGTTTTCTAACTTCATGTCGCATGTCATCAGAATGTATCCCTCTTTCTTGCAGCAATCCAACAACGCTGAGTCATCCTTCCCACGTAGGTACCCATTCTTCAACCTCTGGACGGATTCAACGGTGGTACCGCGCGAATCGCGGATTATTAGTTCTGTTAACCAATGAGGCAGATTTTCATCAATAAGTAGTTTAGTAGCCATTACCCGTTCCTTATCAAACGACTCGACCCTAGGCCGTCCATTATTATCGCTCACATATTGAGCGAATGTCAATATGTTCTCTCGTACATAAGTTTAAGTTTAGAATTTAAATTAAAAGATTGCAGGTTTTGTGATCGCTCTTTGTTTGGCCGTTAGATCTTGCAAATAGTGCGTTTTTTACACGGTGTCTGCGTGAAGTCGCATACCGCGCCGCCAAGCTGTACTTCCCCGGCGGTAACCATGCGGGGCATTTTACCGTAGGATGACTCCTCCTGAAGAGCCAGGAGTTTGTTTACTTGTTACAGTATTTAAATGTTAGTAGCGGCACCGTTACCCCACGGGACGCACTAATTACCTGTTTATGGCTTAAGCGTTGGAATTTGCAGTGCACCGGTGCATTTTCTTTGTTCCTAGCGGCGTACAG
Organism: bacterium; assembly: GCA_021777995.1. Lineage (GTDB taxonomy): Bacteria > Armatimonadota > Chthonomonadetes > Chthonomonadales > Chthonomonadaceae > JAJZFK01. The sequence goes on from JAJYCW010000129.1 coordinate 10,423, forward strand.
CCCGCTCGTGGTAGGCAATAGAAATGGGGCGCAGGGCTATCAGTTTAACGCACTTGCGGTTTAGGTTCGCGCATAATGGGAGGTTTGCGCAAGGCGGAAGAGGGTTGCTTCAATGCGTGGGGAAACACACTACTAAAAGTGTGGTCTATTGATCGTGCACAGGCCTTGCCAGCCTATTGGCGGAGCCGGCCTGTGCAGCGGCGCCTTTATGCTTTAAGCGATGCCATATCGATGACGAATCGGAATTTCACGTCGCTTTTTAACACTCGCTCATATGCCTCGTTCACTTTCTGGATAGGTATAAGCTCGATGTCACAGGCGATGTTATGGCTGCCGCAGAAATCCAGCATCTCCTGCGTTTCTCTTATTCCACCGATGAGCGAACCAGCCACCGATTTGCGACCCATAACGAGAGGAAAGGCATTTACAGGGATATTCGTGTCTGGTATTCCTACTACCACTAGCGCTCCATCGCGCTTAAGGAGATTCAAGTAGAGGTTCCAGTCTAAAGCGGCAGAAACGGTGTTGATAATGACGTCGAACTTGGACTGCAGCGCCTCAAACGTCGATGGATCGCTGGTTGCGTAGTAATGATCGGCCCCCAGCCTCAAACCGTCTTCCTTCTTGCTGAGTGATTGGCTGAGTACTGTAACTTCCGCCCCCATTGCGTGCGCGATCTTAACTCCAATATGGCCAAGGCCCCCCAGGCCAATTATGGCCACCTTTTTACCTGCGCCTACGCCCCAATGCCTGAGTGGCGAGTAGAGTGTTATGCCCGCGCAAAGCAGCGGTGCAGCGGCATCCAGTGGAAGGTTATCAGGAATGCGCAGAACGTAGTCCTCGTTGACAACTATCTTTTCGGAGTACCCGCCCATAGTAGGCGTCCCGTCATGCTCTTTGCTGTTGTATGTAAGTACCAAACCGTTCGCACAGTACTGTTCCAGGCCATCCTGGCAGTCCTCACAAGACCTGCATGAGTCGACGAAGCACCCCACGCCAACACGGTCACCAACCTTAAACCTGGTTACGTTATCACCAACAGCAGTGACAGTGCCCGTTATTTCGTGCCCTGGTACCATAGGGTAGAGTGAACCGCCCCACTCATTGCGGACCTGATGAATGTCGGTGTGGCAAATACCACAGTATTCGATATTGATGCTAACATCCTTGGCTGTGGGCATGCGGCGTTCAATTGTGGCCGGTATCAGCGGTGACGTCTCACTCTGTGCAGAA
>JAJYCW010000016.1 GCA_021777995.1 bacterium
GTTACTCCTCTAGTTTGCTATGGCATCCTGTTCCTGGCGCGTACCGAACCGTCGAAATTGACGAACACGCAACGCTGACTCACCCAAATATTACGCCATTTTGCAGGCTCGGTAATTGGTTGATAGGAAATGCAATAATTGCCTGTTAATCGATCGCTTGTTGGCACGAATTATGCAAGCTATTCAAATGAGCGCTCGTGTTATTTCCACAGTACATTCTGGTAGGCAAATATTATAAATTATTAACTGCCCCACTGTACTACAACTACATTAGCACACGCTTGTTTTAAGTAATTGCGGAGTTATTGAAAGGATTGTAGTAAAATGTTAAGTCTTAATCGTCTCGTTCCTGCAACCGCGTTAGTCGCCTTTTGTACCCTCTGCGCACCTACTGCAGCGCATGCTGATCTAGCTCTTAGCCTCTTCCTGCACGGCACAAACACCCCAACCAATACCTTTACCGTGAACGTTGGCCAGTTGCTGCAAATTGATGCACAGGTATTGAACCTGGACACCACTCAAGGGGCACTCACCGGTACTGCGAGCGACAGCATTAACCCAACCCCCAGCGGTCTGTTTGATGATTCCGGTGCTCTACTCAATTTCTCAAGTGTCACACTTAATGCCGCCGGTACTCCAGGTGACAGTATTCTTGCAAATGCTATCAACTTCACGCCAGCCGCTGCTGATGCAGGGCGTACCTTCAATGGCACCTTGACCATTGCAGGTAACACTGCCCTGAGTACTGGCGCTGCGCTTCAGGACATCAGCCAGAACTACACGATCAACGTGAGTGGAACACCGCCGGTGCCCGAGGCATCTTCCGTGGCGGCACTGGTAGGTATGTCGAGTATAGGTGGTCTGCTAGCAATGCGTAGGCGCCGCAATTAGGATGGTACCGGCAGCTATTTGAATGTGCGCCCGGCTTAATTGTTGCCGTACGAACGGTTCAACTAGACTGCCCACCTATCAACATGACCCGGATACAGGCGCTTGTCATTTTGACCGCGGAGTGACAGGCGCCTAGTCTTACTACTACACTACTTCTTCAACGGCTAGAGGGCGAAACTGAGCCTCACACCAATCGTGGAATTGGGTGTCCAAATGCTCGCTTACAGGAATGATCCGCATCCAGAGGTTTGTACTATCCTTAATTAAGGGCAGGAGCAGTTGATGGGTCTCCGTACTAACGGTGCAGGTGCTGTCCATGGCTATCCAACAGACTGCTTCGCCGCCGGCGGTCATTGCAAAGCCCTGCGAATGCGGTCCTGTAAAGTGGGGTATCTCACAGGCAGAAGCCGGATGTCCTGGTACCGTTACGAAAAATCCCGCGGACGCGTTACTGCAGCCGATTACAACCTCTATGGTAGGTGAACCACTGTAGACTCGCACTTCCGAGGTTATACTCGCCACCGTCTCACCAGTTACTTGAGTTGTCCCTTGCACCGCCGCCCATACAGGACCGTTTTGAATTAATGCTGCAGCACTTCGGTCACTAGCGAGTGAGATGCCTTTTCCGTCTAGCAGGCCGCCTAGCCCGCTGCTGCCGCTACTGTAATCTACCAAAATATCATAATCGCGCAGAGTGATTTCGCTGATGCCAAACGTCGGATTCGGGATGGAAAGCGCGTAATCGGGCGACTGCAGGTGACCGGTACTTCCAAATACTCTTCTGGCTGCGTTATACTTTCCGGGGTAGAGCGAGAGCTCCTTAGCACCGTTTGGTTCGATTTTACCAACCATCGCATGAAGGGTAGTCGCACCGCCAATGGTAATGCACTGGGAGGCAAGCGGACGATGCCCATCGGCGAGATGGAAATCTTCACTGGGTACTGGACAACTGATTAGCCCGCCACGCGAGAAGCCAAGGCTATTTCGAACAATGTATTTCTGCATAACAACCTTCTATGTCTAGAGAGCATGAAGCATTTTGTGCGTTTGAGGGATGACGCGGACGTCGTTTAGTGCTGCCCGGGCTTGGGCCTGAAAGCGCATTAGTGTTAAGGGATTTACCGTTTGCCTTTCGTTGCCAAAGGGTGTCACTGGCTGAAGAACAAGGGGTACATCGCGGTGCTGTGTTAATATCAAAGCTATTGCGTCGTCAATCTCCTGAGGCAGCGTGGAAGCTGTTACCACAAGTTTGACGTATGTCACCGCTTTATATTGGCATGCGGTTTCGAGAAAGGCCGCATGCGCAGCCACTGTGCGGTCGCGTGAAATTCCGGTTGCGGATGGCGCCTTATAATCCATGGAAATATAGTGAACGTAGGGGGCAATGCGCTTAAGGTGGTCTGGAAGCATTCCGTTCGTTTCTACGAACACCGGCAGGTTGAGTAATTGAACTTCTGGCAGCCACGTCTCAAGAAAGTTCGCGTGCAGCAATGGTTCACCACCGGTGATGGAGAGCGAGTGATGAGGCTCGTGCAGGAAGGACTCCAGGGTGCTAGTAAGAAGCGCGGGGTCTATGGGGTTCGCAAGGCGGTAAAACTGTGAGCTGCCGGCAGGGAACTCCACACGGCATGTTTGAGGGGAAGGTGTCTCCTTCAGCGTTTCAGGGCTGTCACAGTAAGAGCAGCGGAGGTTACATCCATACATTCGTACGAATACCTGCCGCTGCCCTACAAGAAGGCCCTCACCCTGAATGCTTGAGAAGATCTCTACCAGCCGGGCAGAAGGAGCCACCAGGTTAAATACGCATCTGAGCAACGTTGATGCGGTTTTTCGCTCGCTCAATCTGAAGCTTCACATCAGCGATTCCAGATGGCTCTACCGTTCCCAGCGCACTTTCTGCAGATTGTAGTGCGCGTCGTGCGCGTTCCACATCTATGTCAGCCGCCATTTCAGCAGCGTCCGCAAGAATGATGGTTTTCTGAGTGGTGACTTCCATGAACCCACCGCTACAGGCCACGAACTCCTGAGCGCCGTTAGGCAGCACCAGCTTAACAAGGCCAACTTTAAGCTCTGTTAGCAATGGCGCGTGGCCGGCCAGCAGGCCCAATGAACCCTCAACGCCAGGGGCACGCAGGGACTCAACCTCACCTTCAAACAGTACACGAGCGGGAGTTACAAGCTCCAGGTTAAACGTGGGCATGATTTCTCTCCGATCAGGACTGCAGGGTCTTGGCCTTCTCAACGGCCTCTTCTATGGTGCCGACGTTGTAGAAAGCCTGTTCCGGTAGATCGTCGTACTTGCCTTCAATGACCTCTTTGAATGAGCGTACAGTCTCTTTCAGCGGTACATATTTTCCGGGAATACCCGTAAACTGCTCCGCAACATGGAACGGCTGGCTAAGGAAACGCTCGATTCGGCGTGCCCGTGCGACAACCAGCTTATCGTCGTCAGAAAGTTCGTCAATACCCAGGATCGCAATGATATCCTGAAGCTCCTTGTATCGCTGCTGGATCTGCTGCACGCCGCGGGCAACAGCGTAGTGCTCCTCGCCAACCACGTGCGGCTGCAGGATACGGGACGTGGAGGCCAACGGATCGACTGCAGGATAAATACCCTTTTCTGCCACTCGTCGTTCCAGGTAAACATAAGCATCAAGGTGCGCAAAAGTGGTTGCGGGCGCAGGATCGGTGGGGTCGTCAGCAGGAACGTAAATGGCCTGCACGGAAGTAACCGACCCCTTCTTGGTGGATGTAATGCGCTCTTGCAGCGCACCCATCTCGGTGGCGAGCGTCGGCTGATATCCTACAGCGCTTGGAATACGACCCAGTAGGGCCGAAACCTCGGCACCCGCCTGTACAAACCGGAAAATGTTATCGACGAAAAGGAGAACGTCCTGGCCTTCCTGCTCGCGGAAATACTCTGCAACGGTTAGCGCGGAAAGCGCCACGCGCAGTCGTGCGCCAGGTGGCTCGTTCATCTGGCCGAAGATCATGGCAGTCTTGTCAATAACGCCGGACTCACTCATCTCAAGCCAGAGGTCGTTGCCTTCGCGGGTTCGCTCACCAACACCCGCAAACACAGAAAAGCCACCATGTTCGGTCGCGATGTTCGTGATGAGTTCCTGGATCAAAACGGTTTTGCCAAGCCCCGCGCCGCCAAACAGGCCAATCTTTCCGCCTTTAAGGAAGGGGGTGAGCAGGTCTACGACTTTTAGGCCGGTTTCAAGGACTTCCTGGGCACTGTTGAGTTCTGCAAACGGTGGTGGCTCACGATGAATGGCCCAGCGCTCATTGCTGTCTATGGCGCCTTTTTCGTCAATGGGTTCGCCAAGGAGGTTCAACACCCTGCCAAGAGTACCTCGTCCTACGGGTACGGCGATAGGGGTACCAGTATCCTCGGCAGCCATACCGCGAACGAGTCCATCCGTACTGGACATGGCTATGCATCGAACAACATCGTTGCCAAGGTGAGAAGCCACTTCCAGGGTAAGGTTGATGCCGCGGGACGGCTCTCGTACGACTACGGCGTTATTAATAGTGGGCAATTGGCCCGGTTCAAAGCCCAAATCCACCACAGGTCCCTGCACCTGGACTACTTTTCCAATAGCCATGCTGCGCTCAAGTCCTCCCATTGTGCGCAGCGGAGCCAACAAATCTGCCGCAAGCGCCATTTATACGATTCAAAATTTAGAGTTTTTGCACTCACGCAAATTGTCTGCACTATTTTAGCAGGTTAGGGGCACCATAATCAAGGGCACAGGAGGCAATGTTAGCAGTTACGGTTTAATGCCGCAGCTGGTTTGTATCCCGTGCCTGTGAGGTGCAAAAGCATTGATCTCACCTGGTTATAGTCGATAGGGCGTTGCCCAAAACGAGGAACACACGACCGCCTTACGGCGAGTAATTGCCTTGGCTGCTTCCGGCTGCTCATGCGTGATGCAGCTAGCAGCAATAGACGCGCCTGTGGATGCGTCGTAACAGGCTCGGTAATCGACGCGATAACCAATAAGTACCGGAGTTGCTAAACCTGCCAGTGGTTTTTGGATGTGTAGAGCGGACGTGGCTTGGTCGATGTACGTGTAAGAAAAGCCTGACAATTAACGGGAAGGTTTATCCAGAAATGAACAGGGTTTTGCCAGTCGAGCGACTGATGATGCTCTCAGAAGCAGATGAAGGCGCGCATGATCGTGCCGAATTCATCGTTGGCAATTGTCAACGCATCCGCAAAAGCCACGCTCGCATATGATTGACCTTCAGCAGATAGCTCGACTAGAAGAGGGTGAATGGTCTTCAAATCGTAGGTGACCAGCGTTAGGCCACCTGCCGACGCTACCAACAGCAACTCTCTATCGAGCCGCCCTCGAAAGGCGCCCTGCTGCGAGGTGTGCACGCTCTCAAACCCGATGTCAGACTGATGCTTCCGCACGTGGCCCGCTACTAATTGCGATATATTCTCGCCCAAAAGGAGATTAAGAGGCATGGGGAGGTAGGGCTTAATGCGAGATGGATCATCCTAACTCAGGCTGGCACGCTATATCTGCAGAAAGAACCACTTAAGCCACTACAGGCCCTTTCGGCTCTCGGCAAGAGCCACCTCGATCTCAGCTTGGTACGCAGCAGCATAGTCGAAGGTGGCTTGAACCCGCTCAGATCGGAAATCCAGATGCTCGGCTGTCCTTGCAATATCGTTGGCATACTGCTGCGCGATCATCATCACCTGCCAGACCTCCAAGCGGCCTCTGAGGCAGGCCACTTGTTCGCCATTGATGCTGCGAAACTCGATAAAGGGAAAACGGTTTGGCGCAGCTATTCAACTACGATGCGCGTTCCTACTTCGCAGACAGAACGGCGTTCTCTCCGAGCGATCCGGCGCGTTCGGCGGCGTCTTCTTCGGGGAGGCGTAACGTTAAAGACGTTGGCACTGGCTTTGTTTTCCTTTCTGTTTCAGATCGTTCACTGCGTATCACATCTCTCAATGTGCATCAATATGTTGCACTTGAATCAGCAAAGCAGCAAGTGTGTCAATAGAGTACTCACGCCTGGGAGTCTGCGATCAATACTCGCATGGCCAGCGTCGCATCCTGTTAACAATCTTGAATATAGGCGAGTATATCAACCGTTTTCACCTCTGAATGGGTACCAACCTCGTAGAAAGGGAGTTAGCGTTTGTTGAGGAGGTTGACAAAGTAGGGCAGGGAGACACAAAGCTGGGCTGCGCCATGCCGCGGGCATCCCTACGCGTCAATGTGGTAGGTGATTATTCACCAAAGTGGACTGTTCCGATTTGTATGGCAAGAAGGGGTCCTGAATTGGTAGATAGTCAGCCTGAATTGGAGCCTCGTTTTATTGGTAACGAATAGGAACTTGAGAGACTACCACTAAAGAAATCCCGTAATACCGCTGCGTACAAGGTGCGTCTAGTGAGCTTGCGGGTGCCTGTACCGGCCCGGGTGAGTTTTAGTCCTCACTCGACTCCACACATTGACTACAAACACCCTTTAGAAGGTTTGACTGGGCAGTCAAACAGCGAGAACAAACGCCCACTCTCCGGCTAAGCTCATCCAGAATTTCACCGGGATTACTGTCATATTTGTGTGATACGTTGGTAATCGTCTAAGGAGAGCTGTTGGGAAGGTTCAATGCCCAAAAGTTTGACGACGCCTCGTTTCTTCAAAAGGAGTAGCACGGGGTTTATCCAATAGCTTCCCACATGATTATACATAGCATTCTCGTCCTCCAGTGAATGCTATCTGACGGGTAACTGCTGTACCTGGTCAAGCTCTTCTACAGCCAAGCTTCGCGATTTGACCAATCACCGCCAGAAAATGAAGGCTTGTATACCAGCTACTTGACTTTGCGGAGCGAGGCGACCGTAAACACGATAGCATTTCCCGAGCTGAAAGAGCAACATCCATAGGGGTATATATGTGCCTGGCAGCAATCCGGGAAATCTAAAATGATCGCTAGGCGAGGAAAACAAGAGGAGGATTGGCGGTACTGGATTTGAACCAGTGACCTCTTCCGTGTCAAGGAAGCGCTCTACCCCTGAGCCAACCGCCATCGTATATCAGCCTATTATACACTTGCCATAATCCCGTGTCAAGAAAGCAGGCAGTAAGGGCTGTGGAGGGCGCGTCACGGTGCGCCCTCCGTACTCCCTTGCAAGTGTCAGGCTGCTTGGCGTTGTGGTGCGCGCTGGTCACGACAATTCCGCGCTGCCGGTCCTTCCTGTGTGACAGGCACTGGCACCTGCTGGAAAGGCTCTAGAAGCGCCGTCACTCTTCGCGCTCCCTGCTGCATGACGTCACCCTCTTTACTTACCTGCTCGATAACACCGTTCATTGTTGTAATGGCATCCGAAACCTGTTGTGCATTCCGGGATACGTCTGCCGCAGAGGCGCTAATTTCCTGCGCGACGGCTGCTGTTTCCTGGCTGGTAGCCGCGGCAGATGTTACGGCGCTCTGTACGCGCTCAGCCTGGCCCGTCATTGTGTCGGCTGCAGAGGCGCTCTCTTTGGCTCCTACTAGAATAGACTCAACCGTTGATAGGACAATCCCCGCAGAGGAGGTCATGTCGGCTGCTTGTGAATGCACTTCCTTCACTCGCGTAGAAACCGACTGTACCCCCTGTAGAATTTGCGACAGTGCTTCTCCAGCTTCACTGCTCAGCTTTGCGCCGTGTTCTACCTCCTGTCGGCTGGTCTCCATAGCCGAGATGGAGTGTGTTACCTCCTGTTGCACTCTGCCAATTAACGCACTGATCTCCGATGTCGCATGGGCAGCCCGCTCTGCTAGTTTCCGTACTTCATCAGCAACAACGGCAAATCCTTTACCGTGCTCCCCGGCGCGCGCGGCCTCAATTGCAGCGTTAAGGGCCAGCAAATTGGTCTGTTCGGATATCTGACTGATAACCTCTACAATGCCTCCTATCTCTTTGCTGGCCTCTCCCAGACCTACAATAAGTTTGGATGAGGAAAGTACCAGCTCACCAATTCGCTGCATGCTTGCAATAGTCTGCTCTACGGCTTTACCACCCGTAACGGCTACCTCCGCTGCTTTGTCAGACATCTCCGTCATCTCGCCTGCAGCCTGCGCGACCATCTGGATGGTGCTGGATGTCTTGCTCACGCCCTGTTGGGCACGTTCGGCCTCCAGGCTCTGCTGGTTGGTTATATCCCGCAGACGGTGAATAATCTGCACCAGCTCGTGCATCGCCTCTGAGGCCTGGGTCACTGCTCGTGCCTGTTGGTCGCTTGCCTGGGCCATTTCCCGGCTGCCGCGGGCGGTTACATCGGCACTAACAGTGACCCTGCTTATCGCCTCGGCAATGCTCTGTGCCTCCGCGGCAGAGGTGGCGCTATGCTGAGAAAGGTTGACAGTAGAACGAGCAACACTCTCGATATTGGTAGTGAACCCATCAATTAGTAGGCGCAGGTTCTCGAGCATCCTACTAAACTGCACTCCTATAACGTCCTGATCGTCACGCACCAGAATCTCTACATTAAGGTTGCCATCCGCAATACTCCCGGCTGCCTCTGCTACGTTACGCAAGTTTGCAGCGTTTTCCGCCATGACTGTGAGTTCTGTCCGTGCGAGGGCGCCAACCTCATCGTTCATCGTAACATTGATTTCACCAAGAAATGTGCCGCCAGCTATTTCACGGGCGGTCTTCAATACGACTGCTACACCGCCAACCGTAGAGAGGTAGAAGCCAATGAAACAGTAACCAGCGACCGCTACAAACAGGATCATCGCCAGGTTAACGCTATCTCTACGGGCAGTAAAGCCTGTAATTCGTTGCACTAACAGTGCATCGAGTTCTGCGGTAGCGCCGTCGCGATATTCGAATGCAGACTGCAGTGCACTGGTTGCACTTCGGTTTGCAGCGGAAAACGTATCCGCGGAGTAGTTTCCGGCGGCAAGCTGGCTAAGAAGTTTGGAGGTCGTCTCTGCCTTACTTCCGAAGTCATTAGCGGCGTCCGCCAACCTGGAATGAATGGACGGATCACTTTTAGACGCCATCTGCAGGTCGGTTTGCAGCGTCGTGACGGGGAGGTCAAACTGACCCAACAGAACCGCCAGGCTTGTCTTCTGTGCGCTGCCAAGGTGGTGAGCACGCTTAGCGGCAGCTGTCTGCTGCGCGGCCTGTGCAAGGTTGATCTCTGCCTGGGGCAGCTGCGTAAGCACGCTGTCCATCACGTAGTAGCTTGAAATCTGAGGATCGAGAATAAGATTGGAGTTGTTGCCTACAGTTGTAGAGAAGGCCAACACGTCATTCAGGAATTTGTTATAGGCGTCGCTAGTAACAGTGGTGGACCTGCCCGAGTCACCTTGCAGGTTATTCCATTCTGCCTTCAGTGTTGCCCATGCGCCGCTCACCTTCAGGTCGCCACCAAACTTATGGTCTACGGCATCTACTTCCGACACTGCGGAATTAGCATCACTAGTGTTTACCGGGGTACTACTTGATGCAGCAGTACTGGCGATAATGGCCTGTTGAAGCAGGTGAGAAAGAGGAATTTCATAAGCAACACCCTCCCGTTCCTTTTGGGCAAACGTTATGCCACTGTCTATCTCGCGTTCAAAATAGTTGGCCACTATGGCGAGAGGAACGAGAAATAGAATTCCAATTAACGCCATCTTCATTGGATAGCGCAGCCTGTTCATCAGCGCAATCGCGGGCTGGAACATCCTTGTAATCATGATTGTCTCCCTGCGGAAATAGCACGACGAGGTGCGGTAGTTGAACCTGCCATCGCGGCAGGGTGTTAACGTTCATCAGTGAACAACGGTGGGAGGTATGTTTAGACGCACGTACCGGCAAATATATTGGTTAACTATCGCTAAATCATTACAGAATTTGCGAGAATTCTCAAAAGTTGTTTTTGTGCACTCTTTTCGTGCCAATTGTCAGGTTTGTTCCCGATTTTGGCAAAAGCATTGTACGTCTCAAACCAGGATTGACGGTAACTTGTCCGCTGCGGAAGAGGCACGGTCTGACGGGGGCCGAATTGCACGGCAGTTCATAGAACCCGCCGATTAGGGGTAGTGGCACTGCCGGTGTGATGCATCTGGCGGTATAATAGGGTCAAAATTATGGAAATCGCGGCGCCCATATGCGACGGTTTTTAAATGATCACGACCCTATCACCCGAAATTGAAAGCAAAATTCCGGCGGCCTACCGCTGGCAGGGCACGGCCACTCCCGCGGAAGCTGCGCAGTTTTGCAGCAAGCTCGCAACCTCGCACTACGAGAACTTTCTGGTTGCCACCGCCTTCTGTCCAAAGCCGCTGAGGCCGCATTTCTACAGCGTGTACGCATATTGTAGAATTAGTGATGACCTGGGTGACGAAGTTGGAGATACCGCTGCGTCACTTGCGCTGCTAGATTGGTGGGAAGGGGAACTGGACGCCATGTATGCAGGAGCGCCCACGCACCCTGTTTTCGTGGCATTGCAGTCCACAGTAAAGCAGTTTGGAATCCCTGCCCAGCCGTTTCGCGACCTGCTTACGGCATTTCGGCAAGATCAACGAACGACACGCTATCAAACCTACGACCAATTGCTGGGTTATTGTAAAAACTCGGCTAATCCCGTGGGAAGGCTGGTGCTCTATCTTGGAGGATACAGCGACGACAGGCGGCAGTCCCTATCAGATTACACTTGCACCGCTCTGCAACTCGCCAACTTCTGGCAGGACGTCACTCGTGATATTGCTAAGGGCCGCATCTATATTCCTCTTGAGGACATGAGCCGCTTTGGGGTGGCCGTGGAAGATATCAACGGCCGGAGGTTCACACCGCAGTTTGGTGAGCTCATGAAATTTGAGGTTGATCGAACCCAGGAACTCTTTAGCAAGGGGGAGCCGTTGCTGGAAATGGTAGATCGCAGGCTTCAGCTCGATCTGCAGATGTTTACTGCCGGCGGCCTGGAGGTGTTGCGCCGAATTGAGGCACAGGGTTACGATGTTCTTGGCAGGAGGCCATCCATACCCAAGAGCCGCCAACTATTGATGCTAACGAAGCGGCTTTTCCGCCTGTGAGCGCGTCTACATCGGGTGTCACTGCAAACTCGCAAACACTGCAGGCCTCGTATGCGTATTGTGAAACGCTTACAAAAGAGCAGGCGCGTAATTTTTATTTCTCGTTCATGACGTTGGATGCCGCACGCCGTCTCTCTATGTGTGCCATTTACGCGTTTATGCGAATCAGCGACGATGTGAGCGACGAGGCCGGCGACGACAGAGAGGAGCGCATGGCTGCCTGGACCGCCGAGGTGAGCGCTGCCCTAAATGGTAACTTTAGCGAGCGACAGTTGTGGCCCGCGTTCTATCACACCGTAACGACTTACTCAATACCCCATCAGTACTTTTTTGATTTGTTAAAGGGTACGGGGATGGATCTGGTGAGAACACGCTATGAAACATGGAATGATCTAAGCAGGTATTGTTACCACGTTGCGAGCGTCGTTGGCTTTGTTTGTATCTATGTGTGGGGTTTCGATACATCCGACGAAAACGTGTTGCAGTACGCGGAGTCTTGTGGTCTGGCTCTTCAGCTAACGAACATCTTGCGCGATATACAAGAGGATATCCAGCGGGATCGCGTCTATCTGCCCCAGGAAGAGCTTCGCAGATTTGGCGTTACAGAGGACATGCTTCTGCAAGGAGATTGCAGCAGCGCATTTGTTGCGTTAATGGAGTTTGAAACTGCCCGCGCCGAGGGGCTCTACCAGGATGCCTGGAAACTGGTACCGCTTATTCAGCCGTCTGCACGGCCTACCTTGCGGATCATGATACGGATTTATTACGGGATACTGTTGGCGATTAAGCGCAACCAGTACAACGTATTTAGAACTAGAGCAAGCGTTTCAACACCAACTAAGCTGGCCATTGTGATCGGTGAATGGATACGGTCCCGGTTCGCCCCCATGGGCAAATAGGCGTGAATACCGCCCCTAGGCGTGCGGCAGTAGGTTCGATTATAGTCCTTATTGCAGCCTGGTTAATCTGTTTGCCACTGCGTGTACCCGTCGCCATGGCAGTTGTAGAACTTGGCGGTGCGGCGTGTGGTGCATTGTTCGGCTTGTTCCTGGCCATGGTGACGCGCACGCGCAACGTTGCACGCATTTACCTCTTTCTGGCATTGGCTGCGTTAACTTTGTGGCCCGTTCTGGCAGATTGGCCACCGGCGAATCCTGCCTCCATTCACGTATGGACTGGAGCACCGACCTTGTTGTATAGTGCGTTTGACATAATGAGGCCGGCAGCGTTTATTATTGGTTTAATACCGCCGTTTGCCCTTCTAGGTCAGCATGGCCCTGATCTCTAGACATTAGCTGAGTATTACAAGGCCTATATATAGGGCGGACGTGTAAGGAGTATTTGTTGGAAGACAATGAAGGCGTAACAAAATTGCCCTTAGAGAACCAGCCCACGGAACCGGTTAGGCAGCGTTCTTCAGCCGCTACGATGAGTAGATCGGGGAGGCGCCGGATGCGCATTCCCAAAGTGGGGCCCAGAGAAATCATCTTTTTTCTCCTGATATTAGGCGTCGTGTTTGGATCTGGTACTGCAGCATCGTCCATATTTGGACGGTATAAAGGGTATGTTTGGCACGCGGTAGAATATGCGTGGATCGCGTATATTGTGATCAATCTGCTTATCGATATCACAAGCGGAACCCTGCAGAAACACTGGCATTTTTACCGCAAAATAACCGTATCCATTGTAGCTCAAAGCATCGGGGCAATTTTCGTTGTCTTGATTGTGGCAGGTCTTCTTTACAGAACAATGCCATTTCTGGATCGATCGTGGATCTACGTGCTTCAGCCCAAATACCACGTGGTGAAGACGCAGCAGGTTACGGTAGCTGGTCACGCCACTACCGTGTATCGTAAGGAACCCACCAAATCGCAGGCACAAAATGTCATCACCCTACCGTTTAAATATGGGTTCTTAGGCATAACTTTTGGCGTGGTATTGCTAATGGCACTACCGCTTTTTGCCTATGAGGAAGAGATGATGTTTAGGGTGGGTACACATAACTGGAAACAGGGCTGTAGGAGGAGTCTGGTCTTCGGATTGATGCATTGTATCGTTGGTGTACCCATCTTCGTAGGTTTGGCACTGGGGGTAGGCGGTTTGTGGTTCACCCTTCAATATTTCAAAGGCGGGGTTGAGCGCAGTACGACTTACCACCTGGCGTATAATGCCACGATTTTTGTCTCCTTCATGTGCTACCTTCTGTTTACTTTGCTTCATCATCCAGTGCCACCATTGCCTGCAAAGCATTAATTAGTCTAACAGCGCTCCCAGTAGAGTGGCATTTGCTACTGGAGCACTGCATGAACGATTTCGGCAGACATACGCAGTGGCGTGATGGTCAAGCGCTTCCTTACCACTCACCAGGTCGGTATCTAACAGCTTACGAGAGTCCTCGGTAACCACAGCCACGTTGCGGGACGGTGCAAATCTGGCCCATGCTTCATTTAGCAGATCGATGGAATCTTTTGGGTCGTCGCCTTGAACAATCACTATTTCTAAACTGTCGGTGCAAGCCATCTGCATTACGGTTACCATACGGCCAAAAGCCGTTGGATATTTGGCAACCATGTCCGTCGTTCGGTTTAGCGTGGTAGCGGCAGACTCCTTGAATGCACTGTTACCAGTGAGGTTTCCAAGCCGCGTCAACGCCTCAACAGCCATTGAGCAGCCGCCCGGTACGGCATTGTCCTGCCATTCGGCGGGGCGAATCAGCAGTGCTTCTGCATCATGGGCACTGGTGTAGAAGCCGCCACCTTCCATAGTAAAGCACTCCAATAGCGAATGCCCTAACTCAACAGCAGCTGACAGCCACCGAGCATCCCCGGTAGTTTCAAAGAGTGTACAGAGGGCGCATGCTAGTGCAGCGTAGTCTTCCAATACACCTTCATGCCGTGCCACCCCGGCTCGCCATGTGCGCCAGAGGCGAAGCCGATTGGCTTCATCTCGACGTGTCATATTCGTTAGTATGAAGGTTGCAGCACCTCGGGCCGTATCTAGCAGGTCCTCCTGCTGAAGCACTCGCCCTGCCTCGGCAAACGCTGCAATCGCCAGTGCATTCCAACTTGTAATCACCTTGTCGTCCAGAGCGGGTGGGGTACGTTGCGCCCGGTGGTCGTACAGCCGCTGCCTGGCGTTCTCAAGGAGGTCGGCTGTCTGCTCAAGCGTAAGATTGTATTGAGCTGCCACCTGCTCCAGAGGCTTTACCACCCGAAGGATGCAGCGCCCCTCCCAATTTCCGGCAGCGGTTACATCGTAAAACGACGCAAATACATCCGCTTCGTCCGTGGGAAGTACCGCCCTAATCTCTGATTCGCTCCACACGTAGAAGGTACCTTCAGCGCCTTCGCTGTCAGCATCTTGTGCAGAGAAGAATGCGCCGTGCCCGTTCAACATTTCCCGTTTCATATACGCAAACGTCTCTTCTGCCACCCCCTGATAGAACGGATTGCGCGTTACCTGCCACGCCCTGGTATAGAGAAGGGCCAGCTGTGCGTTATCATAGAGCATCTTTTCAAAGTGGGGTGCCAACCAGATTTCATCAGTGCTGTAACGGTGGAAACCACCGGCGATCTGATCATATATTCCGCCTAGTGCCATACGCTGCAATGTTCGTTCTAAGAGGTGAAGTGCGTTTCCATCGCCGGTTGTGGCTCCGGCTCGCAAAAGCACTTCCAGCACCGAAGGCATTGGAAATTTCGGTGCGCCGTTAAGCCCGCCATGGTAGGAGTCCATACGTGCGGCTATCGTCTGCGAGGCGCTAATAAACAGCTCTAGGCTCGCACCGTCAACACTGGAGGGCATGGTTTCGGACTGCCGCAGGCCCTCTAACACTGCTGCACCGCGCTCTTCAATATCGGCTCGGTGATTGGTCCACGCTTCACTAATAGCGCTCATAACCTGTGGAAAACCCGGTCTTCCGTACCTATCCTCGGGTGGAAAATAGGTTCCACAGTAGAATGGTACGCCTTCCGGGTTGAGAAATACTGTCATCGGCCAGCCGCCTTGTCCAGTCGTAAGCTGTACCGCCTCCATGTAGAGCGAATCGATATCTGGGCGTTCTTCTCGATCTACCTTGATGCAGACGAATTCTCGATTCATCTGCCCAGCAATTTCGTCATTCTCAAAGCACTCGTGAGCCATTACATGGCACCAGTGGCATGCTGAATACCCCACTGAAAGCAGAACTGGCACGTTACGCGCCCGAGCATCTGCAAATGCCTCTTCACCCCACGGGTACCAGTGTACAGGGTTATCAGCGTGCTGCAGTAAATAAGGGCTTGTCTCTTGAGACAGTCTGTTCATCTATGCAAGACCTTTCATAAGGGCATAAAACGTGGCAGTAACGCAGGCGACAACCTGGCGCTCACCAAGTTGCGTACAATCATGCTGGCACTGCGGGAACGTAACCGGACCTGAATGGGCATCATCGTGTCACACTGTGGTGAAGGCTACTGCGTTATGGTTGTACCGCTGATTTGAGATAGTATAACAGCGTACCCGTTATATTCTAGCAGGCAACGAGCAGACTGAGAGGGATGTGGGCGGTCAAATCACAATTCGGGAGCCTTATTTTAACATGCACGTTCGCGCACTCATAAATCCGCGCGAACTGGTGTGATACGGAGGTTAACCATTGCCGAAGGATTCCGTAATCCTGGCGCTGTAGCCTTTAGCTGCGATTACGTGCCAACCCCAAAGCAGGCTAATGCGGCCAGCTGCGGCATAACGACCTGGTCAGTTCTACACTTCCGGTCCGCTGGCTGCGCTCACCCAGGCTGTATCAATGCCTTGCCGCATCAGAATTTCCGATAACTGGCCAACATGACCTTGCAGATGCCGAAGGTTGAGCAATACATGCGATAACTTGTCCATGTTTTGATACCAACTGAAGCCCGTCTCCTGTGCATCCAGGTTCAGCTCATCTACCAGCATATCCACCAGATGATCCACATATTGTATGTAGGCGAGCATTTCGCTGATGGAATAGGCCACCGCGTCCTTCGCTAGCTCAAATGGCTCTAATTCAGCCGGGTCTGTCCACAGCCCTGGGTGTATCTTTTCAGTGCGGGCGGGCCACGGTTGAAACGATGCCTCCTCTTGCCCAAGGTAGAGCTGGGTGAAAAATGCAGCGTGAAATGCTATGCGCCAAACGGTTCGTGGATGCTCTCCTGTAAGCCATAAGCTGGGTGGGCACCTCTCTACACAATCTGCCAGCATTGCGAGGCCGGCGTGGTACTGTTGTTTGATGGAGGCTTTTAGATTCACCCAATGACCTTTCTTGATGGCGGCAAGCTAATTGCGAGCGCAATTGCCCATGCAGATCGTCAGTTCATTCAGGGGTATTCAGCGTTGGTTTGTATGAGCGCGACTATCCAGTTGAGGTGTTGGCTGCTTTTGTAATTTCTTCCATTGTACCCGGGTAAGCGCTGTTCCACCGCCATATGCGTGTGACGGCAGGAGGGCCGGCCGCTCGAAAGTGCAGATCTATCGACTGGGGCATGTTGTGCGGTCCGTTGACCGTAATCGCAAACCCCTCCGTTGCAGTACTGCTTCCTGCTGTTTGTGGGCGGGCGCCCATTAACGCTGTGAGCAGGAACGTTCGCTGTTCGGTGGAGGACATACTGCTGAGCGGCAGCCCGTTGGCAGTTTGACATTGCTTCCACTGCGCTAAGGTTAATCTCCGCAGGAACGCGCGCATACTCACCGGCCAGCCAACGTCCTGCCTCGGTAGATGAGTTATTTCAAGGGTCCGTGCTGTAATACCAAGAAACGCGTCATGGCTAAGCGACGACAGCTCCTCGAAGTCCTTTAACGTTAGGTGCGCTTTACCTTTCACCCATGCAAGATACTTTGTCAGCAATGCCGCTGGTGGTTCTGCCATGAGATCTCTTCCAAGCGTGAGAGTTCGAAAAGCTAAAACGTCGCGGAATAGAATAATATGGTGGCCGGTGCTTCGAGCCAGTGGAAGCAAAAACGACTGAAGGGTAAACGATTTGCCGGCCAAAAAACTGAACGGGTAAACAAGTTGTGGGCCTATATAGCCGTCGCTGACGATTGGAACATGCGTCTTTTTGTAAATCAATTGCAGAATAGTGTCGATTGGCGCGGGATTGAAATCTATGTTCTGCGGAACAACGAACGGAAACGTCCAGCGACCGTGGGAATAGGGCGAAAACAGATCTACGCGAGCCTTCTCGCGCTCGGTGTTACAACCATCGGAGGCAATGAGCGCACCATCATTCCCAAGTAGTAACGTTGCGCTATTCGATTGCAGGAGCGGCATGGTGCCAGATACCCAACCCTTGTGCCTATGTGTGTACCCCCCAACATTCAGTTGGCTTGTAGACCAACAGAAACCAAGGGTAAAACCGCTCAGGTTGGTTTTGGCAGTTATATTGCCGAGCGAAAGCATACCGCCTAGCTGCTCCTTAACAGTCTCCTGCAGTTGCGGCGACAAGGATTCAAAGTGCACATTGCCAATGATATCCTTGCGCAATTGAGTGAAATCTGCTCCAGACGCTCCCACATGTAAAACGGAGGTACCAAATACAGCTTTTTTCTGCTCCTGGGAAAGCGACTGCCAGATATTGGCAACAATACTGTCGCGAGGGGCTCCGTCAATGCTCCGCTGAATAGTTGCTTCCCGGTTCCATACTCGATTGCGTATCCATGCCTTTCGCTCCTGTATCTGGCTCTGCTCCAGGGCCAAAGTACTGGCGTCTGGCTGTAAACACATTCCGCCTGTTTTTAGCTTCACCCAGCGGCCTCTGGTGGCCCATGCGAGCGCGCTTAGAATGCTGGTTGCCGGCGTGTGGTTGCACAAGATGGTGAAGGGTCTATCTTTTGCCCAGGTGGAAATTGTAACCTGTTGATGAGTTTGTGCCGATAGTTCTGCCGCGGCCTTGTAGAGGGGGGCGGCAACAAGTTTAAGGCTGACTTCGGCTGCTGCAGGGCCTGTGGACGCTGGTTTTGGTGGTGTTGCTGCAGAGGACGTAAGACAGAGGCAGATTAGGGGTAATTCTACAACGGTGGGTTTCAACCATCTCAATTTCATACGTCTCCTTGAGTGCACAGAACCTGCATGCGAGCCAATGTTGCATACAACTTACCATTGCCATTAAGAAACATGCGACTAAAAGTCAATGCACGATGCCGGTTGCCGCGATGCTGGCCGGCATGGTAATCGCCCGTACTCCATGAGGGAGTTTGAGGCCAATGTAGTCTAATGGCCGCCACACTCGGGTACCCGGTGGCAACTGGAAAAGCGACCGCGGGTACGTCTTCGTATACTGAATGCGGACCACCGTAAAATCAATATTTGCCGCCTTTGCGGTCATTGCGGCACGTAGCACAATGTGTGTTGCAGCATCGATGTAGTACGTACCCATGTCGTTGGTATAGACATCGCATGTTCGACCTGCAACTTTTGCAGTGCCTTTGCGCTGAATGGTGGGATTCAGCCGCTTGAAGGGCTGTTCGTTCGGGCTTATCAATATAAAGCCAAAGGGATAGATCTGGTCAGGATGGTCATACCAGCCGTCAACAGACTTCTCTACGGGTATGTGATATTTTTGGTCGACACGCTGTTTGCCGTAAAGATGATACAGGCGCCCGAGATTCGACCTATCGCTAGCTTGCCCAGGCGCGCAAAACCCAAGTGGATTCGACTCCCAGACCAAATCAGGGTAGGACCCATCAAAGTAGTACGTGAGATAGGCTGACTTTACGGCCAATGCCTCATTGTGTGAAAAAAATTTAGGGAGCGGCTGCCCAGGTTTCTTCAACCACATGCCATTACTGTACCAAACCTTATAGTACCGTGCCGGCATGCCTCGATCCTGCAATTTCAGCACGGCGTAGTATGAAACCCTGGGTGCGTGAATTGGTACGTACTTGCGTGAGGTATAGGGAGAACTGTGCTGTTTCGGGGCTGCCTGCGTGGGGCCAACAAATAGGGCGAACGCCGCCATAACGGCTGGTAGAGAGATCTGGATATTCAGCCTCAATATAATGCCTCCATCAACTTGATATTCGGCTCTGTTGCCTAGTTTATTCCTGTAGCTGCGATGTCGGCCGGCATTTTAATCGGGATAACGCCGGCGGGAAGCGAAACACCGTGAAAATCGGCGGGTCGATAAACTCGTGTGCCGCGAGGCAGTTCAAAAACAGCACGAGGAAGTTTGTGGGTGAAGTGAATGGATAAAACCTTGAAAACCACCGGCGGCGTCCCACCCATATTAATCTTCTGCTTAAGGACAAGTTGTGTGCGCTTATCTATCCACGTCATGCCGAAAGAACCTGCGTACCGGCGACATATCCGCCCTGCCACCTTGCCAACACCGTCTAGATGCATGCCATTGAGAAGATCTTTTCCAGGTTGTTGCGAGGCAGTTACGAGAAGTCTTCCAGCCATTGGATATTGCTGAAATAGAGTATGGTAAGCTGCCTCTGCCTCGCTCTGGTTTTGCGTACCATATTTCTTGTCAACTAGGGCAATTCCGTATAGATTTATTAACCTACCGATGTTGTACCGCTCACTGGACTCAGCGGGATAGGCCATTCCCATCTGGTTTTCTACCCACACCAAGCCCGGATAGGCGCCATCAAACCGGCGTGTCCTATAGAATGCCAACTGGTCAAGTATTGCCTTAGGATTGTACGACAACACCAACTTCTGGGCTGGGGCAGATTTCCATCGGCCATTGCAGTACCACACATGATAAAGACGTCGGGGTTGGCTGGGCAAAATTTCCTCTACCACCGCATAGTAGCAGAGGTGTGGGGCATGAGCCGGTAAATACGTCGCTTTGTTCTCCCTTTTGTAAGCTGGCTGTGCATATAACACGTTCACACTGCTAACCAGCGCACCCAACAAAACACCGATCCATAATCGCTTTTTCATGTTGGCTGTCCTCAAAATGGTAACTTCCCCTCCGGTAGTTAACCGGAAGGGAAACTTTGCAGCGACTACAGGATAAACTCACCCAGTACGTTTGAATAGATGAGGCTTATACCGGATCCGGGTGTTGCATAGTAGTATCCAGTCGCGCGCTCGTAACCGCTTGTAGGAATTATATTCCGGGCGAGGCGTGTGAAGGTGGTTGTGTAACCCAACATGTTCTCGGCCCAGGATTGGTAACTACCCGGTGCGCCTGTCAAAGGATCAACGGGCGCAAATTCGATGGAGACGGCTCCCCACATTCCGCCGGGTGCAGGCGAACTGCCAACAATCGTGAAGTCGTAGGTTTGCCCGAAAACAGGATACGTGGGTGCATCTGTTGTGAGCGACACCCATGGCGTTTGCGCGTTCGCGATTTGCGGAACAAAGAATACAGACAGCGTCGCAAGAATGACCGTCATTAACACAATTCGACGGGGGGACAGAATCGACATACGGCTACACTCCTTCATGGAAATGTGCGCTCTGTATAATCAAAGCGCTCTGTATAATCAAAGCGCTCTGTATAATCAAAGCGCTCTAATTACATAATAGCACATTAACGACATTACTGTCAATTTAATTGCAAAAGGCAATTGAATTAAAACCATGAGGATCAGAATTAGCTGCAATGCGGGGCCAAAATCTGGAATAGGAATGGGTGGAGATGGGCGCTTGCTCACCGGTTTTACTGCGCGCCTGTTGTGCTGATTGACGGCAACGTGAGTGTGAGTTGTGCGGCCCTCAGGGCTAATACCGCTTTACGGACTGCCCTGCGGCTTTGTGGAATGCGCACGTGGGTGCGCACTTCGGTATACCTCGCGCAGCCGGTCTCTGCTCACTTGCGTGTAGATTTCGGTTGTCGTCACCTTGCTGTGGCCAAGCATCTCCTGAATAACCCGCAAATCGGCCCCATTGTTTAGCAGATGCGTTGCAAATGAGTGGCGCATAGTATGAGGGGATATTCGCGCAGGGATTCCCGCTCCTTTGGCCCGCTTTATAAGTATGTTTCTCACCTGTGCGCGAGAAATTTGCCCACCCTTGTTATTGGGGAACAGAAAGGGGCTGTTGGCAACGGTGCGAGCACGGGTTTTCGCCGTTCCCTGTTTAGCCTTCAATGGCAGGCGGGCAAGGTCGAGGTACCGCTGCAGCCATTGACAAGCGACCGCGCCCACGGGAACGATCCGCTCTTTACTTCCCTTGCCCATACAGCGCACAGTGCGACCGCGCATGTCTACGCTGTCTACTCGCAGGGTACACAGCTCGGACACACGTAGGCCAGAGGCATATAGCAACTCGCACATTGCTCGATCTCTCAGCTTTGCGCTTGTGTCGTTGTCACCAAATTCGAGCAGTGCTTTCATTCGCACCTCTGACAGCGGATGGGGCAGACGCCTTGGCCGCTTTCGGCTGGGTACCAGTTCCATAAAGTCGTCAGTGCGAACCTCTACGGTCTGAAGGTACCGTGCAAAGGAATGCATCGCAGCGGATTTGCGAGTGATAGATGCCTCACTCAATCTCTTAGCAACAAGGGCAGCAATATAAGCCTCTGCATGTGGGCGGGTCACCTCTTGTCCACTGCTAACTCCGACGGTGGAAAGGTAAGAGTGCAACTGCATCAAGTCAATACGGTAACTCTCAATCGTGTTGCGTGAATGTCCACGTTCGGTGAGTTCATAGTCAAGAAATGACTCAATTTGAGATGCCAGACTGGTCATGGTAAATGCCTCGCCGCCCATGCGAAAGCGGTATTACGCAAAGTAGTGACTCTGGTGCATGACATTGTGTTGATCCGCAACCTATGCCCCTGTCTCAGTCTATCGTCATGAGAAGGCTCGACGGAATTTACTTCGTTGCTGCCGATTTATGAGGCGAGGAATCACGTTGAACTAGCAGGTAATTAGATTCAATCTAGATACCCATAATACCCATATAGGCGCAGAATTATGGCGTAAGACTGGCTGCTGCGCGTTGAACACCATTAAAAATAATACATCAGCACGTAGCCTAACATGGCTACCTGGAGATTGAAATGTACAAACTTGTAAGGCGCGGCCTGGCGGCCTCGCTTCTTGCTATGGCGTTCGCGTCGGGGCCGGCGTTGGCGACGCAACCCAATGCACCGGATGATGCGGCGATACCCTTGCACGTGTTTAGCGGCTTGAATGGAATTACCAACTCAGACGGTGCTTATCCCATGCAGCTCTCACCTGGGCCAAATGGCACGTTTTACGGGGTAACGGACTCCGGGGGTAAGTATGGACAGGGCACCATCTTTCAGCTTTTTCCCTGGGGAGATATTACTACTGTAGCGTCCTTTCCGTTTCAGGCGCACGACAATCAACATGACGCAGTACCGGTAACATATGATCCTAACAACGGGAATATTTACGGTGTAACCATGGTGAACGGGCAGTATGGCAACGGAACCATTTATCAGGTGACGCCTACCGGCGTATTTTCGATACTGCACAGTTTTACTGGTAACGATGGTGCATACCCCGTAGCGAGTGTGGTAGTGGGAGCAAATGGTGATTTGTATGGGGCGACCGCGCTTGGTGGAAGCGGCTACGGCGTACTATATGAAGCATCGCCCAAAACCGGGAACATCACTGACCTGTACTATTTCCACGGTAACCCAGACGGCGCCAATGCAGAGAGCCCTGTTCTTGAGGATCTTGCCGGTAATCTGTACGGAACCACTTCGTATATTGGAGCACACAATTCCGGCACACTGTGGGAGTATTCGCCATCAACCAATTACTTTACCGTCTTACACGCTTTTGGTGCAACCAAGACGGACGGTACAGTGCCAAAAGGACGCCTCGTTTTTGGGCCAGATGGAAACATCTATGGGGTTACCGCGTTAGGTGGTGCCGGCAGTGCAGGCACAATCTACTCCTATAATCTGCAAGCCAAAGTTTATTCCATAGCGTATACATTCGGATCCCAGCTGCTAGATACGTCTGAACCAGAAGAGGGGCTTGCAGTCGGTCCTGGAAATGCTCTCTACGGGACCGGACAGCTTGGTGGACTCGGCGGATACGGGAGTGTGTTCCGGTTTGATCCGGCCACCGGCGCGTTAGACAATATTCACAGTTTCAATGGAACAGATGCCTCATTGTCCCGCTCGGGTGTTGTGGTGGGGCCAGATCACAACCTCTACGGCAGCGGATTCAGCGGTGGGATCGGCTTCGGGACAGTCTTTCGCGTAGGACCTCGCGCTGGCTATCTTAGCCCAAATCAGGTGGCCATTAACAACGGTGGCAACGGGAATTTCACGTTCTCGTTCTACGGTTCTGGCTTTGCAACGAATGCTGTCGTGGAGTGGAACGGGGTGCCCCTGCCAACCGTTTGGCACAGCGCCTATCGCCTGGATGCAACCGTAAATGCCGCCTCACTGCTTAGTAAGCAGAGCGCACGTATTACCGTGTTCGATCCCAACTTGCCAAACAGCAGTGGCGCGCTCGTGATGCAAATCGGCTATTCTAGAGTGCAGGTAACCTCGCAGATAGTTTCAGTGACTAGCCCAGGGCCAGGAAAAGTTGCCGTACAGATCACGGTATCTAACACAGGGACGGCAAACGCAACAGGGGTCACACTGAATGCTGCCCTGCTATACGAGGGAGGAACTGCCCTGAAGCCGCAGCCGTGGACTCCAGTTTCGATTGGTACCTTAACGCCAGGGCAGTCGTTTTCTGTAACAGAAGTTTACAGTTACTCTGGTATTACCGGGGCACGTGGAACCGAGTTGGTACGGGGTGTGGCAAACGGCGCCTCTTTTGCAGGGGCAACGACGCTTACGCTGCCTTAGGTGTCTACTTTCCTGCAGCATGTGCGCCTATTACGGTTCACGTGCTGCAGGCTCCGAATCTAAATGAGATTTGATTTAGTTTTCCTGGTCTACACGCCCCGCCGGGCGGCAACCATACTCTCTTCAATAAGACCGTCTATCAGTTTATCGGTTGTAATGTTTTCGGCGAACCCATCGTAGTTCAACAATATGCGATGCCTCAGTGCTGCGTGTGCCAGCGATTGTATATCCTCCATGGCAGCATTGTAGCGTCCTCTCGACAGCGCCCGCACCTTAGCTGCAGCCACCATTGCCTGCGACGCACGTGGGCTTGCACCACACCTAACATACTGTTTGACCAATGCAGGGGCATACTCATCATCAGGATGCGATGCCATGGTGAGCCGAATGGCTAATGAACGTACCTCCGGTGAGGCCGGCACAAGTTTTGCAAGCTCGCGCATTCGGAGGATATTCTCACCGGTCAACACAGTCGCTACCTGTGGGTTCTCTGTTCCCGTAGTGCGCTGAAGGATGATATCCATCTCCTTATATGTAGGTCTCCTCGCGATAAGCTTGAACATGAACCTGTCTAACTGCGCCTCCGGCAGGGGATACGTGCCCTCTTGCTCAATTGGATTCTGCGTTGCCATGACAAAGAAAGGGGAGGGTAGCAGATGTGACTGCCCAGAAATGGATACAGATTTCTCCTGCATCGCTTCCAGCATTGCACTCTGGGTTTTTGGAGTTGCGCGATTAATCTCGTCCGCCAACACCAAGCCCGCGAAGATTGGTCCCGGCTGAAATCGAAACGTGCGCCTGCCGTGTTCTGCCTCTTCAATAAGGTTGGTGCCTGTGATGTCCGCTGGCATCAGATCTGGCGTGAACTGAATGCGAGTAAACTTCAGTCCCACAGCTTCGGCTAGCGTACGAACAAGCAGAGTTTTGCCCAAACCCGGAACACCCTCAAGAAGGATATGACCACCCGTGATGAGAGCCACCACTACGGGCTCTATTACATCAGTCTGCCCAACAATTACCTTCTGTATCTCCTGGTGAAGGCATTCAAACGAGTGCATGAACTCTTTTGCAGCCAACTCTACGTCACTCAAACCGTGCTCCTTGCTATGGTTGGTACTATCTGCGTTGAAGGGAGGAGAAGTAGTTGCGTACCTGCACCTGCATGGCAGGCGGAATATTATGCTGGCGCAATGCTGTTTCCTCACGAGACATTATGCCGGGGGCAACGGTGTATGTGGGTGTAGATCCTGTCACCCGCCCCGGAGGAGTGCGAAAAACCTGGGTGATTTCCCCGCTGCTAGTGGTAACCCTGCCAGCTATTCTTGCGTTAGCAATAGGCGTTGCGGAGGGCAGTAATATGGACGTTTTTCCCTTATTTGCCACCTGCTTACTGGGCAAAGGTACTGTGTTTTGTGACTGAAAGGTGAGCGCCTGCCGAGGATGTCCGCGTCCTTGTGGCAGCGGTACATAACGATTATGCGATCCGCTAAGAGTATATCCTGTTCCGCCAGCGGGATGCGGACCAGGAGAGGTTGTCTGGGCGTAGCCATGATTGATCAACTGCTGAGCCTGTTTGAGTGCATCAATCCCGCGCTTGGTGCTCGCCGTGATTGGACTGGAGCCCGATAGCGCCTCTGCCGCTTGCCGCACAGCTTGCGCCATTCCTGTCAGACCGCCGCTTCCAGAAGATTTACCTGTCTGCCTCAGGCTTTTGGCAGACTTGGTAAGCGCGTCTACCTTTGCAGCCGCTTCCCGTTGGCCGCTTTGCCTTAACGCCTGTGAAACGGCGTGCAACATCGATTGAACGGCCAGGGAAGTTTGCCTGTTGTGCCGTCTGCCTAACGACGCGACCAACTTCTGAAGGTTCGCCTGCACCTCTGATTCGCGTTTGGATTGCAGGGCGAGTGCCAGCGAATGCGCTTGGGCAGCAGCTGGAGGTAGAGTTGACCCGGTATTTCTGGCCCCTTTTGCAGTGGACAATTCGCTGGAACGGGTGCCATTGGGTAAGGATGACTGCCATTTTGCAAGCGCATTGGCAGCTACGCTGTGCGGTGCGGCGCTCTCCGCGGTCACTGCGGCATCGATGAGTCGCTGCAGTTGCGCCGAAATTGTGTGCTGCTTAACGAGTGCCATTTCGGGTGAAAGGTCGCGGCGTTGCATTTTGTCGGCAAGAGATCGTAGCTCGCGGGCTGCCGTCAAAGCTTGGGGTGCCTGCAGGTTACGGGCAGCAACAGACGTTAGCTGTGCCGCGGAGCGAACCTGGCGCGCCCGCGCCACCATTTCATTAACGTCACTCTGCTTATGCGTAACTGCAAAAGGCAGATTCACGTGGTACACAAGTGCCGTTAGGCATGTGCATGCAAACGCTGTAGAGAGTGACCGCGGCAGCTTAAAGGGAAAAAGGCAACGGAGATCCTGAGACCTCAGGTGATTTATTGCACAACCGGTAACCAGCGAACGAAATGGATGATCCATCTGCTGTTCAATGTAGAGAGCTGCGGACAGACTATCCTTTAAATCGGCACGAAATTCCGTGATCTTTGCCGCATAGCTTTCGGGTAACGGCCACAAACCAGCTAGAGCCGGTAGTACAGTACCAGAAGTTAATAGCACAACAGCAACCTGCAGCTCGCTTGGGCGCGTTCCCATCCTAAGGTGGTCCACGACTATCCAGATTATGATGAAGAGGCATGCAGACGCGATGGAGGTTGGAAGGACATTCCACGCGCGAATTAGTCGCAGCCTCCGTCGCACAGGCAGCAACGCAATGTGCAAATCACTATTCTGTGTGTCCAAGTTGCGAGCCTGTATCATGGCTCAGTAATCGATCTAGAACGACTACGCCACCTGTTGCCAACTGCAATCAACCCAACAATCACAATCGAGGCGATTAGCCACCGCGTAAACACGAGACTTGCAAATTGTGAGCTTGTTGGCATGGCTGAATCGCTATTAAACGCTGTGGGCTGAAAGAAGAAATAGGTCACTGCAAATGGATGAAGATAGAGGAGTGACAAGCGAATTTGCGAGTTAACCGTATTGGTTAATCCTATTACCCCAGCTACAATAATAACTGATAGGGCCATGCACATCGCTGCCCATCGCTGATATGTTGCGCGCGACAGCAGGATACAAAACAGTGATAGGCCCGCTATAGAACATAGAACAGCTAAGAGCAGAAGTGCCAAATGACCACTGGGAACCTTCTGAACATGGGCAGTTGTGCTACCTGCCAGGTAGATGGAGAGCATGAGTGCCGCGGTCATTACAACATGGACAAATCGTAACACGTCAGAATCTGCCCATCGACGAACGAAGCTGTCATGTCGATTGTCCTGGTCGATTTGTGACTTCTGAATAGCTTTTGGACCATTGCTAGTTCCAAACAGAATCGTGAAAAGCACGATACCGCTGATGATGACAATTAACGGTGCATGCCCGTACTCTGTTGCACCAAAGTGGGCGTGCACATTGGTATTCACGGCGCTATGCGAATCATACCACGCCAGAGTTAGGCGCGCAGTAATCCATAACATAAATAGGGAGGAAAGAGCCCGATGGATGAGAACACCCCAACTGTTTTCTTTGCTGAGGTATAAAACCGCACTGTGACACATTAGTACCAGAACGAGGAATACATTAAGGTAGAAGATCACTCCTTCAGTTGTACCGCCAATGCCGTATAGGGCGGTATGTGGGTGCATTCCCAAGGCAATCTGCAGGGAAAATAAGGCCATACCTCCGACAGTTTGTAACGGGATAACTCGCGCGGCCAAGTACACCACAATCAAGATTAAGACTGTTGTATAGGAGGATAAAACAGCAAACATTGTGGTGCGGGCAATAGATGACCAGAGAATGCCCATCGCACCCATGAGCGCGGCACCCGCGGAAATGAACAAGAAGTAGGAGACGACCATGTGGGCGTCTATTCCACCCAACACCTGGCAAAGAGCAAACAGAGGCAGTGTAGTAAACGTTAAAAGTATTGAAAAACAGGCTCCCGACAACATTTTGCCCGTTACAATACACGTTGGGGACAACCCGGATATTAAAACCAGGTCCAGAGTCTGTTGTTCTCGCTCTATTGTGATGGCACCGCTTGTAATGGCAGGGGTTACGAATATCACAAGCATGGACTGTACTGTCACGAGTACCCCAAAGATTAGGGAGCCTATGGTAGCGGTTTCTGGGCCGGCAGTACTGTGGCGAACGGCGAAGCTCCAGAATGCAAGCTCGCCGACCAATACTGCAGAAAGAACCGCAACGTAGCCAAAGATTAGCCACATTGCCCGTGTTCCGCGCATACGCACGCGAAATTCTCTGGTGAGAACCGGATTGTCCCATAAAAGGTGGCTCAGCATTTCCATGCTAGTTAACTGCCCCCGTGGTTACAGCCATGAAAATATCCTCAAGGTCGGAGGGTGGCGCGTAAAAGGAGAGTACTTTAACGCCGGCATTAATCAGGCTGTTTAGCAGCTGGTATTCGCTGCCCGCCTCGCCAGCATACATAATCGAGATGGAATTTGGCTCAGCTGTTCGATCCTGGGTTCCTGGGCTTTCAACGGTCACCAACGGAATGCGTGCGAGGACGTCCCTCGCTTTCTCTAAGTCCTCAACAACCCTCAGCAGGAATTTCATGCTGCCCTGTTTAGACTTGATGATCTCGTCAACTTTGCCCTGAACTAACAGTTTTCCACGCTCAATGATGCCAATCCTCGTGCAAAACTCCTCCATCTCCGGAAGTATGTGCGAGGATACCAGGATGGTTTTGCCCATCGACTGCAGTTCCTTGAGCAGCTCGCGAATCTCGACACGAGCTCGTGGATCTAGTCCCGATGCAGGCTCGTCCAAAAGCAGAACGGCTGGATCATGAATAAGGGTTTTGGCAAGACATAGGCGTTGCTTCATACCTCTAGATAAGGACTCTACGTAGGCATCTTTTTTAACGGTTAAGTCGGTGAGGTCTAACACACCACTTATTACACTTTCACGGGAGTGCCTTGGAATTTTGTATGCTGCGGCAAAAAAATCCAGATATTCCCAAACTTTGATGTCATCGTAAACACCAAAGAAATCTGGCATGTAGCCAATTGATCTACGCACCATCGATGGTTCAAGAGAGACGTCATGTCCACAAACTACTGCTCGTCCAGATGTTGGTTGTAAAAGTGTAGATAGAATTCTAATAGTCGTGGTTTTGCCTGCTCCATTAGGACCTATGAATCCAAATATCTCGCCTGCTTCCAACGTCAGAGAGAGATCATCAAGTGCAATAAGTTCGGTGCTGCCGGATCTATAGGTTCGGGACAAATGTTCTACTAAAACGGTTGGCAACGACGGTTTCTCCTCTAACGAACCGGGAATGTGCGGGCGGTGTTCCTTAGGTTGCGGGTAATAAACGTGAACAGTATTACGCTTATAGACGTATAGGCTGCAAATGATAGCAACTCGGCGAGATAGCCGCCGTGATGATGCGGCTCAGTACTGGTCACGAGTAGACCGATCGGGTTAAGAAATGTCAAAGCTTCAACAAGGGTTCTTGACAGATAACCCGTCATAGCCAATACGGAAGCAATGACAGTTGTACCGATTGTTGCGATACAGACCAGTAGAGTATAAGATACGGCAATCGCATGAACTGTTTTGCGAAGGACCAACGAGCAAAACATACTGACAACGACGAACAGCACCATTATACAGAGAAGTGCGCAGTTTGCCGCCACGATGCTAACCATATTCTTCTCCGTGTAGCGCACGTTGAATATGAGTAGAAGGCAAACTGGTTGCGCCAGAACGATCACGATTGAACAGAGACCTAGTTTTCCAATCAGCTTTCCTATTGCGATTTCAAAGTTGGTCATCGGTGTGGAAGTGAGCGGCTCCCACGTCTGCTGCTCTCTCTCCTGTGAAAACGAGCCGGCTGTTATTGCCGGGGCCACAATCATGACGAGGAAACCCTGGATGACCATCATGGTCTGCCACAATGACAAGGCGCCGTCCGAAGCGAAGATTGATAGGTCCGAAACAATCCAGTAACCGCAAAGCAGTATAGATGTCGCGGCTGCCAGTATAAGAGCCCAACGGGCTCCTGATCCTAACCGTCGTAGACGCAACCTGCGCATTTCGCGTTTAATAATAGGATTGCCGTTCATTTGGTGACCGTTTTTCCCACGTAATAAGCCTGGGGGCGCACACTGTTTGGTAAGAATCTTAGGCTGCTGTCAGAAACGGAAATCATCATCAGATTACGCTCCTTGCCATTTAACGGCATATGATCAACTGTTAAATGTGCTAGAGGCTGCTTGGTCCACACTATTAACTGGGGACGCCAGGCCCGTTCTGGAACCGTAATTCCCTGACCCACAGGTGTTGGATACGTGAGCCTGATCAGGACATACCTCAGCATGGAATCCCGTAGGGTTAGGTCGTATGGGGATTCGTATTGGGAATCATCTTCTGATGGAAGGCTACGTAGGTCAGCCCTCGAAAGCGTGCAGGTGATGGAACTACGAGCCGCGCAGTTGGGTACCGCAAACATCTGAGGATTATTTTGTACATGCTGTAATGGGGGTTGATTGCTAAACTGTGCGAACGGATTGTTGCGAAATAGAACCGCTGCATCATTGAGTGGCTGGGCAAGATTGTTGCGAATCCTCAAGGTAAGGCGGCGGTTACTGCACGAGAGAATGTCGACATCAACGCCTGGATACATCCCGCTAAAAGCGCACCCAACGGTGCCTGATGCGTACGCTGGAATTGGCAGCTTGATGGCTGCCGGAACGTCGTCGTACTCGTTAATATCGCCAACGTTACTGGCATTCGATAGAAAGGGATTGCTGAACTTGACAGCGCTGGGCACATAGTTTGAACAGTCAATTCCGTTGGCAGGATCACCAAGAAATGTTAGACGATAGTTATTTTGAGACGTGGAATAGAGAGACGACTGTATCGCCCCACTCACCTCACGCGAGCCGGACGAGCTCGCGAGTATAAGTGCGGTACGAACGTGGGGAGCGTTGCCTTTAAGTTTGATTTGCACGATCATGGCAATGAACGAAAAACCCAACACCAGCATCGGAACGGTTACCCACGAGAGTTCTTTACGGTCTAGGCGCTTTAGAACGAGATAGTTAATGGGCCCAACCAGAATGACGTAGAGGGCACAAAAGGACGCGAACAGGAATATCGACGGCATGGCAGCTGCCCGGTGACCGGCAAGGGCAGCAGCCAGCGATTGAGTGGTATATCGTGAAAATGACAACACTCTGTGCTGAGTCGACGATTTTTGCAGCAGCTGCCTCCACAGGTTCCTGCCTTTAGGGTACGACTGCATTGCAGGATCGAAGAGGTTAAAGGCACAGTATATGACATATCCATTACCCCTGCGTATTGAAGCGACGACAGGTGTACCGCTGGCCGTAGCGCATAAAACAGTCGCCCCCGGTTTGGGCTTCGCCACGGTGATTGCCGTACCTCCTGGAAACGACGCAGCTGCTCCTGCAAAGCTTTTGAGGGCGCTTAGATGGTTCACATTCTTTGTTGAGATGGGTACAACTGGTAACAGACCAGCCACAGTGCTATTCTGCAAATCGCTGAAGCTGCCTCCAGACGTTATCAACAGTCCACCGCTGTAGACGTAATTTTCCAGGGCACTAATCTGGCGGCCCTTCAGGTTGTCCAGTGGGAGGTCGTGCAATACAATCGCCGAGGCCGGTTCGTATGCAAGCGGGCTTTCGGGCAGGCCAGCTGAAGACGGTCGCAGTAACCGGAAATGATCGCTCCAGTAGTACGGTTCTCCGCCGTACGCAACAGCGCTGGAAGAAACCTGTGTACTGAGATTCCCAGCGGGCAGCAGGTACGATAGGTCACCTGTTGTGGACAGCAGAAGCAGCTGCATTGCCGGGAGCGTCGTAAAATACCGGGACGATAGGTGTGTGATTGACGAGGTTACTTCGCCGTTGGCGAGCAGTTTTGTGGTTAATGTGAGGTGCGGCGAGTAGTAGCCGAATGCAGGCGGCAGCGTACCGGGTGGGACGACGAAGTTAACAATCTGAGTATCCCCACCGGCAAGCGTTATGGTTTTGAAAAAGCGCAGAACTTCGGAACCAGAGCCATTCGTTGAAAGCGATAACTGCACGGTCGCGTTAGTGGCAGGATGCGCCCCGGTTATCTCCACCGCTACAGGGTTCCAAGTATTAAGGTCCCACAATCTGGTGGCTGTATCGCGGGCGCCCAGCCTGGGGAATCCCGCTTTAACGGTGACGGAAACCTCAGCGTTTGCTGCCACTGCGTTGCCAATTAGCAGCGGCAGCAAAACCCATGTTAGTAGCCGGTTAACTGTTGGCCAGGCTTTCGAGCACCTCATCGGGAATGTCGTAGTTAGCATACACGTGCTGTACATCCTCGTCATCCTCCAGGCGCTCCATTAAGCGCAGCATGAGTGCCCCGTCCTTGGCATCCAACTGCACCGTATCGGCTGGTTCCATCACATTCTCGGCCGTGGCAATAGGGATTCCTGCTTCTTCAATTGCCTGTCGCACCGCGCCGAAATCTTCTGGCTGCGTGATCACTTCCCAATGGTTCTCATCGGACCGGAGATCCTCAGCGCCTGCTTCGGTAACCAGTGCAAACAAACTGTCCTCAGTGACCGCGCTTTGCTCCACCGTAATGATTCCTACCGGATGGAATCGGTAGGCAACAGAGCCAGATTCTCCCATGCGCCCGCCGTTTTTAGTGAATATATTTCTAATGTTCGCTACAGTACGGTTCCTGTTATCTGTAGCGCATTCCACAAGGACGGCAGTTCCACCTGGGCCGTATCCCTCGTAGGTCACTTCGTCGTACATCGCACCCTCAATCTCGCCAGTGCCACGTTGAATTGAGCGTTTGATATTGTCGTTCGGCATGGAGTTCTCACGAGCACGCTGCACTGCAAGCCGAAGCCGCAGATTGTTGTCAGGATTCCCACCGCCTGCCCGGGCCGCCATAATGATTTCCTTGGCAAGTTTCGTAAACAGATTGCCTCGGCGCGCGTCTTGAGCGCCTTTGCGCAATCGAATGTTGTGCCATTTTGAATGTCCGGACATTAATTTCACTCCTAATTCAGCAGTCGGCTGCCCGATTAGCTTTCAAAACAGTTTGGGCAGAGATTACGAAATTATATCACAGTGATCTATTCTGGTCAAACCAGTGAATACGATAGCTGGTATTGGTTCATGTAAGTTGCAAATTGTTTTTACTTTGCACCTCGCACAGTTTGGGCGACACTAGTGGATGCCGTGTACGTTCAACTTAAACAGCGTTCCTCCCCCGAAGTTACCGCCGAATTGCGTAACGCCTATTAGCGTATCAGGTGTGTTAAACGCAAGCGCCAATGGTTGCGCACCCTCTTGCTGTCCCGTAGTTTGCTTTGCACTGGCAAATTCGTGAATGACTTCGAACAAATGCGAATGAGGCAGGTAACAAAAGATCGCGCCATTTTGATGTAAACCACCTAAATCGGCGGCACCAAATACGTCACCGTTTGGCGAAACCACGATGCAAGTTGGATGAACGCCGGACCGGTTTTTTCCGTTTCTGGTTGCCGAAAAGTTGTGCAGCACCGTAAACGTGTCCTCTGGGGTTATGCTGAAAAGTACCCCGTTTCCTCCGCTACCGCCTCGTGCAGTAATGCCATATATATTCCCGTTACTATCCGAAGCTAGCTGTACCGGGTTAGCGCCATCTTTGTTGCGCAAGAAGTACCTTAACTTCGAGAATACATGGTCAATAGTCAAGCTACCTTTAGGAGATATTTTGAAAACATCGCCGAAGCCTTCATATCCATGAAAGTTAGTATCACTATCGACGCCGTATAACCAACCTCGTTTTGCACTTACCAAACTTGAGCAGCTGCTGCCAATAGATTCTCCGGGTTGCCGGGTTACAGGTTTTGCAAAGGTATATAGCGTCGAATGGCTGTGATTACTTAGGTTATACTGCAGTAATCGCGGTGGTTGCGTCCCATTAACATCGGAGCCTGACAAATAGATTATGTTTTTGTGGTGTCCCACAATCGTTAGTATCTCGTTCTTGGAGCTCGTTATCAAAGGTGTTGTACCAGTTTGACGGCTGAACAGAGAAACTAATTCCATGGTACTTGAATTTTGGTTTGTGAACTGAGTTGCATACACAAACCCGTGGCGATCGGTTACTAGGTTGGATGGTGGAGCATTGCCTAACCCTATACCACCGCAGAGTGGTAGCAATGGGGCTATTTTGCCGGTTTGCTCGCTATATTTACTCAACATGCCGTTTCCACGCGGTCCCCCAGTTACCGTTAAAATGTAGATATCGCCTTGTTTTCCGACGGCTAAAGAGGATGGCATTGACCCAAGGGAGGCGTGTCCGAAATTCGCGAGGATTTGTAACGGTAGGTTGTGGACAATCACGGGCGATGATGGCTTCTCATGGCGGTAACGCATCATCAATGCCACTGCAATAATTGCAGCCACTGATAGGTAGAGTATTGCCGAAACAAGTGCTGAACGCGACGGTTGGCTCTTGACTGGTGGCGACATGGGTGTTCCTTCCGCGGTTTATGGGTGGCTGTGTAGGTTTAATCGCATGTTGACAAGGTACTGCTCAACAAGTGCCGTGGCTGCGTCGTCGCATGCTTGCGCAGCACCACCGTTACCTTGATTGGTTGCGACCATGATCGCAACATCACGGTTGGGTGCCAACCATATTACACAGTAGTTTAAGGTGTTACTGCCCGCATGGGTGTACACCGTGCCACCAGCCCATGGTCGTTGGGTCACTAACCATCCGCCAGCATAATCTCCCCCGAATAGGGGCGTAAAAAGTGGTTGTACTACTGTGCTGCTCAACAGGGTTGAACCTCCGTGCATGGCACGTAATTGCAAAGCAGCATACTTTGCCCAATCAACAATACTACAGTGAACCTCGCCTGCGGGAGCAATACAAACTGGGTTATCTGCGAGTGGTCCAGGCCTGATTGCCACATGGACCCCCGATATGACCCTGTGAGGCCAGGGTGCATCTTGCTTACCGGGACTGCCCGCTGCGCCAAACCCTGCGGTTTTCATCTCTAGCGGCTTGAAGAGCCATTCGCTAATAAGTTGCTCCCACGGTAGTCCCGTAGCGGCCTCCTCGATTGCACCAACTACCGCATAGTTACGGTTAGAGTAGATAAACTTGCTGCCAGGGGTGGCATCTGGTGCCTGCATCAGCAGATGCGCAACGTAGTATGCTCGCTGCTGCTGAGGTGTCCCCGTTAGTTTGTGCAGTTGCTTAAGGTTAACACCAGGCAGCGCTGTCTCTCCTGAAAATCCTGAGCGGTGTTGCAAAAGCTCCTGGAGCGTTACCGATTTGTATACAGGCAGCATTTGGACGTTTGGCAAACACTGCGACAGCGGTTCATTCCAGCGCAACTTACCCTTCTCAACAAGCATCGCCGCCAGGGTTGCTGTCATTGCTTTGGTGTCGGATCCAAGGTGGAAGGGGTCGGAGGTTGTTACTGCGCTGGTACCTTTCCATTTACGGACACCCACCGCTCCCACGGCTACAAGCCGATCGCTAGTGGTAATGGCTGCAGCCATCGCAGGTAAGCGATATTTCTTGAGGATTGGGAGCAGTAACGAGTTTATGCTTTCAACCGGTTGCTGCGTAGTCTGCATTCGATATTTAATTGCACCTGTGGACAACAAATGCGCATTTGGTTTAGGCTTTGGAGTTGGGTCCAGCAAGGAACTTTCAACTACCGCAACACCGACCATAGCATGTTTTATATATGACCAATTAGGCACGATGACCTGCCTCTCATTTCTCTGCGGGCATAACTTTCATAAACCAGGCCCTTATCGTAAAGATAATCATTGGATTAAGCACATGGCTGGCATCCACCTGCTCAACAATAAGGTGGGGGTCGACTCGAGCGGCCGATACGAGTGCCTTGGATGATTCAGGTGGAATAACCTGATCAAACTTCGCAGTTATGATAAACATCGGTCTAGGGGAGATGAGGCCTACAAAGTGCACCGGATCGGTAATCTCCGTGACGTTGTGAACGATTCGCATTACCTGGGGAGTGACCTTTACGGGCCAGTGTTCTTCTAAAAACGGGTACTGGGAGATATGTTTTACAACCTGCTCGAGTGCGCCGCCAGGCACGGCCAGACAGAATACCGAAACGCGTTTATCTACGCCGCCGAAGACAGATCCTAGCATCGCGCCCATCGAAAAGCCAAGGTAGCCCAAGTGCTTCCCGTCAATGTCGTTTCGGCTTTGAAGATAGTCAACCGCACGGCGCAGATCGACCACTGTTTGTACCCATGCATCGCGTGATGTATAACTGTCGGGCAAGAAAATGTCACCGTTACGATCGGGTAATTTTCGCGCACCACAGTATTGGGCATCTATTGAGAAAGTGGCATACCCTAACTGAGTAAGTGCAATGCTAGACGTCTTGATATACGACGTATCCTTGCTGCCGCCACTTCCGTGCATAAGCAGAATGCAAGGATATGGTGCGTGGCCATGAAGGGGAATCGCTAGAATTCCTGTGATGCGTTGGTCGTGAATGCTCGTGTAGGTCACGAGATATCGTCTTGCGGAAGGTAGGGTGTCTAGAGGTTCAACCTGGGAATTAAGCGGTAGATCGTGATCATAGTGGTACCACTGCCGGCGCATATAAGCCGTAAGTGCGAGGTGATGCGAGGGTTGCGTTGCCGCCGCACACGAAGGAGTTGCGGTTACCACCGGTGTGATAAGGGTCACGAAGCAGATTGCCAATAAGCGTAGGCCAGATTTCAATTCTTCTCTCCTGCCGCTGCGAGAGTCGCACTTGCTTTACACGTCCGAAGCCAAACGCTGTTAGGCGGGGTAATGTAACCCTTCCAGGCGTAAGGGTCCGTTCCCGATACAGATACGACGCACCGACTGTCGGCGGATGCCGGAGATTGACCTGGTTCTACAGACCACGGCAGAAGCGAATATGAATTGCAATAGTGGTTCACTAGCACCCGTCGGTAGATGCTGCTGCGGTTTTTAAGAGAGCGGTGAAGCAGGTAGCCATTGAAAAAGACAACCGACCCGGCCGGAACTTCAACTGCAACCGCCTGGGAGTCGTCGAACCCGTAGCTCTCCTGAGCGAAGTCGAATTCGTCTTCGTTGTTATGCGCGTGTTGGGGATAGAGGTAGCCTGTTTTGTGCGAGCCGGGAACTACCCACAAGCAGCCATTCTTCACATTCGCGTCGTCCAGGGCAATCCATGCCCCGGTAAGCGATCGATCCCGCGTAGGTATATAGATCTCATCCTGGTGCCATGCCTGTCCCTGGAAATTAGGCGGCTTAACGAACAACATGCTTTGCATGCATTTTACGCTGCCGTCCCAAAAGGGTAGGTGCGCACCAACAATCGCTGCTAGCACTGTGCAGATGCCAGGGTGCTGAACATACTTCAACATCACCGGACTTACATAGTGGGGCTGGTGAATGCATAGTATCTCTCTTAAAACCTGCTCATCCGATTTGCCAGGATCGGCAGGTGTAATTCCCTCGCACGGATATGCACCACGTGCGGTCGCAATTGTGTCCGCCAGCAGTTCCTGCACCTCTAACGGACTAATGAGGTTTTTACGAACTAAAAAGCCCTGCTCAACAAACGACCGCTGTTCTTCTTTGCTCACAGAAACGTTCTCTGGATCCACTGCCTGACTCCCTTATACAGCGCTGGATGGCGTATAACCAATTATAACCACAAAGGGTACGTTAACCTGCTACAAGAGGGCGTGTGCGCAGAGTATTTCTGCAATTACCTTTAGCAGTTGGCTGGTTTTATACGCTAGAGCAGGTCTCAAGCCTGCTGGATTCGCAGTGCTTTTAAGCCCCATCATTCTTGTACCAATTAGCCCCAGCTGTGAAGAAATTAATAGCTCCTGCGTATTTATGCTCAAAGCGTGCCAGAACTGTCTACAAGGCGGTGCCGATCGCGTAATATATATAGTTGCCCTACCGGCACAATCTGAAGTCTGCAGACAGCGTGCGAAAGCCTACCCTGGATTTCAGCAGGAATAGTCATTACCAATCAGGAATTATTGCGCACGCTTTTGATATGATCTGTTGATGCGGCAGCACAGAAAGCTGCTATAGCGCGCGCAATGACGAGTAGTCGCTAAACTCCTTCACTTCAACAGTTGAACTTTCTGTTGAGATGGTTGGGGACTAAATATGGTTTGGGAGGTCTGTCCCGTGGTAACAATGGCATCCGATTTGCTTGTGTCCGCCGCAAATGAGTTTCAACAACAGGGATTTACGGTTGCACGGTCGCTCTTTTCAGGTAGCGAAACCAATGCTCTGCGCGAGCATTTTATGGAGCTACGAAAATCACCCCGTCAAGATGATTATCCGCCAGTAGATAGTGATAACCCCGATCCTCTGCGCAGATGGCCACGGATGATTCACATGCACCGCTGGGACGAGGTCTCCATGCGGTGGCTCACGGATGCGCGCCTGAATACCTGGCTAACTGCCATACTTGGTAAGGAGCCATTTGCGGTGCAGACAATGCTCTATTATAAACCCGCCGGCGCTCGTGGGCAGGCGCTTCACCAGGACCAGTTCTACCTGAAGGTTCAACCCGGCACTTGTGTTGCCGCGTGGATGGCGCTCGACGACTGTGACGAGGAAAACGGCTGTCTCAACGTCGTACCAGGCAGTCATACCTGGCCGGTTTTATGCCCTGTAAAGGCGGACTCGAGCCAGAGCTTCACCGACGTTACCGTGCCGCTAAAGCCTGGTACGCCAGTGGAGCCCGTTGTGATGCGCGCAGGCGATGTGCTCTTCTTCAATGGCCAGCTAGTCCATGGAAGTTTGCCTAACGTATCAACCGACCGGTTTAGGCGGGCACTTATTGGACATTACATTGTAGGCGAGGCTGAAAGCGTTGCCCCCTATTACCATCCTGTGTTGCGCATGGATGGCACGCAGATTTCGTTAGCGGAAAGCGCGGGTGGCGGCCCGTGCGGCATTTGGGCCGAAGACGACGGTGAACATAGCAAATTTGATCTAAAGGGGCGCCTGGAAGATGGATTCCTACACGAATAACAGCTCCTATTCCAGTAGATGTTCACAGGTTACGGAAAGCTGCATCTGTTCCTTCTCATAACCAAAATCCTGTGGTTCATCATCAGGTGGTCGAAGGTATCCGTCACTGGCAATCATCATGTGAAGACGCTTTCGCATAACGGCAGACATGGTGGTGCCATCCCAATGGGCGCGCCGGCGAAGCCATTCTGCTTCGTCTTCAGTTAGGTGAACGGTAATGGGCTTGGACCTTTTCAAGTAGAACTCCAGTAGGGTATTTGCGGTGACTCTGCTAGTTAGGCTGTTTCGGCAGGAGTTCACCGTTTTGGTGATAAATTGTTATTGCATATTTTGTGAACGAGGTGTAATGGATGTTACAAGGCATAGACAGACTTGTTGATCTGGTTGGAGTGAGGGAATCTGCAAGATCAGCAGAGGACCACATTGATATTTCGGCAGCCGTTGCGACCGCGGATATAGCCTCGCTCTCTGCAACCACCGGTCAATGGGCGGCGGTGGGACGTGAGGGCAACACTGTGCGCCTTGCACGCACCATGGGTATTCCGTTGCGCTACTTTGTAGCAAAAATGTTCCACGGCCCGTTTCTGATTGTCTCGGACAGAATGGACAGCCTTTACAACTGGTGCGTTGATCACAAGATCGGCTGGCAGTTTGATCCCCTGTATACCCGAATGGTTCCCGCGCACTACCTGCTCGAAATCGATCAGATTGGATGCCCTGATCCTTCCCCTCGGTATCACCGGTTCTTTAATCCGGCTGTGGCTACCGGGAATGCAGACGTTTCTAGCTGTGGTGAGCAATATGCACTGGCTGCCAGCGCTGCGTTACGAAATTGGCTGCTGACGATCCCCCGCGGTGAACAAATCGGGCTCGCATTTTCGGGCGGTGTAGATAGCACCTCTGTTTGGCTGATGGCACGTAAGGTGCTGGAAGATCTTGGTGGAAACCCGAATGATATCCTCGCCTTCACACTCGACTTAGGAGGGGGAAAGGACGCTGTGCAGGCTAGGAATGTTGCTGCCCAGCTAAACCTTACAGATCAGCACATTGTGATTGAGGCGGACCCAACGGAGATTGATCTCAAGGAAGCTATCGCTGTAATTGAGGATTACCACCCGTTAGACGTGCAGTGTGCAGCAAGTGCGTTGTGCCTCCTAAAGCACATCAGAGAATCGTATCCTACCATAAAGTTTCTCCTGGATGGTGATGGCGGCGATGAAAACTTGAAAGATTACCCGCTAGAGGATTCTGATCTTACGCTCTCTAGCGTACTTAGAAACCCTCTTCTCTACCAGGAGGGATGGGGAGTGGATGCTATAAAGCACAGTTTGACCTATACAGGAGGATTATCCCGCTCCTATGTGCGAACGGTTGCCCCAGCGGTTCGATATGGGTTTATTGCCTTTTCCCCCTATGTATCTCGCGAAGCAATTGCAGCGGCCTGTTCCATACCATTTGATGTGCTGCTGAATGGCAGCATTGATCGCCTTTACTCCCTTAAAAATGAAATAGTAACTGCTGGGGTACTGGCAGTAACGGGCAAAGAAATGCCTGCGCCGCCTAAGAGGCGGTTTCAAGATGGGATAGGTGGCGACAACTACCGAGATTGGCGAGTATCCAAGGCGTGGTGCCGGCAGGTGTTCCTGAAACAGTGGGAGTCTCGCCTAAGTACGGCTTGGGATCCTGCTGCTGAACGGCTCTCGGGCAATGATCTCTCCGCACCTGTTCCTACTCGAGCAAGTTAAGCGTGTGGCAGTATCCAGTAGCTGCATCGCAACAGACAAGATGGATCCGTGAGCTGAGGGGGCCGCGCAACCCGGTAGACCCTGAAATGGGTTGCGCCGCCCTGCACGAAACAGAGTCGTTAGGCGGTGGCCGCACGGTATCAACCAATGTGCTGTTTCCGGTTAACAGCGAATGCCCGTTTACCTGCGTAATGTGCGACCTGTGGAAGAACACGCTTCCCACTAAAACACCGGATGGCCTGGTAGTAAGTCAAATTGACAAGGCCCTGCAGTCACTACCGCAGGCAGCGTGGATTAAGATCTACAACGCGGGAAGCTTCTTTGATCTCCATGCAATTCCTGCAGCGGATTATAGTGGAATTGCTGAATTACTGAAGCCGTATGAACGGGTTATCGTTGAATGTCATCCAGCATTCATTGATGAACGCGTCCTCAAATTTCGCGACCTTCTTGCAGGCCGTTTGGAAGTTGCCATGGGACTGGAGACTGTCCACGAACCGACACTAAAAATGCTGAACAAACGTTGTAACCTCGGCAAGTTTGAAACAGCAGCGCGGTGGCTTGTAGACAATAACATTGACCTGCGGACGTTTGTAATCGTGCGACCACCATTTCAGGATGAAGACGAAGCAATTAGATGGGGTCTCAAGAGTCTTGAGTTTTCTAACGATCTCCATGCGTGCGCAACCACGTTAATACCTGCGCGTCCGGGCAACGGTGCGATGGAACAGCTTCAACAGGTGGGACTATTTACGCCACCCCACGTTAGAACCGTGGAGTATCTCCTGCAGGCTGGTTTAGAAATGCGAGGCAGCCGCGTCTATGTGGATACCTGGTCTCCCTCGTGGCGGTTGACCTGCGACTGCGATGGACAGCGGGTAGATCGAATTCTGCAAATGAATTGCAGCCAGTCAGTACCAGAAGCCGTGAGGTGTGCTGCCTGTGGTTCGAATTGGAGCTGAGCGAAAGCGCCGAACCGTTCGATTGTTACGGGTACCCGTTCACTTATTGAGACGTTGCGCAACTGGAGCGCCCAGTGCATCGATCTGTGTAATAGGGTGTTTGTTATACGGGCCTTTTGAGCAACTGTTGTACGTTCAAACATCGACGTACGTACGGAACCCAAGCCAGCTGGTGATCAAAGGGCCGCCGCTCGTATTCCACGGAAAATAGCAAGCGGCGGACAGTGAGTTAGGCCTAGAAGAATCGAATGTCCGTGATGCGTCCAGACGATACAAGGAAAACGTAAAGGTCCGCAATCAACACGGTTACGAGGCTGAACCAAAAGAATTGTCCGTGGTATTCGTTGAGTTTAGAGACACCGCTCCACACCTTAAATCGCCCCTTGGCCCTGGAGTATCGGTTTACAACTCCGCCAACAAGGTGCCTCCACGAATGACAGGAGAAGGTGTACGCAGTGAGTGCAAGGGTATCAATCAGGAAAATGACCGTGCCCAGCCCGATGCCTATATGAGTTTGCCCGCCTTGCGAGTAAAAGAAGGCGTTATACAGGTGGTACCAGTGGAACAATACCAGAATAACTGCGGCGTAAAATGTGTAGCGATGAAAGTTCACCACGCGTGCAGGAAGTTTGGCTTCGCCCG
Source organism: bacterium (assembly GCA_021777995.1). GTDB lineage: Bacteria > Armatimonadota > Chthonomonadetes > Chthonomonadales > Chthonomonadaceae > JAJZFK01. Next base: position 42,145 of record JAJYCW010000016.1, read on the forward strand.
TATAGTTGATCCTGGCGAACTTCTCTTTCACCGCACATGCTTCGGGATCTCTAAAAACCGCACGATAGTACGTCTTACGGCAATAGTAACATGAGGCGCGAAAGGCGAGTGGAAACACCATCACGTACAAAGCCGCAGAAATTGGCCACGTAGCAATTTTCAAACCTTTGAGAAATGGAAGGTAACCCGGTATATAAGGTGAGTAGAACGGTGACCAGTAGTGAGGTCTTATTGCATTGGCACCCTGAAGGTTTGCGGCCATCCATGGGAATGAGTGTCCATCGTAGTACGTCGAAAAGTACTTACCCATGAACGCCCGAATGGTTGAGTAGATAACGAATACCGCAAACGTTACAAGAATTGCAGTTGGGGCAACCCAGTAATTATCCTTACGATTGTTGTCTGGAGCCTCAATCCGCACGGTACCTCGTGGTGGTGCCTGTTGCGTTGCCATAGTTCCTCCCGGTATCAAGTCGAGACAGATTAACGAATCCGGTCTCAGTTATGGTATCACATTACGGGCGACACCATGAATGAAAACTCGCAATAATTCTTAAAAGCAAGGCTAATAGCGGAATAATTGGCCCAATGACACCCAATGAATTAGAAAAATATGCCATGCATGATGTGCAATATTATCAGTTTGGAGCGCGCGCGTCCATTCAGGGCAGTGCATGGTATCTTCGGAACGATGAACTTGCCAATTACTACGATACCAATCGTGCGCTGCACCTTAGGGACGACGGCCGGGGACCAGTTGATATCTGCCAGGAAATAGTCACCCATTTTGCGAGTTTACGGCGAAGGATTGTTGTGGATGTAGATTTCATTGCTGAGCAGCAGGGGTTTGGCAGGGTTTTGCGGTCAATGTCTGTGCTTCCAGCAGTCGGCTCTTACGTGGCCATGCGTTGGGCGCATGAGGCATTTCCGCCCTCAACCAAATCCCCCTGGCTAATTAAAGAGCTTAATTCCTCCGGCGAAGCGGACGCCTGGGCCCAACTGGCAGGCTGTGATGAGCTTGATCCAGCGGATCGCGATTTTTGGTGTGCTGTTGGCCGCTTGGAATTCCAATACACCGATATTGTCAAACTAGGTGCATTTAATTCAGAGGGCGTGATTGTGGGCGCATGTTCTCTCTTTATGGTGAACGATTGGGCGAGAATCGACAGTGTAATCGTGAGGCCAGAATGCCGGCGTAAAGGTGCAGCAACCTCATTGATTCACTATGCAGTTGAGCGTGCGACCATTGCGGGCAGCGATGTCGTCTACCTGAATGCCCACAAAGACAGTAGTGCCCATCAGCTGTACAGCCGGCTGGGATTCGTAGTTTGGGCTACGAACCCTATGCGCAGGCACATGGCAGGCTGATCTACCTCAAACCTCGATTGATGCAGCACGACTAAGCCGTTGATGCGGAGTAATCTCGACGCCTGCGTATTCCCCGCTGCGCACGCTCCATGTTGATTTTGTAGACGAATGCCAACACTTCTGCAACTGCCGCATATAGATCCGGGGGAATTTCGCCATCTACCGGGGTCTGTTTGTAGATTGCTCGGGCAAGTGGCGGATTCTCCACGATGGGGATGTCGTTCTCCTGTGCTAGTTCGCGAATCTTAAGTGCAATCAGGTCCTGACCTTTGGCCACCACCCTGGGAGCCCGCATCTGCCCGGCTTCGTACTTTAGCGCTACTGCAAAGTGAGTTGGGTTAGTGACTACGACATCTGCCGACGGTACGTTTGCCATCATTCGCTTGCGCGCCATCTGACGCATTTTCGCGCGCATCCGGCTTTTTAGCAGCGGGCTGCCCTCTGTCTGCTTAAACTCCTGGCGAACTTCCTCTTTGGTCATGCGCAACTGTTTCTCTGTATTGTAACGCTGGTACGCATAATCAAGGGCCGCCAGTATGAACATTGCTCCAACTATTCGCAGTATGAGGGTGTGCACTACGGCAAGCACTCCGGAGACGCCGGTTCCAATATCGGTGCGGCTGAGGAGCAGCATATGTGGATAGGCAGCACGCACTGTAGTGTAGCAAAGGTAACCGATGAGCCCTACTTTCCAGATGGATTTTGCAAGCTCGACGAAGCCGGTTGCGCTCACGAAGCGCTGAATTCCTTGAAGAGGGTTGAGCCGGGAGAAGTTCGGTTGAAGTCGTTCTAGCGCGAGCATCGGTCCAGTCTGGGCGATGTTCGAAACGACACCGCAAACCATGGCTAACGCAACAAGGGGTCCAATTGCACGCACTACGGTAAAGCATATCATGGCGCCAATGTTCATTACATGGGATACGGACATCTGGGTGTTTTGCAGGCCGCCAAATGTGCGGATGAACATGTTTTGAATAACGTGCGCTGCGTTTGCCCCAATAGACGGCAGTTCCATAGTAATCGCAAGCATTACAACCAGCGATGAAAGCTCACTACTCTTCGCTACCTGTCCCTTTTTTCTAGCATCACGCCGTCGTTTTGGCGTCGCTGCCTCTGTTTTGTCGTCACCTGCCGCCATGGTGTGTTACCTCAAACTCGCGAGCAGTGCTGTGAACCCTGAACTTGTGCCTACGAGGATGCGCCCCACTACAATGCCCAAGATGGGCATTAGAAACGCTACTGTGGCAAGCCCCATAATAATCTTTGCGGGCATACCTACGATAAATACGTTGATCTGTGGGGCAGCCCGTGCAATGAGACCAAGCCCTACGTCGGTTAGAAACAGGACGCCAATAGCCGGCAGTGCAAGTTGAAAGCTTAACTCCATCATGGTGGAGAGGAGCGGGATCATGTTGTCTACGTGCGCAATTCCGCCAACCACTGCATCTGGAGGCACCACGTAAAAACTGCGCGTAAGTGCACCTAGTAACAACAGTGGTCCATTCAGTATGAAATAGAGCGTGATGGCCGTTTGGTACTGAAATGCCGCCATAATAGAGCTTTGCTGCTGCGAGAATGGATCAAGCAGGTTAACGATACCAAATCCCATTTGGGTATCGATAAAAAAGCCTGCAATCTTCACTGCAGCGAAGAGCAGCATCGTGAAATACCCTATGGCCAGTCCAATAATTCCGTTTTGTAAAATGAGGAGCGCCAAGGCAATGAGGTTGGTAGGTATCGGGCCGGTATGGACGCTTAATACGGGAGTTACCGCCATTGCAAAAACGATGGTAAGACCTGCTAGCGCCTGCCGGGGCACAGAATGATTTCCTAAGATCGGCGTGCCAGTCAACAGGCCGCCGGTTCTCGCTCCTATGAGCAGAAATGCGTAGAATTCATGTTCTGGAACGGGGAAGGCTGCCATCGACATTTAGTTGGTGACCGGCGGCATATGAGTAAAAGTCATTTTGAAGAATCCCACTAACGAGTTGAGCATCCATGGGCCAAAAATGGCAAGTGCCAGAATAACGGCCAACAGTTTTGGCACAAATGTTAGGGTAAATTCCTGAATTTGAGTCACCGCCTGGAACAGTGATACCAATACCCCAGCGACGAGGCCAAACATAAGAACAGGCAGTGAAAGCTTCAATGCAATGATCAACATTTCGCGGCCTGCGTCTAAAACGGCTCGATCGGTCAAAAAAGCACCTCCGAAATCCCATTGAGGCGGCCCAGTGCGGGCTTCATTAGGATTATCGGCAGGTAACACTCGCAAAATTACGGTGAATTGGTATACAGAACGGTGAAGTGAACAAGTGATTCGACCGAAGAGATTAAACTGAAGAGGAAGGGAAATGCCGAGAAAGGGACTTGAACCCCCGACACGCGGATTTTCAGTCCGCTGCTCTACCAACTGAGCTATCTCGGCAAGTAAGATTATTATAAGAGATTTAGGGCCGTGATGTCAAGGTTGACCACGAATGGGTCTACGATTAGCAGTGGCATCGCGTTAGGCAATTCTACGAAAAGTGCGTTTATGCGACGAACAGTGGGTTTTAAGACGAATCTTATGGGACTGCGCTAGCATGAAGGATATTGTGCTGGTTAAATGGAAATAGTCATTGCTTGGTAAAGTAACTTAATCACGTGCTTTGTGGGAGGTGGTTTGAATGAATCGGCAACGAACTACCATCGATATGATAGCAAAGCACGCGGGCGTATCGATCACAACTGTCTCTAATGTGTTAAACAATAAAGGCAGGTTCAGTCGTGACGTTGAGGATCGAGTGCGAAATGCTGCCGACGAATTGAGCTTCACTCCTAGCGCGCTGATACGGTCGCTTCAAAAGGGCAGGACGAACCTTATCGGCGTCCGTACTTGGCCATACTGGTACACCGGCGCGGCCAGTATCAATATGGAACTTTTGAGCGGTATAGCTGACGGTTTGACTGAAGCTCATCTGGATATGCTCTTCTACATGGACGTTCCTGAACGTGATTATCGAAAATGCGCGCGGGTGTTTATGGATGGGCGCGTCGACTCACTTATCATAGCTGCCAATTTGTTTCCCGCTGAGGTGCTTCAGGATTT
>JAJYCW010000017.1 GCA_021777995.1 bacterium
CCGATCTCTCAATTTTTCGGTGTCGTCTGCCCGGACGATTGCGTCGAAGTTTGAACTTCATGAACTCCTGGGCCAACCTTGATTGTGGGTCTGTTCGATGGTTGCGTCGACCGCGGCTCGACGCTTTTACGCTTCCGCGGGTACTCGTTGCGAGAAACTTGCCTGGCTTTTCACCTCTTGCAATTGCTTCTTCACGGCGCAGTTTTTCCTGGGCTACACTCTCTTCAGTAATCGCCGATCCAAAAACGTAATCTGCGAGCGGAAACAGGACGCAGAAATTCTTCTGGTAGTACTTGTGGTGCAGTTTGTGGTGCATGCGGAGGAACTGGAAAAATCGGAACCGCTCGATAAAATGACCTCGCGGCACGTGCATGTTCCAATGCATGTACTCGTATACCACGAAGTACAGGATCACTGCAGTAACCGAGCCTATCATGGTGTTTGGCGCTAGGAACCGCTGGATTGCATACATGATGGGCAGGTGAATAGCTACTATTGCAGGGAGAGCATATGGCTTCAACAGGATATGCTCTGGGTGCTCGGACTCGGGGACGAAGTAGCTGTCATCGCCTTTGTAGAGGCCGTGATGCACAATAGTGTGGCCCCTAAAAGCCTCTTTGGGAAAGCGAGGCTGGTGCATCCAGTACTTGTGCCAGTACCACTCAAAAAAGCTGCCGTAAATTGTCCAGCCGGTGGCGGCGAGAAGTTCACTCAAAATTGGGTTCAACCTGTTATTCTCTTTCTTCCCTGGTATGTATCAGAGGTTGCAAACGATTGGGGTTGCAGTTACGTCGTTCGCTGGCATCCCTGTTTAACCATAAAAATCTACGGATATATCATCGAACAATAGTATTAGTTTACCGTAATTGTTCTGGTCGCTCAAAGAAATCTGGATCTCATTTTGTGAAAATCGGCCGATAGGTTGAGATGGGCGTATGTATTTAAGGAGTGGAAATCGCAATGAAACATGAAATCAGAGGGCCGCTTTTCAGCGGTCCCCTGATTTTTATGGCGTTTCAAAAAGCCTATGCCATCAACTCGGATATGCGAACGGTTCTGCCTGGCTTTCTGAGCTTGCCGAGTGCCGAGGATTCAATCTGGCGCACGCGCTCGCGCGTAACGTCCAGAGCCCGTCCAACTTCCTCAAGTGTTCGCGGCTCTTCGCCGTCCATGCCGTACCGCAAAAGGATAACGTCCTTCTCGCGCGGTGTCAGCTCGTCTAGAGCCGCAAGGAGCTCATCACGTAACGCAGTCTTCGTCGCTGAGAGAGCCGGGTTGTGCGTATCAGCAGCAGGAATAAGATCTGCAAGCCTGCTCTCGCCTTCCTCTCCTATAGGCGCTTCCAGGGAAAGCGGCTCAACAGCACCACGTAGCAGCTCGGTGAGTTTATCTTCGGTCATGGTCAGCTCGGCCGCAAGTTCTGCACGAGTGGGAACCCGTCCAAGTCGCTCGCGCAACTGCCCACGTGTTTTGTTTATCCGCCCCAGGGTATCGGTAACGTGCACCGGCAGCCGTATAAGGCGCGCCTGATCGGCGATCGCGCGGCTAATTGACCGTCGGATCCACCAGATGGCGTAGGTGCTGAATCGGTAGCCTTTACGATAGTTAAAGCGGTCAACAGCGCGCATGAGACCGATGGTACCCTCTTGCATCAGGTCCTCAATAGGCATGCCATGCCCAAGGTACCGGCGAGCAACTGAGGCCACCAGCCTTAGGTTTGCCATCACCAGCTGCTCCTTGGCCTGACGCTCTTGTAGTTCATCGTTTAAAAGCCGGGCACGTTCAATGCGCTGCGCAAGGTTGATCTCCTGCTCGTGGTTGAGTAGTGCAATTTTGCCGGCACGGCGCAACCATGCCTGGGTTGACTCCTCTAACTCCTCTACAACGGGCTCGCGATCATCGTCATCGGCAGCGACGACAACAGTCTCCACGATCTTACCCTCATCGCTTGCCCCACCTAGCAGTGCCTTCAGATTTATGTCGGTCTGAAAGCCTGGCTCAGCATCGACAGTGATTGCGGTCTCCTTATCAGGGAATTCCGCTGTCCGTCGACGTGTTCGCCGCGGGGTCTCCGTAATCTTCGCGGGCATTACGCCCTCCCTTCTCCTGTACAAATTACTTTACGCCTGCAGCAGCCACTGCCGCTAGCGATTAAATCTAAATTAGTGTGTCGGAATTCCGCGGCATCCATTAATAGACCCGCCTTACAGTGCAATGTACTTAATGGCCGTACACTAGTTCTGTAAGTTACTGCTGTTGCAACTGAAACCAGCTGTCAACGGGCAGTTGACCCTCATCGAACATTTCGGGTCGCATCCACTTGGCATGCCCATCCATAAATGTTACGATGACACCACCAGAGTGCCTTGGATCTGGTCGACCCCAGTAATCGGCATCAGGCTGCGACGGTGGCAAAACGTATGTCGAGAGGTGATTTACGGGTATTAGCCCGTTTATTCCTCTGTTGTCAGTAATCATGATGGTGTGAGACGGAGCGGAAACTTCCGCAACGCTAACACCCGGCGCATTATTGAGGGTGTAAATATTTTCAACATTAACACCCTGGTTTAGATAATAGGCATTCCACCCATAATGGCAAACAAGTTTGCCGGTGCTGTCTTTTAATGGCAACTGTGCATCCGGGCAAACCCAGATTCCTGTGTTCTTAACGTACGGCGCGAGCAGGTCATGCCAATTCAGGTACGTATACGCCGAGGGCGCCGTGGCTGCCAAAGGAACACGCTCGTCATAGTCCTGCGTGTACATCAGTACTGCCATACCCATCTGCTTCTGGTTCGAAAGACAGACCGTTTGGCGTGCCTTCTCTCGTGCGGACGCAAATACAGGAAACAGTATAGCTGCGAGAATCGCTATAATCGCGATGACAACGAGCAGCTCTATTAATGTAAATCCGCAACGAACCGTGGTACCTGACAATTAACGACGCAAACCTCTCTAGTGCGCAGACACAAGCCTCACATTATAACACGAAATGCGAGGCAACAACAAGGGTACACGCAACAAATTTACGGATTTATTATTATTCGGGTTCCCATATACGAATTTATAGGGGAAAATGACAGGTCGTTTGGTGTGCAGTGCCATTTGCGCGTACGAATGGCGGGTCCTGTTGCAGGCAAATGGCTTGAGCGCGTGGGCAACGAGGGTGAAAGCGGCAGCCAGTGGGGATCTCAACTGGGGATGGGGGCTCACCGGGAAGAACAGCACGCTCCTTCGCTGGCGAAGGCTGAGGCCGGGGTACAGCCGTAAGCAGAGCCGAGGTGTAAGGATGCGCTGGTTTTTGAAACACATCGTCCACACTTCCAAACTCTACAATACGACCCAAATACATAACAGCGACCCTATGAGCCGCGTGCCGCACCACGGAAAGGTCGTGAGCGATGAGAAGGTAGCTTATTCCCCGGGCAACCTGTATGTCTGCCAGCAGGTTAAGTATTTGTGCCCTTACCGAAACGTCGAGTGCTGACGTTGGCTCATCTAGGATAAGTAGTTCTGGTTCTCCGGCTATTGCACGGGCGATGCCAATGCGCTGACGCTGTCCGCCAGAAAACTCGTGGGGATATCGGTTTGCAGCATCAGCAGGCAGACCAACATCGCTGAGCAGCTGCCTCACCTTCTCGATACGATCTTGCTTTGCAACGATACCTCGCGCTGTAATTGGCTCCATCACCGAGTCGCCAATTTGTAGCCGGGGGTTAAGGGCTGCAAATGGATCCTGAAAGACCTGGCTAGCGTGTTGACGCATTTTGCGTAGTTCCTCGCCACGCAGTCCCAGGAAATCTGTGCCCATCAGTTTTATTGAACCTGACGTGGGGCGTGTGAGTCGCAACATGCATCGTGCAGCTGTGGTTTTGCCACACCCGCTTTCTCCCACGAGTGCAACTGTTTCCCCTGGATAGACGGCGAGGTCAATTCCATCTACCGCCCGTACTGTCAGCCTGGACGTTCGCAGTCCTTTCGTGCGCGAAATCGTGAAATGCTTCGTGAGACCGCAAACCTCTATCAGTGGTCGTATATCTGTCTCCTGGTGTAGAGCACTGCTCATAGGAGTGTTCCTGCTGCGGTTCTGTTGGAACTGTCACGAAGGACGAGCGATGGGGTTAGCTGTCGGTGCCTGACAGGAAGTCCACTGTCTACCATCCTGTCATGAAGCAGGGTAAGCGCGAGGCGGCACATCTCGTCGGCAGGCATAGCCAGCGATGTAATCGGAGGCTCGCAGAGCCCGCCCTCCTCAATGCCATCGCAGCCCACGACAGCCACATCGTTGGGTACATTTAACCCGGCGTCCCGCAGGCCCGAAATGCATGCGATGGCCATGTCGTCATTAAAGCAGAAGATACCGTCGAAGGTTATCCCCTGTGTAACAAACTCCAGAACCGCATGTCGAGCCTGCCTCTTACTCTGTGAGGGTGTGAGGATAGTGGTAGGCTGCTGGTTGTTATCCTGGCAGAATTTGTAATAGGCTGCCAGGCGGCTGTCAGGCATATCCGGCCCTAGATACGCGATAGCATTGCAGCCAATTGCACCAAGATGCGATAGTGCCTTAAAAGTACCAGCAGAAAGGTCAATTTCAACACTATCCATGGTAGAAACCCGGCAGTTAACGCCTCCCATACATACCGTAGGAACACCCCGCAGATGCACGCGGTCAACAAGGTCGCTCACCTGCTCGGCGCATTCAAACGCTAGACAGCCATCCAGGTTACGTTCGGGAAGCACTTCGCCGTCTAATCCGTGTTGCAGAGAACGAATGATGAGCTGGTACCCTGCCGCCCTAACGTTCGTCTCAACCTGATTTATAATCTGGGCGTGGAATGCAGTATAGATGCTGCTCATCCATAGACCTAGCTGACCGGTAGGTTTGTTACGGTTTTCTGTTGCTTCAGGCACGGGTTTATAGCCCATGCGGGCGGCTGCTTGCAGGACAGTCTCTCGCGTTGCAGCCGAAATTGTCCGGTCGTCTCGGGCATTCAGTACGTTAGCGACTGTGGAATAGGGTAGGTGGAGGATGTCAGCAATTTCCTGAATTGTTGTAGGCATGCCAATGTTCTCTCTTAGGTGACCGGGCGTGTGGTGGAAGCTCTAATTTACGTAGTACTGCATGCAAAGTGTACCGGCTTCTGGTTTACCTACACCACGCCGCCGATACGCTTACTATTCTAGCAGTTGACGTAGCTAAATAGCAACGCTGGTTCGCGCGGTAATAGCACAGGAGATTGTAACGAACGGCACGTTCATTCGCGAGCACACCTTCGCGTTGGTTGCTGCTGATGTAAGGAGGCAGCTGCCTCGAGAGCAGATCTCCGGTGGAAAACGTCCTATTCTGGGTGCCAACACACAGCTTTAGGGCTGAGTTGCTACTTTGGGTTTGCTCCCAAGAGAGAAATCAAATACTGTGAAGCGGTCGCAAAGCAGGACATCTGGATCTGCTTAACGAAATTCATGTAACGTAATTTTGTAATTCGAGGAGATGAGCGAGCATGAGCACCGACGCGACAAATGGCAGCTCCGACTGGCAAGCAGATCAATCATTCACGCCTTCAAGGGAGTTTACCGCCCAGGCAAACGCCTCCGACCCAGCGATCTACGACCGCGCTGCTGCAGATCCCGAGGCATTTTGGGCTGGTTATGCCAGCAAATTGCAGTGGATAGAGCCGTGGAGTCAGATACTGGAGTGGAATCCTCCTCATGCGCAGTGGTTTGTTGGCGGTAAATTGAATGTAAGCGCTAACTGCCTTGACAGGCATCTGGCAGCACACGGAAACCGCCGGGCCATAGTTTGGGAGGGTGAACCTGGCGATCAATGCACCCTTACATACGGCGAGTTGTCTGCGTTGGTGAACCAGTTTGCTAATGTGTTGAAGCAGCAGGGTGTCGGCAAAGGTGACCGTGTCAGCATCTACATGCCAATGGTGCCTGAGGCGGCTGTGGCAATGCTCGCCTGTACGCGACTTGGAGCGTTGCATTCAGTGGTGTTTGGCGGATTTTCGGTCGAGTCACTGGCCGAGCGCACGAACGACTGCGGAGCAAAGGTGATTGTAACAGCGGACGGGTACTGGCGCCGTGGTAATATTGTGCCGTTGAAATCAGTGGTGGATGAGGCGCTGCCGCTGTGCCCAACCGTTGAACGCGCTATTGTACTTCGTCGAGCCGGTGACAAATGTACCGTCAAGATGAAACCTGGTCGTGACGTATGGTGGCACGATTTAATGCAGGGGCAGTCGACGGAGTGCGCGCCGGAGCCCATGGATGCAGAAGATCCATTGTTCATTCTCTATACCTCAGGCAGTACGGGCAAGCCGAAAGGAATTCTGCACACCACAGGCGGTTATCTTACTGGTGCTTTTACGACCACTCAGCTTGTTTTCGATATCAAGCCGACCGATCTCTATTGGTGCACCGCTGACATTGGCTGGATTACTGGGCACTCCTACGTGGTCTATGGACCTCTCGCGAATTGTGCGACTGTCTTTATGTATGAGGGTTCACCGGACTGGTCAACCGAGGGTGCGCCGTGTAGGGACCGCTTTTGGGATATGATAGAGCGGCACAAAATCACTATCCTTTACACTGCACCAACGCTCATTAGGGCCTGCATGAAGTGGGGTGAGGAGCATCCTGCAAAGCATGATCTTTCTAGCCTTCGTCTGCTCGGATCTGTCGGCGAGCCGATCAATCCCGAAGCCTGGCTCTGGTACCATCGGCACATAGGACACGAGAAGTGCCCTATTGTTGATACCTGGTGGCAGACCGAAACTGGGTCGATTATGATTACTTCGCTACCCGGCTTAACCACGACCCACCCCGGCAGTGCGACCAGACCGTTCCCTGGAATTTCAGTGGATGTGGTGGATGATATGGGCCGTTCCGTTCCACCGGATCACAAGGGAATCCTGGTGATTACAAAACCATGGCCCTCGATGCTTCGAACGATCTGGGGAGACGATCATCGATACAACCAGGTTTACTGGTCCCGTTTTCCGGGTTTGTATTTTCCCGGTGATGGAGCTCTTCGCGACCAGGAGGGCAACTATTGGCTCCTGGGCAGAGTAGACGACATTATGCTGGTTGCGGGACACAACCTTTCAACCATGGAACTAGAGTCTGTTTTGGTGGAACATCCCGCCGTGGCAGAGGCAGCGGTCATTGGTCGCAGCCACGACGTAAAGGGCCAGGCTCCCGTTGCGTTTGTGATCGTAAGGGAGGAACATGCGCCGCCTGCATCGGATGTGGAGGCGCGCAAAAGACTGGCTGCAGAGTTAAAGGAGTTCGTTTCGCAGCGATTGGGCGCGGTGTGCCGACCCGACGAGGTGATTATATCAGGAGATCTTCCCAAGACAAGAAGCGGCAAAATAATGCGGCGACTGCTGCGCGACATTGCTGAGGGGCGCGTGCTTGGTGATACTTCTACGCTGGCCGATCCTAACATCGTTGCCGGTATCAAGAGCAAATACGGCTCGGATGACGATTAGTAAATTGCAGGTGCCAGGTACGCCGCATTAAGCGACGGCCTGGTGCCATTGTTCTCGCTCCGCCGCGGTCTTAACCGCCGCAAACCGTTCTTTAATGTGGCGTATGTGCGGTGAACCACTATTCAGTAAGCCTCCTAGCAGGAGAACGAGTCCATATTCCAGGTCGCTAATAGACAGGCCGCAGTTGCTTAGGTCCCGCGTCCTCATTTCCGGTATTGCGTAGGCATTCTGTACAATGTTTACGTGTGCTTCCGCTTCGGATGCGGCTGCAGCAGCCAGGTTTGTTCGATATAATCCACTGAGCGGCTCCAACAATGTGGCTGTCTTGAAATGCTCTATCGCTGAAGTTCGTTCTCCCATAATGAAGTGCGCGCAACCCTTTGCGTTGTGCGCTGCAGCGTTTTCCGGCGTAAGTTCTAGTGCCGTATCGATATCGGGAAGGATGATATCCATTGGAACGTCCCCGAACTGTATAGCACTTATGGCGCAATCGAGGTGTGCATCCGCTGCCGCGGCAGGCACGTCGTAGTTCATGCATTCAGGCGGGATGCTCTCTTCCACTCGATATTTAAAACTATCTTGCCAGGCAAACTGTGTGGTAACCAGGTTGCGAAATTGCCATTCCCACCGAAAGCGGAAATCGTTGTCTCGAAAGATCAAAGGTCGAAGTAGGTAGCTAAACGGCGCGTGAACAAAGGGCTTTCGTTTGAAAGCGAGTACCGGCTCGCCATCATCGGTACGCTCTACTGTAATGATCCACCGGTGGGTTGGGTGTCCACCCAGATATTCAGCAAGCGGTGAGGGTGTTTCTATGTAGCCAGAATGTGCCACCCGCATCATTTCTTGGCACGCGGCCGCGGGGTTAAGTGTATGTTCAAATACGGAACGGGAATAGGCGAAATCAAACTCACCATTCTCAAAGGGCAGATCCTCGGCAAAGCACTCTACGAAGCGAACTGTGTCTGTGTGGTAGTTGCCTATTGCGCGGCCGCTTCTATGTGCATTTGACGTGGGGAACGCATCCGTAACGACATTCGCACGTGAAAAGCTTGCATCACCTCCGCCAATATCTAACACGTTATGTTTATCGCCGACATCGAACAGTTCAATCATGATATCATCTGCTAGAGCAGGAAATACTGGCCCTAGCTCATTGGCAAGGCTGAAGTCCCATTCCCACCCGTTCTGGCTCATCTTCAGTGTCTGCTTCCACAAATCGTTGTGTCTAAAACGGGGAGGTATGTTTTCAAAAAGTGATTTAAGGTTTTGTACCACGGCCAACCTACGTCTGAAAAGATTGCAAATGCAAGGATATACACTTGGTATCGGGTAAATAGCAGGGGATTTATAGCGAGCGGTACGCCGATTGAATTATTTAGGTCGAGTAGGTAGCCATCGCGAAAATGTGCGCACCGGCAGCGGAATGGTGTCTACCGGTGCGCAACAGGCAGTTAAGCCTGCTCGTTAAAGCCCATTTGCGTGCGGGGACCAGCCTGGTTGTCGACCTTTAGCCCTCCAGGTGCCTGATTAGTAGTAATTAATACAGAGGTTGCATTGGGGCCAACCGTGATCGCTTTTCGATCCTGCATAAACGTACAGCCCTGGATAATCGCCCTTCCGGCGTCAATCTGTATAGCATTGTCCGTCCAGTCGACAAAATGGCAGACATTTGCAGTGAACTGCATCTGTTTGCTCTTCTGCCAGACAATTCGATGGATGGGGCCCCAGAACGAGCAATTTGTAAGGCTAAGCTTCGAAGCGGCACCTTCCAATATTTCGATGCAGGTCGCATGTTTGCTAGTCCATCGCCCGACAAACTCGCCGTTGGTAATGAGCAGTCCGTATGGCTGGGCTTGCTCAACCAGAATGTCGCGCTCGCACGAGTCGGAACCGATACCAAGGAAGTTTCCATTGCAGGCTCCAGCCTTTGATTGCGAGAACTTGTAACCAACGCCATATCCGAAACAGAATGTGTTAAACACGTATTGCCAGTCGGTTCGGGCAAACTCGAAGGCAACACCGTTAAGGTTCACCCACTTTGAAAACGGGTCGTCAGGATAGTAGGTTGTTCCAAACGGCCAGAAGTGACAGTTTTCCACCCTCCCAATATCGGTGCAGTTATCAATATAAAGGCCCCGGTAGTGCGGGTAAGCGTAGACATTACGAATGAGATGACGGCTGGATGACTGAAGGTGTATCGCTTCATAGGTATTCAGCAGGCAGCAATCTAGTACGGAGACGTTCTCTGTATTTTGCAGTGCAGCGATTGCCGGAGGATACGGTACAGGTGGCACATCGGTTCGTTTCCACTCGGGGTAGGTGATGATTACTCCCTGCACCGCTGCCATATTCCCGTTAAGCAGGATAAAAGGAGGAGCCTCGGGTTTTCCTCGTCCAGCAAATGCGTAGAGAACGGTACCGTGAAGGTGGGGGCTATGGTCATGGCGGCTACATGGCGGTACTCGAAACGAACCTTGCAACAACACGCCACCTGGTACCTGGAGTGTGCCTTTCACCGCATAATGCCCGGTGGGAAGCTCTACAATACCGCCTCCTGCCTTACCCGCAACATCCAATGCGCGCTGAATTGCGGCTGTGTCGTCTGTGCTGCCATCTGCTCGTGCACCAAAATTGTGAACATTTAGCGCCAATGTTGACGAAGAGGTGAATGGTGCGGGATCAGTTACAATGGCGCCTGCGGGTGCTGCAAACAGACCTGCGGCTGCGCCTAATGCTGATTGCGATAGAAAGCGTCTTCGGGAATTCTCGTCTGTCATTGAGTTACCTCCTTATTGAGAAGCTGACCAAATCGCGAACGATTGCCGGGTGACCAAAGTTGTAACCGTGCCAGACAGTGGTGTAAACCTTGTCACAGAATGCGCGGCGTTCAACTTTACCCCGGCCAAGATGCGCTGCCAAGTAACCGTTCGCCTAGAGGCGTTAGCCGGGCAGTTTCGCCAAAATGCTGCTCAAATTCTCGAGGGTCGCCAGGAAATACGCTCCCACCCGGAGGAAGTCTATGTTTCCAGCAGTGAATTCGATGCAGACGGTTTTCGTCAGTCAGCCGGCTGGCAGGAAACATCGAAATATACTGTGAAAATCGGGGCTTTGTGGAAACGTTATGGCCATTTCCATGGGCGAGGCGCGTATTCCAGATAATAAGGTCTCCCGCTTCGGCTGGTATGGGAGTGACTTTCATCCCGTCTGGCAGACGGCTAAGGTCGGGATGACGAGGGTTACGGTCGGCCGGTTGTTGTGCGATCCACTCTTCAAGATTGCGGTGAAAGCCCGGAATACATTGAAAACCTCCCATATCCTCGTCTGTGTTGGTAAGGCATAGCACCCCTTGTAAACCTAAATGGGCAGGTAAACGATCGGTATCAATATCCCAATGGATAAAACCCGTGTGGTCGTATGCAGGATACGAAGGGTTTTGTGGTGGCTTCATTCCCACCCTGTCTATGGTAACGCACAACTTCGTTTCATTCAAGAGGTCGGTGAAAGCCTCGTAGACTCTTTCATTCTGTCTGTTGTTCCACATCGCCTGGTGTTGATACATCTCGATCATTCCACCAGGTTTAAGTGGTTCCCGGTACCAGTCGTTTTGGTCGTTCGGATCCATATCCAGGAACCAGAATATGGCGTCCACCACCCTTTTACAATCGTCTACCGCTACTGCATTTCGTACAATCACGTAACCGTTGTCGGCAAAGAACTTGTGATCCAATTCACTTAACATATGCGTGCCCCTTTTAAGACCTAAGATTGTGTCCGTTCCGTCGTTGCGATTTTAGATAGATGTGGTCCAATTCCCACATGAAACCGCTATAAACACTACTGCCCAAGGCGCTGGGTTGGGCATTTCCCACGTCGTTCTTAACGCCAATTAAAATATCTGGTTCTACTAAATAAATGAGTGGAAGTTCTGTAGAGGCAATGAGTTGAAAGCGCTTAAACAGTGTCACTCTTGCGCTTCGTTTTACGGTGGTATGAGCCGTGTTAAATATATCATCAATTTGGGCTTCCCAGTCGGTCGCAGGGTGGGCTTGATTTGGATTCCAAACGTGCAGGCTGCCGCTAGAAAGCCAAATGTTGGCAGAGTCGTATGGGTTGAAGCCACCCGTAAATCCAAGTGCAATGCTTTCCCAGTTGTGGCTGCCGCTTAATCTGCCAACAAGTGCGTTAAAATCCTGCGGTGAAACGGTCATGTTGATGCCTAGAGGCTTCAGCTCCTGCTGAATTATGCTACAGGTTGTAATGAGGTTCCCGTTTCCAGAGGGAGGAAGTAATGTGATGGTCACCGCGTGACCATCGCGGTCGGTTAATACTCCGTTTTTTTTGACCAGACCAATGGACTTTAGCAATGTTGCCGCCAGGGCAGGATTGTAATTGTACTGCGGTACCTTGGAGTTGTAGTAAACCTTGTTCGCGGGGCTTATATAGGACCAGAGCGGCTGCGCAAAACCGCGGAAAACTGTGGAGCAGATGAGTTGTCTGTTAATAGCGTAAGAAATGGCCTGGCGAAAAATACGACTTTGAAACAGTTTCGTCTTCCAGGCTGGTACCGCCGCGGAGGGAGGATTGAGGTTGAAGCTAATATACGACACTCCCCAGCCGGGGCCAAGGTTCATCAGCCGATAATGCCCTGCGCGAGCTTGTTGCTGCATAACATCCCAGTCTTCGGGGCGAAGGTTGACCCAGTCGGTCTCTCTTGCCAGGAACTTCAAGACCTCGGTGTTGACGTCTGGGACAATTTCTGTTACACCGCCGTCCATAAATGGCAGTTGCTTCCCGTCGGCTGCCAGACGCCAATAGTAGGGATTGCGCACATAGGTGATCGATTGACCCGGCTCGTAATCTACCATCTTGTACGGCCCATCGCCAACAATTTGTGAAGGCGGCGTATTTACTCCCCATGTTGAGTTGAATTTTCCTGCCTTCCACGCGGCTTCAAGGCAGTGCTTTGGCACGACCGCCACCGCAGCGAAGTTGGATAAAAAGGCGCCAACAGGTGCAGGTAGCGTAATCCGCACCGTGTACTTGTTTAGCTCCTCGTATTTGAACGGTTTGCCATGAATGGTGAGGAGTGATCTGGCGGAGTCGATTACCTTGGGATCGTAGATAACGTTGAGCGAAAAGATGACGTCGTCTGCCGTAAACGGGTAGCCATCTGACCACCTTACGCCGTGCCGCAGATAAAACGTCCATACTTTGCCATCCTTTGACTCCGTATATTTTGTAGCCAATGCTGGCGTAAACTGGAAGGTAAATGGATTCTGATTGAGGAGCCCGCTAAACAGGGGGCCCCATGCCGCAATGCTGGTTGTTTCCTGCGTTGTAATAGGATTAAATGTACGGGGATCTGCAACTGTAGAACATACGAACGCACCGCCCCAGCGGCCCTTGTAATCCGTATGCTGGAAGTCCTTCATCTCGTTTGCTGTTAGGTGGACGGCAACTGGTAATTTGCGATAGCCGCCACTACATCCACTCGAGAACAACAGGAGCCCACATATGCTGCACTGAAACGCTTTGCTGAGCGATTTTAGAACTTGCACATGCGGCTCCTGATTGGAAGGGATTTAAGCTACGGGTGTAAGTGTGTATTTGTGAGGATGAGGTTCTGCAGCCTGCCTGCGCCGGGCTTGAAGTTGAAAGTCCAAAGCATTCAAGCTGTTAATGGCATTTGTAAGTGCCTCCGATTGGTCATACGCAAGTGGCATCTCAATTGAACGCCACATGGTCATATGCACATTGCTGTGGTCCGTAGTGAGTTGGTTTACTGCCTCGGCCTGGGTAAGCATGGGCGTGGGCAGCAGCGCGAGGTTAACTCCAGTTTCGAGTTGAGCGGGTGTAAATGTACCCACGGTAGTTCCATCAATGTTCAGTGTGTAGTGCTCTGCGGTTAGGCCAGTGACAGTAAGAGGCTCCTCATCTAGCTTCTGCACGAAATTGGAGCTTTTTAGCACCAGCTGCGTGACCGGATCTTTCAGGTCTAAGGGGAACGGCAACGATTTATCTGTCTGTGTCCAGCTTACTACGCCGTTCGCAGTGGATACGTTGGTTACTTTGGTGTTTGCTTCTGCCGTCACCTTGCCGCTCGTTGCGTCGATGGTTGCTGACGCTACCAATGCCGGTGCGTTCCAGGTATTAAGCAGGGATTCTGCCATGATAAGGTGACCTGCAGGGGAGGGATGTACCCGGCCAGGAATGATTTTTTGGGCTAGGGCTGGGTCTGCCGCCTTCGCCCGCAGTAGCATCTCTGTCATAGGGTGGTTAAAGTCGGAGACCAGTGAGCCTGTACTGGCACCAAGTTTCTTCACATACGCGGCGTATTTCAGTAGGACGGCATTGTAACCGCCCGGAAAGTTTAGTGGTTGAGTAATGTCATCATAAGGAGACGGTTCAATTAGAGTCCAACGAACATCTGGCAGACTCGCCTTTACCATGTTCAGGATGTTTTTGTAACCTTTAGCGTAGGCTTCGAAAATACCCTGATCATATGGCCTGTAGGCAGCATCATTCATGCCCAGCATGCAGGTTACGATCGTTGGTTTGAAAGGGATGAGGTCTCGTTTAAGCCTTACGTTGATATCCCCTGCCCAACCGCCAGATACACGGTCGCCACCAACTCCGGCATTTACGAAATCAACTCGAAGGTTGGGGAAACGAGTAACGACGTAATCCTCCACCCAGTTGGTATAAAGGTGCTGTTCGGTGATACTGTCACCATAAAAAACGACGCGATCCCCGTTTTTGAGGTAAAACGCTCCCTCCGCGTGTGCCGCTGTTCCAAGCGTCGACAGGGCGCCAACAGCTGCCATGATAGGCACAATATTAAGTTTCATCTGCTCTCCTTACAAACTGTGAGTGGTGTTGATTACGGAGCTGAAATGGGCGAAAAATCGCTTAGAATCTACTGCGGTCGCAATCGTGTGGCGGTTGAACTCGTCTTCAACAATCGCGCGGGTAGCGCCAGGTTTTTCAGCCGAGCATATGTCCACATGCAAAGTGGTCGCCTCCATACTGCATAGGTCCGGCTCAAAGATGAGTGCAGCCGCAAGGGGATCGTGGAATGTCACTTCTTTCGTTGACTCAAACCAGAAGTTCGCCATGGACTTTACCGCTGCCTTTAAGGGATCGTTGCTGCCGAGCAACGTGTTGAACTCCGTTACGGAAAGGCGGCATTGCGTGGTGACGTTTAACCCTGCCGCCAGAAAAGGAGAGGTTACGCGCGATAGCACAATTGAAGCGGCAGCTGGATCACACTTAATATTCCACTCTTCAGTGACATCGTTGTCGCGAGTACGAAAGTCACCGCCCATGATTACCAGCGAACGCAGCATCTGGGGGATGAAAGGGTATGTCGCGAATAGCAGCCCCACATTCGTGAGGGGGCCGATGGCGAGCAGTGTCATTTGGCCGGGATGCTTGGTGATCTCGTCGCGTAGAAACTCAACCGCGTGGGACTCAGGGTGCCGGGGTTCTGCAAACTCGGCTGGAATCGCGTTGTACTGATGGGCCAGCGGTTGCCTTTGTACGCCCAGCAATGGTGGCTCTGCACCACAGTAAACCGGGACTTCGGGCCTGCCGGCAACCGTACACAGCCAGCGAACAAGCGCTGCACGCTTGCACGCCTCGCCGCTTACCGTGGTTACGCCAGCCAGGTGACACTCTGGATGCCGCAACAGGTATGCAAGAGCGAGGGCATCGTCGATGTCGGAGCCTATATCGGTATCAAGCAGCACTGGTATTAGAGACACCATTACCTCCTGGCAGTCAGTTAGACAAACCTGGATCTATTTCCTCCACAGGTTACACTTTTATCCCCCAGTGATCGAGGTTTTACGCGCAACATGGTTAACAACAATCCTCCCGTTGGCGGATTTTGTAAAAATAAGTTTAGATTAGGCTAAAAATTGGATGTGATGGTTGCATTATTAGGTTATCACGTGTTAAAATTTAAATATGCGTCTACGTTATTGGTGATGGAGTGTGAAATGGCTGGTAAGGAACCGCATGATAGTCAACTGCGTGTGCCCGCTGGGTGCAGGCCGTCGTCCCGTGATCGCGAACAGCGCGAGATAACAGAGTCGATTGAGGAATATACCGAGGGAATCTTTCGGCTGCAACAGGAGTTGAGTGTGGTGGGCACCGGCGATGTATCCAAATACATGACCGTTTCTCCAGCCTCTGCAACGGGCATGCTCAAAAGGCTTGCAGAGCTAAGGCTGGTAGAGCATACACCTTACCACGGTGTGCGGTTGACCCCTAAAGGAACCCGGCTTTCGGTATCGCTGCTCAGACGGCATCGACTTGTCGAGTGCCTTCTGGTCAACTTTTTAGAGTTACCTTGGGATGACGTTCATGAACTGGCGTGCAAGCTGGAACACTATTTGAGTGAAGAGGTTGCCGACAAAATCGAGCGTGCCTTGGGGTACCCTGCCACTTGCCCACACGGTAATCCTGTGGATGCGACCGCCGAGGATTGTACGCGGCCGCTAGCAGATTGCGAGCCCGGTGAGCGTGTGATAATCAGCCGAATAACCGATGAGCGTACCGAATTTCTAGGGTACCTTCTAGAAATTGGACTGGTACCACAAACTGAGGCGCGAGTAGAGAGCAAATCGCCTTTTGGAGATGTTATAACGCTAAGGCTGCCTGGTCTCGACTCGCTCGTCGCGGTAGGACGTGAAGTCAGTGGTTCCATAAGGGTTGTGTCGGCCGTGCAGGCCGTAAACTCACTTACTGTGGTTTGCAGCGGATCAAACATTACTGCTGCTGAGCGCGCCGAGAATCCGGCAGTAACTGCCTGATCGCCGGGAGGCAACCAAGAGTCGCAATGAAAAATAACGACGGCGATGGCGCTACGCCAGACAAGCCATCAACGATACGGACGCGCAGGCGTCGAATGCAGTTAGCACAACATTCGCTTGATCGCACAGAGACGTTTAGGACCGATACGACGGGTATGCTTACGCGAAGCGGAGTAAGCCTTGCAGAACTAAAGCCTGGTGAATGTGGCTTTATTGCACGGCTTTTAGGGCAATCCTCGGGGAAAATCCGGCTGCTTGAAATGGGATTGACACCCGGGGTACACGTCAAAGTGCTGCGTATTGCAGCATTCGGCGGTCCGCTAGACATCGAAGTGCGCGGCTACAACCTGTCCCTTAGGCGAGAGGAAGCGAGTGCCGTGTGGTTAAGCCACGAAGAGCTGGATGCACCATAATGCAGGCCTCTAGCAACCTGGCGGGCTTCACCGGTACACGTGAAATAGTTGCAGCGCTCGTTGGTAACCCTAATTGCGGCAAGACTACGCTATTCAATGCTCTCACTGGTATGCGACAGCGTGTTGGCAACTATCCCGGTGTTACTGTTGAGCGCAAAGAAGGCAAGACCACACTTCCCGACGGTACTAACCTGCGGCTACTAGACCTCCCTGGTCTCTATTCACTTACTCCGCATTCTCCAGATGAGGCGATTGCTCGTGAGGTCCTGTTAGGAATTCGATCGGACTCTCCGCGCCCAGATGTCGTTATTAATGTTGTTGATGCCACCAACCTGGAGCGCAATCTCTATGTAACCAGCCAGATTCTGGATACGGGCCTGCCGGTGATAATTGCTCTTACCATGACGGACATGCTTGAAAAGCAGGGTACCAGTCTGGATGCTGCCGTTTTGGAAAGGGATCTGGGTGTTCCCGTTTGTGTGGTGGTCGCATCAAAAGGCGAGGGCCTTGTTGAACTCCTGGAGCGTGTGACGTCACCTGGAAATCCACCACCGCCGGCGTGGCAGGTTACTGACGCTGTGCGGCAGGCGATTTCAGAACTCCAGCAGTATTTGCAGCAGCGCCATGAGCTTCGCGAACGGGCGGCCTTTGCCGAAGCAGTGTCTCTACTTATACAGGATAACAGCGCGCTGACCTCCACGCCGCAACTTGAGAAGCTCATTGCTGCCACCCGGGATAGACTTGCTGCCGCCGATGTTGATTTTGTCACCCGCGTTATTGAAGCAAGGTATGCCTGGGCATCGCGGATTGTGACCTCAAGTAAGTCGAAAACGTCGTCCACCGCATTACCCGAGGCTTCCACCACGGAACGCATCGATCGCCTGGTTATGCACCCCTTTTGGGGTTATGTTCTGTTCTTTGCAGTGATGGCATTCGTTTTTCAGGTTATCTTTTCGTTGGGGCAAGGTCCTGCGACGGCCGTGCAGAGCGGGGTAGCTGCCGTGGGAAGTATAGCCGCCAAGATTCTTCCGTCCGGTGATTTGCGGCAGCTTTTTGATGCAGGCGTTCTGGGTGGCATGGGAACAACACTCTCATTCCTGCCACAGATTCTACTGTTGTTCTTTTTTATCGGGCTGTTAGAGGACACAGGGTACATGGCGAGGGCTGCGTTCCTCATGGATAGGATCATGAGTCGTGTTGGCCTACATGGCAAATCGTTTATCCCTCTGCTGTCGTCGTTTGCGTGCGCAATACCTGGGATTATGGCGACTCGAACCATTGGTGATCGTAAGGCCAGACTGATAACCATATTGATAGCACCCCTGATGTCATGCTCTGCAAGGCTCCCGGTCTACCTGTTGATGACTTCCGCGTTCATCCCGGATCGTCGCGTTTTTGGGATCGGTCCTGTAACGCTGTTGACACTTCCGGGTGTGACCTTTACAGCGATGTATTTTCTGGGTATGGCAGCCGCATTTCTAATGGCGTGGGCATTTCATCGAACATTATTAAAGGGGGTTTCTCCCAGCTTTCTGATGGAGCTTCCGCCCTACAGGCTGCCAGCGTGGAAAACGGTTGTAATGCAGATGTTGGAACGTTCGTGGCTCTTTATTCGCCGGGCGGGAACGGTTATTCTATCCATTTCAGTGGTGATCTGGTTTCTTTCGTCCTATCCTAAAATGCCCAATGCTGCTCCTCAAAAGGCGCTTACTGGCTCCTACCTGGGTCAAACCGGCCAGATAATTGCACCTGTGTTACGCCCTCTTGGCTTTAACTGGAAAATGGGCGTTGGAATTGCCTCGTCGTTCATTGCTCGCGAGGTCTTCGTCTCCACTATGGGCACAATCTACAACGTAGACAGCCCGGACTCGAGGGTTGGGCAAGCAAGTCTAGGAAAGCGCATGAAGGAAGATGTGAACCCGCGTACGGGTCAGAGGGTCTTTACACCGCTAGTTGCAGTTACGCTCATGGTCTATTACGTCCTTGCAATGCAGTGTATCTCTACCGTGGCAGTAGTAAGGCGAGAGACAAATGGGTGGAAATGGCCCATTTTTCAGCTCGTTTATATGACGGCGCTGGCCTGGATCGTCTCGTTTATCATCTACCATACGGGGCTGGCGCTAGGTTGGGGAGTTAGATAAGATGCAACAGGCTGTTGTGTGGATTATAGTAGGTTTCGCACTCTTGGCTGTGTTGGCAAACGTGCTTAAACAGGTGAGATCGCTTTTTGGCAAACCGGATGAAGGATGCCCCGGGTGTGGCTCGTGCCCGGCATCAAAGCGCGTGGCAGGTGAAGGAGTGGTATCCGTTAAGCACAAAGGCAAAGGACCAACTATTCCACTTCAACCAACTAAACGGCATTAGATTCCTGACGCGGTTGCGGTACGGGTATTCAACGTAAGCCGCGTGTAGTACCCGTACCCAATAGGAGAGACGCCTTAAGGCGCAGAGCCCGGTACCACTGGCGTAACTGGAACGGTAGATTGGGCGTTGGCAGCTTCCTTAAGCCCTGTGCCGGTAACGCGTGAGATATTCAGCTTTGCTGAGATACCTACGATGATTGCTCCTATGATGAGAAGAACCACTAGCCAGGGCGTGCGCTCCTTAAAGAACTTCTGAATCGCTGGAAATGGATGAGCGACAAAAAGCGTTACCACAAACATTACTAGCGCCAGTGCGATTTTCATTCCCAACCACATCTGGTAGTTGCCATTTACAGTGGGGCTAACAAGGTAAACGTTCACAAACCCTGTAATGATTACCACAATCCATAGACCTGCAAGGGTTAATCCAGACCTGCGCCACATCGCTTTAATTTGCGGGTTGTCGTCCTCATTTTTCAACTGCGGCGCCAGAACCAGCAGCGAAAAAAGAGTACCACCCAGTACACCGGCTATACTCAGCAGGTGGATCCATTTATTCAATAACTCTATAATAAGCACGTTCTAACTCCCCTGTCACACGTGATTGAGTTTCTACACCAAAACTCGGCTCATGTTTGAGTATAGCACAGGCAAAGTTGCAGGATTCGGTTAGAGTGCCCTCAATAAGGAGTGCTGGTAACCAATCGTGGGGTCGCTATATTGTTGCGAGAGCAAGTGGACTAACCGCCAGCGTATCGAACGAGAGCGGTGCGGGAGCGGTGTGCTGAAGGCGGTACCAGCCTGCAGCGGCGATCATGGCTGCGTTATCGGTGCAGAGTCTACTATCTGGTATAACGAGCCTGCAGCCTTCCTTTTCCGTCATCGCCTTCATGGCTTCCTGCAGGCGGCTGTTTGCAGCAACACCTCCGCACACGCAAACGGTCTTAATACCGGTCTGTTGAATGGCGCGGTGCAGCGTGCGGGTTAACATTACGACTATAGCCTCCTGGTAGCCCGCCGCGATATCCGCCAGTCGTGTCTGCCCTTTGTCTCGCGAGATAAAGGTGCGCAGAGCAGTTTTCACACCACTAAAGCTAAAGTCCAGCGTATCGCCGAGATAGGAGCGCGGCATCGGAACTGCGGAGGGATCTCCCTGGGAGGCGAGCGCCGCCACTTCCGGCCCGCCCGGGTACGGCAGACCCAACAACCGAGCGCCCTTGTCGAAGGCTTCTCCTGCCGCATCATCGCGGGTGGTGCCCAGTAGTCGATAGTCGCAGTGATGATCCATACGGATTATCTGGGTGTGGCCGCCAGAAACGATCAGCGCGAGAAGTGGAAACTGATCGGTTAGGTCCGGCGCAGCGAGAAAAGTGGAGTATAGATGCCCCTTCAGGTGATGTACGGGTGTAACAGGAATGTTTAGGGCATATGCAAGGGCCTTAGCCGCCGAAACACCCACAAGGAGCGCCCCGAGCAGGCCCGGCCGGTTCGTTACAGCAAGACCATCTAGTTCGCGCCAGGTTAGTCCAGCTGTCTCAAGGGCTTCCAACATTACTGGCAGCATGCACTCAAGATGTTTGCGCGACGCCACTTCCGGCACTACACCGCCGTAGCGCGCGTGGAGGTTTGCTTGACTTGCCACCACATTGGAGAGTACTTGAAAGCCCCCACGCACGATACCGGCAGATGTTTCGTCGCAGCTAGTTTCAATGCCCAGTACAATCACGCCGAAACGACTGCGCGAGTGAGCGGTAGCTCCGACTGGCCGCAAAGGTACTTGTCTACATTTCGCGCACATTCCCGACCTTCTGCAATTGCCCACACAATAAGCGACTGGCCGCGGCGCATGTCACCGCAGGCAAAAACACCGGGTAATGAGGATGCATACTCCCGCGTAGTGGCTATCACATTTCCACGCGCATCCAGTTCTACCCCAAGGTCCTGCAGCAGCCCTTCGTGCTGTGGGTGAAGAAATCCCAGAGCAAGTAATACCAGGTCAGCTTCAATGGTAAACTCGCTTCCAGGAATCTCTTCCATCTTCCGGCGCCCGTCTGGGCCCGGCGCCGACCACTCTACACGAATACCATTGAGGTGTGTCACCTTGCCATCCTTACCGGAAAAGCTCTTTGTGTTAACTGACCAATCGCGCTTGCCGCCCTCTTCATGGGCTCCGGACGTCCGCAAAATCATTGGGTAGAGAGGCCACGGCATAGTTTCGTCACGGTCATTCGGAGGCTTAGGCATGATCTCAAACTGGTAGACCTCCGACGCGCCTTGCCGGTGTACTGTCCCAAGGCAGTCGGCACCTGTATCACCGCCGCCGAGTATGACTACCTTCTTACCTTCTGCTGAGATCTGTGACTTGCCATCCTGCCATGAACCGGCTACCTTACGGTTCTGCTGAGGCAGGAACTCCATGGCGAAATAGATGCCCTCCAGCTCTCGACCAGGCACGGGAAGATCGCGAGGTCGCGTGCTGCCACCAGCGAGAACAATGGCGTCAAATTGTGCCTGCAACTCCGCAGCAGAGAGATTCACGCCAACGTTTACCCCACACCGAAATGTGATGCCTTCGTCCTGCATCTGTTTGATACGCCGGTCTAGTACCCACTTCTCCATTTTGAAGTCTGGTATACCAAATCGGAGCAGGCCACCAGGCTTCTCGTCGCGCTCAAAAACGGTAACCGTATGACCGGCACGGTTTAACTGTTGGGCACAGGCCAGGCCAGATGGCCCAGAACCTACCACTGCAACCGTGCAGCCCGTGCGCTTTTCAGGCGGCTCAGGAGTAATCCATCCTTCCTGCCATCCACGCATGGCAAGAGACTCTTCAACGCGCCGTATTGTAACTGGATCCTGGTTAATGCCCAAAACGCACGCCGACTCGCAGGGGGCAGGACATAATTTTCCCGTAAACTCCGGGAAATTGTTTGTACTGTGCAATTCTGCTAGCGCTTCGCGCCAGCGACCTCTATAGACAAGGTCATTCCAGTCCGGAATAATATTTCCCAGCGGGCATCCTTGATGACAGAAGGGGATCCCGCAATTCATGCATCTGGATGCCTGTTTCTTTAACTTCTCCTCAGGAAATTCCTGATACAGTTCAATCCAGTCGTGCAGCCTCTCTTCAATTGGCCGCCGTTTTGGCAACTCACGGCCATACTTTAGAAAACCTTTAGGATCCGCCATTAAATCGTTCCTCTCGTGCCTGCGTGAAACGCAAAACGTTGTCCGGCTGCACCAGGTCGGGGGAGTGCAGCCGGCGCGGTTGATTATATTCCTGTACTAAACCGATGTGGCCGTCTGCTGCTTTTTGGCCGCCAGCACCCGCCGGTACTCTACAGAGACCACTTTGACAAACTGTGGCAGGGTTTCGTCCCACCTACGCAGGATGTCTGCAGCCCTGTCGCTGTTGGTATGATGAAGATGTGCCTGTACCAACTCGCGAATCACCGACACATCATGCTCATCAACAACTTGTTCTAGTTCCGTGAGGCCATGATTGCGGTTGCACCGCAGGTGGAATGTCTGATCTGGATCCCACACATACGCAACGCCACCGCTCATGCCTGCCGCAAAGTTACGGCCAGTTTTGCCCAGCACAACTACGGTACCGCCGGTCATATATTCGCAGCCATGATCGCCTGTTCCCTCCACTACGGCGCTTGCACCACTGTTTCTAACGGCGAACCGCTCACCCGCCACTCCTCGCAAAAACACTTCTCCTTCGGTTGCACCGTAAAGCAACGTGTTGCCTGCGATTATGTTAGCGGAAGGCTCGAAAGGTGACTGCGGCGGTGGGAAGACAATTATTCTTCCTCCGGAAAGCCCCTTGCCAAGATAGTCGTTGGCGTCTCCTTCGAGTATGAGCGTAATTCCAGCAGCGAGGAACGCACCGAACGACTGGCCCGCGGAGCCGCGGAAGGTAAGGCGAATTGTCTCATCCGGCAGGCCCTGGGCTCCGTAGCGTTGTGCAATGCGGCCGCTTAACATTGCGCCGACGGTTCTGTTGCGATTGTAGATCGGCAACGTAGCAGAAACTGGTATTGACCGCTCAATGGCATCTTGTGAAAGTTCAATCAAGTGGTAATCCAGTGCAGTGTCCAGACCGTGGTCCTGTGCAATGACGCACCGCGCGGGGAACTTTGCAGCCTCAACAGGCTGCGCCAGGATAGGTGACAGGTCGAGACCGTGTGCTTTCCAGTGGTCGACTGCATTTCTGGTGTCCAGCATATCGACGCGCCCTACCATTTCGTCTACAGTGCGGAAGCCTAGTTCTGCCATTATTTCGCGCAGCTCCTGGGCAACAAAGAAGAGGTAGTTGATCACGTGCTCGGGTTGGCCTGCAAACCTCTGGCGTAGCACGGGATCCTGCGTTGCGATGCCGACAGGGCAAGTGCCCAGGTGACACACACGCATCATGATACAGCCCATTGCCACGAGCGGCGCTGTTGCAAAGCCAAACTCCTCTGCACCAAGAAGGCAGGCGACGGCAACGTCTCGCCCCGTTTTTAACTGGCCATCGGTCTGTATGCGCACTCTTCCTCGCAGGTCGTTCTTCACAAGAGTTTGCTGGGTCTCGGCCAGCCCCAGTTCCCACGGAATACCTGCATATTTTATAGATGACATGGGCGAGGCGCCTGTGCCGCCGTCATGACCGCTTATGAGAATGTGATCGGCATGTGCCTTCGCAACACCTGCGGCCACAGTGCCTACACCGACCTCGGATACCAGTTTGACAGAGATGCGAGCCTTGGGATTCACATTCTTAAGGTCGAAGATTAGTTGGGCAAGGTCTTCAATCGAGTAGATATCGTGGTGTGGCGGCGGTGAAATAAGCGTGACACCAGGCGTAGTGTGACGTATTCGTGCGATGTAGTCGTCCACTTTGTGCCCTGGCAGTTCACCACCTTCACCGGGCTTAGCACCCTGTGCCATCTTGATTTGAATTTCATCGGCGTTTACCAGATAGTGTGCCGTAACGCCAAAACGGGCAGAGGCTACCTGCTTGATGGCACTGCGTCGACTGTTGCCGTTCGTATCAGGCGTAAATCGAACACTGTCCTCACCGCCTTCGCCGGTATTGCTCTTTCCACCAATGCGGTTCATGGCGATTGCAAGGGTTTCGTGCGCCTCGCGGCTTATAGAACCTAGAGACATCGCGCCGGTAGCAAACCGCTTAACGATCTCGGAAGCAGGTTCTACGTCGTCAATCGGTATCGGAGTACCTGGCTTGAACTGCAGTAGGCCACGCAGTGTCGCGAGGTTTGTGGACTGATCATTTGAGAACTGGCTGAACTCTTTGAAGTCCTTGTAGCTGTTGCTGCGGACTGCATGTTGCAGAGCGGCCACCGTGTCGGGATTGTACTGGTGAAATTCTCCGAATCGGCGCCATTGATATTGGCCACCCGTTTCAAGCTCAAGCGTTTCCGGAATATGGGCGCGTGGGTACGCATTCTGATGTCGTGCAAGGGCCTCGCGCTGCAGTTCTGCCAGACCAATGCCGCCAAGCCGACTAGGCGTGCCTGTGAAGTACCTGTCAACCAGTTCCTCACCGAGCCCGATGGCCTCGAAGATCTGTGCCCCGCGGTAACTTTGAAGGGTTGAAATGCCCATCTTTGCAAACGTCTTCAACAAGCCTTTGCTTATTGCTTTGATGAAGTTCTTGTGCGCCTTTTCCGGTGATATGTCCAGAATGCCCTGTCGGCACATATCATCCAGTGTTTCGAAGGCCAGATAGGGATTTATGGCGCTTGCTCCGTACCCTATTAATAGGGCAAAGTGCTGAACCTCTCGCGCCTCGCCAGACTCCAGAATGAGGCCAACCTGGATGCGAGTTCCCTCTCGCACGAGATGGTGGTGCACTGCAGAAACGGCGAGCAGACTTGGTATGGGCGCGGTGAGTTCATCCACTCCTCTGTCTGAGAGGATGATGAAACTGTAGCCATTACGAACCGCCTGCGACGCAGCCTCGCACAGCCGATTTACTGCTGTTTCAAGACCATTCTCTTCTTCAACAAAGAACCACATCGGGAGCGTGATAGAGCTAAAATCTGGCGTGCGCACATGCCGCATACGCTCCAACTCCAGATTCGTAAGGACAGGTGAGTCCAGCCGCAGCATACGTGCGTGCGCAGGGCTAGGATCTAGCAGTGATCCTTCTTTGCCAATGTAGTCAACGAGCGACATCACCATATCTTCTCGAATTGGATCAATTGGCGGGTTTGTCACCTGTGCGAAGAGCTGCTTGAAATAGCTGTACAGCAGCTGAGCATTCCGCGACAACACGGCAAGTGGTGTATCCGTGCCCATCGAACCCAGCGGCTGTTCGCCATTAATAGCCATTGGCTGCAGGATGATACGAATATCTTCGAGTGTATATCCAAAAGCGTTTTGGCGGACAATGAGTGTGCTGTGATCGGGATCCTGCGGTGGCGCAGTGTCGGGCAGTTGCGACAGTGTAATGCGATTACTCTGCAGCCATTCACGATAAGGATGCTGGCGGCATAGTTCACCCTTCAGCTCGTCATCACTAATGATTCTGCCGGCCTGTACATCCACCAGGAACATTTTGCCGGGCTGTAGCCGGCCCTTCTGGACTACATGGGCAGGGTCGTGCTCAACCACTCCCGTTTCGGATGCCATTACCACGAGGCCATCGTCGGTAACCAGGTAACGCGCCGGGCGCAAACCGTTTCTATCCAGCAGCGCACCAATCACATTACCATCCGTAAAGCAGACAGCTGCCGGGCCATCCCACGGCTCCATCAGACATGCGTGGTATTCGTAGAAGGCTTTTCTGTCAGGATCCATGAGGTCGTCGGCATCCCAAGCCTCTGGAATGAGCATCATCATTGCATGAGGGAGACTGCGCCCGCCCAGAGTAAGCAGCTCTACTGCGTTATCCAGCGTCGCAGAGTCACTGCCAGAGCGGTTTACGAGTGGGAGCACCTTCTTCACTTCGTCGCCAAACACAGCGCTGGTAAGTTGTGCCTCACGTGCACGCATCCAGTTGCGGTTGCCACGAAGCGTGTTTATTTCGCCGTTGTGGGCAATGTATCTAAACGGATGCGCCAGATCCCAGGTGGGGAAGGTATTAGTTGAGAACCGCTGATGAACAAGAGCTAGAGATGTCACCATGTCCTGCGATGAGAGGTCGTGGTAGTACGAGCTAATCTGCTCTGCCATCAACAGTCCCTTGTAGACGATTGTGCGAGACGAGAAGCTGCAGATATAGAAAAAGCTCTCATGTTTTAGCCGGAGGGAGGCCACCTGGTTCTGAATCCGACGGCGAATAATGAATAGCCGTCGCTCGAACGCGTCGTCGTCCTCCACAAAGGCGGAGCGTGCAATAAACACCTGCCGGATGACTGGTTCTACGGAACGTGCGACTTCCCCAATGGTGCCCGAACTCACAGGAACGTCGCGCCACGCGAGAAGCGTCTGGCCCTCGTCTGCGATTATCTCGCCGCAAATCTGTTCGTACAGATGTCGCTCGTGTTCGTCCTGCGGCAGGAAGATCATGCCAACGCCATAATGTCCGGCATCGGGTAGATTTATGCCGTTCTCAGCCATTGCCGACTTGAAGAATTCATGTGGAAGCTGCAGCAGAATGCCTGCACCATCCCCAGTTTCAGGGTCGCAGCCGCAGGCACCACGATGCGCCAGATTGTGCAAGACATTTAGCGCTTTTTCAATGATGGTATGCGACTTTTGCCTGTTTATGCTGGCTACAAACCCGACGCCGCATGCGTCGTGTTCAAACTCGGGGTCATATAGGCCAGTTTTTGTGGTTTCGGGTACAGATCTGACGTTCACGGTCACGTCCTCTTCTTTCGGGTCGGTGGTACGCTGCATATTGCAGGGCATGCACGGATTTATAATCAATATGTTTCAAATCGATTTAACCGACAACATTGGCGGTGTAACAACAATATCACTTCACTGTGAAAAGGGAAACAATTGTACCCTATTTCGGTCTTATACGTCAAAGTCAATCGTTGCCGGCTGCAAGGATTTCGCCACGGTGTGTTGGCCTCGGCATCTCACTGCGCGGAAGAGGATGGATTGTTGGAATGGGTTTAGGCTGTGACACGGTGATTCCGTGCTCGTCATGTCGCAAGCGTTAGAAACTGCTTGCGAATACGGCATGTCATCACCTCATGGGATTAGGCTCTTCGTGAGTTTGTGCGTAAACCAACAAACGGGGTGGCGCTGGCCAAGAGCGAA
Source organism: bacterium (assembly GCA_021777995.1). Lineage (GTDB taxonomy): Bacteria > Armatimonadota > Chthonomonadetes > Chthonomonadales > Chthonomonadaceae > JAJZFK01. The sequence goes on from JAJYCW010000017.1 coordinate 27,315, forward strand.
GCGCATCCAATGACGCAGCGTCTATGACCTACACGGCTTCACGGGCATAGTGCGGTTAACGTAACTGTAAACTTGACTCTCCAGCCCATTTGTGGCGCACCAGTGCAATAGGCGTATGAGTGAGTTCGCGCCAGAAATACCCGCAAATCGCTAAGGTGCAGGAAATTGCGCGCTGTTGCACAAAACTAACAACGAGCTGTTGGCTGCGGGCTACTTGCATGCGCTCGACGGCGTACCTGAGACTCACCGCGTTCCCCGCAACGGAGGAGCACTTTGTCGGCGCGATCTTTGCGAATTCCTGCAGCTGTATATAACAGACCGGTCATGGTGCTACTTTTCGCGTACGTGGCCGGCCTCCTGCTAGCGCGCTTATCTTGGCTGCCGACTTACTTCATTGGCGGTCTTGCAGTCCTTTTGCTGACAGGTGCATTACTTAGGCGGATGACGGCACTGCTAGTAGGTGGTTTGCTTGCGCTTACGGTGGTGCTAGGCATTGTACGTGGTCGAGATACCGCGGCTCCAAAGGCGGCAGGAGTGGAGCAGTATGTTCCCGCGCTTGCAACGGTAAGCGGCAGGGTGGTGTCGGACGTAGAACTCCCACCGACTGGCCGTCATGCTGCCGAGCCTATGGCACGGTGCCTTGTTCAGGTAAGTAGAATATCTGTTGGCGAGTCACCGGTATCCTATCGAACAACCGGTTTGGTTCAGGCGGAACTTGCACTTCGATCAAACTATAGCGCTGTTGATGTCCCACAGTTTGGAGACATCGTGCGGGCTCGTGGACTGCTGCAATTTCCTAGAAGCCTCCTCAACCCGGGTGGCTTCAACGAGGGAGCCTACCTTAATGTGCGGGGCGTTACCTGTGAGCTGCTAGCAAAGCACGCTGACGACTGGGAAATCCGGCCGTCAACGGCTCTGATCGCCCTACCTGAAAGGCTTCTCTTTGCTGCAAGGCGATTTTTGACCATTCGGGCGCGTGGTCTTCTGCCAGCAGACGATGCCGCATTGCTTGAAGCGCAAATACTTGGCGAACGCGGCAGTCTATCCATCGCACTGAAAGATGCCTTTACCCGTACCGGTGCATCGCACCTGCTGGCTACGGGTGGACTGCAAGTGGGGTTGCTTCTGCTTGTACTGCCTGTCATTTGGCGTCAGATGGGGGTACCTTATCGTGCTTCCGTACTTCTTACACTCACGCTGGTACTAGCATTTTCGGTTTTTGCAGGAGGCCGGCCCTCTATAGATAGGGCTGCATTCACGGCGTCCATCGCGCTCTTTGGCATTTTTGTACAACGAGAACCCGACTGGCCCACTGCTCTGGCAGCCGCTGCGTTCTGTCTCCTGCTGTTCACCCCAGGAGACCTATTCGACGTGGGTTTTCAGCTAACATTCAGTGTTGTTGTTGTTATGGCGGCCCTGCTGCCAACTGTTTTCTCAGCTCTACAGTACTACGCGTTTACTGTTTGGCCCGGCAGGAAATGGTCCCCTGTAAGACGCCTGTTTATCGTTGTTACCGAGACCGCCTCGGTGGCAGCCGCTGCCCAAATTGGGGTCGCACCCATGACGGCTGTCTGGTTTCACACGCTCACACCGTTGGCGACTCTCAATTCAATGATTTTGCTATTACCTGCATTTGGGGCTATTGCCATCTCGATACCCGCGCTGCTAATACCCGCCGCGCCGCTTGTTGGTGCACTACGCTCTATGCTGGATACGGAGCGGCATCTCGCGCAGGTACTAGCGCATCCAACGTGGGTCGTTCTTTCGCAAAGAACTCCACCAGTCTGGCTTCTCACGATTGTGTACAGCGTAATCCTGGTGGCAGCTATCTTATTGAGCATGGCCCGGTTCAAGCCGTCGCAAGAGCCAAGGCGCCAAAACGGACGAGACTGCCAACGGCCGGCAAAGGTTTTGTTGACATTTGCTGCGCTCGCGGTATCGATACCAATATGCCTGCAGGTTGCGAATTACCTACCCACAACCTACAGTGGCAGGCTGCTAGTTACCTTCCTGGATGTGGGGCAGGGGGATGCTAGCGTCATTCAGCTTCCAGACCATAGAACCATTCTGATTGATACTGGTCCCATTAACCATGAAACGGGTGACGATGCGGGCAGGCGGGTGGTTCTCCCGTTCCTTCGCAGTCAGGGTATTCAGCGTATTGATGCAATTATTCTGACGCATCCACATAGTGATCATATAGGCGGTGCCGCTACTCTTGTTAATCAGATTCCTGTTGGGCAGGTACTAGATAATGGACAGGATACCGGTACCCAGGAGGAGCAAGACTACCGCAATGCGTGCAATCAGAGGCACGTGCCAGATTTTGCCGCCCATGCCGGAGAGCAGCTAAACGAAGGAGGCCGCGTGAACGCCACCATATTCGCACCTACCAGTGCGGAGGTGAACGGTACACCAAATAACGCAAGCGTTGTGCTCAGAGTTGTTTATGGTCACACATCGTTTCTTTTTATGGGCGATGCAGAGGCACCCGAAGAACAGGATCTCCTGGCCTCCGGGTACCCACTATCTTCAACAGTTTTGAAGGTAGGGCATCATGGAAGCGACACGAGCACGACTTCAGCGTTTCTTAGAGCCGTGCGGCCTATCGCTGCGGTGATTTCGGTTGGTCTCGACAACGTTTACGGACATCCATCGCCAGAGGTAGTCATACGCCTGAAGGCATCCGTGCCATACGTTTACCGTACTGATGTTGACGGCGCCGTACAGTGCCTCAGTAACGGTAGCAAGGTAGTGATAACGCAAACTGCACCCATACCAACTACTGTTTCGGTGGGCGGGTGATAATGCACCATGTAAACCCGTGAGCCGGGATGGTGACTTCAATGGCGATACCGAATTGGCGGTTAAGCCTGTATTTCTTTGCGCGCTTGCCTTCGGTTGAGACCATTGCACTGGTAGTAAGGCCAGTGTAGTATAGTGGCAACTGTATCGTTCGAGTAATTGAGTGCTGGAGCGGATTGAAGAATGCTGCAAGGCCGCACTCGTGTAGTGACGGATTTACGTGCAGGATTCCATCCCAATCTTCCCCATCTGGCCGGCGGAGGTGCACAATATCAGATTGCAAAATGGCCCGATGCTTCTTGAAGAACTTTACACAGGTTTGTACCATCTTCCTGACGGTGGGTGTATCGTAAAGTCGAGGGCCGCGGTAACATGCCTGCACACCGTATAGGAGGCAATCCATAATGTGCTCGCGGTAATCGTCGATGTGCTCGTGAAGCGGTTCAATTGTTGCGGCCGCACCGCCGCCGTGGTACTGCACCAGCGGTACAAACATCCATCCCATACTGGGAGTTTTGTTCCAGGTGCCGTCATACATGTTCTGGCGCGCATGGAGGTGCTGCAAATCTCTAGGCAATGACCAATTCGTCTCGCGATACCCCATGCCTGATTTGTTCGATCCTTGCAAAAAATACCAATCCGGTACATTGAGGTAGATCCCTCGCTCGCGGCACCAGCGATAGAAGTGGGCAATCTTCCAGAACTGCTGCCATTGCGAATCGAGCAGACCATGATGCCCGGGGTGCGTGGTAGAAGCGCACACATCGCCAGGATAGCTGCCGTCGTTTTCCAGCAGATCGAATCCTGTCGAGGTGAGGAAATGTTTAATATGCTGGAAGTATTCGATGCCCCACTTACTGCACAAACAAGGCGAATTACCGAAAATTGCCCCGCCTGGTTTGCCCGTCTTTGGATTGATAACGTCGTCTGCTGCGTCTATACTGCGGCTTGCAAGAAGTGAATAACCACCTATTTGAAGGCCCTTACTGTGCGCGTAGTCTGCAAATTCCCGAAATCGCGCAATATTGCTCGCAGTTTCGTCCTCCATGTTCAATCCGCTGCCGAACGAGAAGATCACCATCTCAAAGCCGCATTCTGCCGCCTGATCGATGGCAGTTTTGACCACGTCAGGGGTTGTGCTGGTAAGGTGAAGCATGAGTGGGTTTTCTGTCGTCCAGGGTGCGATCGTGCGGTACATCCGGCAGTTCTCTAGCCCCTTGCGCACACGATCGGTAGTGTCATACAGTAGTTCCCAGGTGCGAAACGTCTCCATAGCTCCGTGAGGTGGAATGTCGGTATCTGGTCCCAGCGGCGGGCGGACTTCGAGAAGGCAGGGAGTATGCAGCTCATAGTTAACCTGCGTAGTGTATTGTGGGTCGGCAACCCAATGAACGGTATGGGTTGCATCCGCCTGATTATCTCCTCCAAACGAATAGTCTGTGGTTATTCCAATGTTCGGGAGGCGCCAGTCAGGAGGATCGCCGACCGAGGATTCGCCTTCTACCGCCGCGAGTATCTCACTCGTAAAGCTATTAACTCTCACAGGATGCATGCCGTGGTTAGTGAGCGTGATCCATTTACATACCAGCGGTTGACCTTCATAGAGGCGATAATGCACATCCACCGTGATGGTGGGAGCATCCCCTGCGAGAGGTGGTGCAAAATGGAGTGTGAGGACCTTACCTGGCGCTGGCCAGGGAAGATCCTCGGCCGGCCTCGTTCGCTTCCATTGAAAGCGCTCCTTGGGTTCTGAAATGGAATAACCTGTAAATCGAAATGAGGACGGTATTGCTGTTAGCGACTTAATCCAATCTGGCCGTAGAAAAGCGCGATCTGGCTGCCCTTGCAGACCCCCTATATCGTAACGCCTGCCCGCAAGAGTGACATCTGCTAGTGGTGAAACAGCCCGTAGAACAGACTCATCTGTAACAAGGTTCTTGTAGCCGACGAGCGCGCAATTGGGTTTGGTAGTAAACGTCAGTTTAACCAGGCCATTCTGAATAGTCAGTTCCTCAGTTTCCTTATCCAGCACAATAGTTACCGGTGTAGAGTTGCGGGTTATCAGCCAGTCGGGTGAGGGAAGCATCTGGCTGGCTGCCGGAACCACTGAAAGGGTAACTGCAGTAGCGGCAGCAACGGTAAATAGGGACAAAAATGGGTGCATATTGGACCTCAATAATGCTTGGGCAATTTCAGTGCGGCTATTATAGGCGTACTATAATACGTTGTCAAGGCCGGGTGGCCAATGTGGCAGTAACCAGTAGGTGATGGGCAATTGATTAGATGGCTGCTTGACCCTTCGCGGTGTCCAACAGCCTAAACAAACGGCGACTCAATTTATTAACGCGTGCGAAGTACCGGTTTCTGTGCTGAAATGGTTTGAGGGCAGGATTTGCACGCTGCATTGCGAAACAACAGGTTGGCACCTAAGCATTATTGGCCATTGCAATGGCTGTGCGGTATGTATAACATAACAATGACCACATCGTTTGGCGCTGGTGCGCGCCTTAGCGATTTCAGTGAGGTACCGAATAGCATGAGTGTGAACCAACGTAATGTTCTGCTAATCTGCGTCGACCAATGGCGCGGCGATGCGCTGTCGTGTGAGGGGCACCCAGTTGTGATGACCCCGTTCCTTGACCAGTTAGCGGGCGACGGTGTGCGGTTTACCCGTGCATACTCTGCTACACCAACCTGTATACCAGCCAGGGCGTCACTCTATACAGGTTTGTCTCAAACATCTACAGGGCGAGTTGGTTATCAAGACGGCGTGGATTGGAACTATCCGTGCACGGTGGCGTCAGAATTTACGCGTAACGGATACCAGACACAGGCGATAGGTAAGCTTCACGTCTATCCCGAGCGCTCGCAGATGGGGTTCCAAAATGTCATCCTTCACGATGGCTACCTTCACTTCGCCAGACGGAAGCCACGTGATGTGGGCCTTGCGGATGATTACCTTCCGTGGCTGCGAAACCAGACTGGCAATCCTACCGCAGACTATTTTGATAACGGACTGAACTGTAATTCTCAGGTAGCGAGGCCGTGGGATAAGGATGAGGCTTTGCATCCTTCCACCTGGATCGTAAGCGAGGGGCAAGACTTCCTACGTCGGCGTGATACGCGTAAGCCCTTCTTTCTCTACCTCGGCTTTCATAGACCGCACCAGCCATATGATCCACCGGCATGGGCATTTGAGCAGTACCTGAACTGCCCAATGCCTCCACCTGTGCTTGGAGGATGGGCCGACGATGCGTTCACCTCGTATAATGATGAATGGCGTGCGGACCCATCATTCGCCACGTTGTCACCACGGGCTCTACAGCGCGCTCGTGCCGGATATTTTGGCCACATGTCACATATAGACCTGCTCATTAACCGATTTCTAGAATCGCTTGCCGAGTATGGCGAACGGCAAAATACAATTGTCTGTTTTGTTTCGGATCACGGAGAGATGCTTGGCGACCATGGGGCATTTCGAAAGGGCCTTCCTTACGAAGGCTCGGCTAGAGTCCCTCTGCTTCTAAGCGGCCCTGGAATTCCAAGGCGTACTGTTTGCAATGACCGTGTGGTGGAACTTCGTGATGTAATGCCCACACTGTTGCAAGCCGCAGGACTGCCGGTACCTGACGGCCTGGACGGCAGAAGCGTGCTACCACTGGGCGAAGGGGTGTCGAGCTGGCGCAGCTATCTTCACGGAGAACATTTGGCCTGTGGGCAGTCGTTACATTGGCTTACAGATGGTCACTGGAAATACATATGGTGGTCGGGTACAGGACGCGAGCAGTTGTTTAACCTCGACGTCGATCCTAACGAACTGCATGATCAGTCTGATGATGGTGCGGTAGAGATTTGGCGAACACGCCTTGTGCAGCAGCTCACCGGGCGCGAAGAAGGATTCGTTCAAGATGGTTCACTCGTTGTGGGCTGCCCAGTGCGTCCAATCCTGTCCAAATTGCGGTAAACGAAGGTCAAATGGCTCGCGACACCACCTATACGCGCCTTGTTGAAACAGCGCGTAATAACAAAACGAGAATGGCGACTTGGCAGGGATGAAAATGCGTTTTAACAGGCTCGGCATGATATGTGGAATTTTGGTTGCCTTGTGCTGGTGCCATGGCGCCCAGTGCCAGATAGTCTTTAGTGCCAGATTTTACTATCCGCCAGGGTCTCGCAAGATTAGCCGGTATCACCTTTATTACCTCCCACACGTATCTAGCATCGGTAAGGTTACAGGCCATGTAGAGCAACTGACGTTCGGTAACGGGGATGATACCGACGTGCGCTTTTCACCCAATGGCCGGTATCTGGGATTCGTCCGTACCACAGAGACCGGTGATGGTAGTCATACGAAACGTTATCTTTGCCTCTACAATATGGCGAAGCATGCGATTGTGAAGCGGGTACCCCTCATGATCTCCGGTCTGCCTGGACCCATCCACTGGAATCACACGAGTAATATTCTTACGCTAGAGGGCGGACCGGCAATCTCGATTACCGGACGCCGTGTTGCTTCACCCCAGCCGATGAAGGCGGGTGAATCTCCAACCGGGGCGTACCTTGCCCGTTCGAATTTGAGCGAGGGCAGGCATGGTATCGAGATCGTGGATGCTAAAACGCACAACCTGTTGTGGCACCATTCTTCACCATATTCAATGTCCGGAACGTGGGTAGGCAAACAAGATTACGTGGTGGTTCAATTCAACGCGAAGGGGCTAGCATCCGCCGTCTCCACTGTTAACCTACGAGAGGGAGTTGTATCGAGTACGACAAGACAAGTGCACAACTTAACTGGGAGCCATCCCACGCTGCCTCCTTTCTACCAGCTTAATGGATTGACACGCTCTGGTTCGCAGATCCTTTACGCTGGTGTTGGGCGATTGACGTTACTCGCTCAATATGCGGGTAATAGTACGATTGGGCCTGCTTACAGCTGGTGGAGCATTAACCCACAGACGGGTGAGACAATGTATATTGGAACCGCTGCTCACCTCGCATTCTCATCCCATTACGATCTATTTGCAACCACTACTACCCGAAGGCTTAAGCCCTATGGCCAGCTACGGAATGTATGGGTGTCGTCGCTTGTTTTGCATAGTTTCAATAGTCACACTAAGCGTATGCTCATTACGGGATTGGTGAGCGTAGGATCATTCTCCTGGCGAAATGGCAGTGACATAGAGCCGGCAGAATGAAAGCTGATATGGGCCGGCTGTGACAGCCACCGCTTATATTCGCGGTACTGAGCAGTGCTGTCGTGGTTGACCGTGATGGCGGCTTTCAGATATACTGCAACTACAACAGATTTAAACAATGGAGAGTGAATGAACCTGCAAGCCGCCCTTGAAATGGGCTTGAATGAGGCGGAGTACGAAAAGGTAGTCGGAATTTTGAATCGGACGCCGACGTTGACCGAGTTGGGTATGTTCGGCGTGATGTGGTCGGAACATTGCGGGTACAAATACTCCCGACCTGTATTATCGCTCTTCAAGAACTACAAAGAGGCACAGGAGAGCGGGGCTCTTGAAAACGCTGGGGTAATACCCCTTGATGATGCGCTGGGCATCGTATTTAAAATGGAGTCGCACAATCATCCTTCGGCGGTGGAGCCCTTTCAGGGTGCGGCCACCGGAGTAGGCGGTATATTAAGAGACATTTTTACCATGGGCGCCCGGCCGGTAGCAAACCTCAATTCTCTCCGCTTCGGTCCTCTTAGCGATGTCCACAACCGTTATCTTTTAGAACACGTAGTGGCGGGAATTGCGCACTATGGCAACTGCGTGGGAGTACCAACAGTTGCCGGTGAGGTGGTTTTCAATCCCTCCTATAGCGGTAATCCCCTGGTCAATGCAATGGCAGTGGGGGTGGTAGACCGAAAGCAGGTTGCTAGTGCAGCAGCAGGGCCGGCAGGAAGTCCCGTGATTTATGTGGGTAGTGCAACGGGTAAAGACGGTATACATGGCGCTACCTTTGCAAGTGTAGAACTTGGGCCCGATTCCGAGAGTAAGCGGCCCAATGTGCAAATGGGAGATCCCTTCACTGAAAAGTTGTTGATAGAAGCTACCCTTGAAGCACTCGCAACTGGCTATATATCCGGCATCCAGGATATGGGAGCAGCGGGGCTTACATGCAGCACGTGCGAAATGGCGGCAAAGGCGGGCCTGGGAATGGATGTTGACATCCGAAAGGTACCCCTTAGGGAAGAGGACATGACGTCCTATGAAATAATGCTGTCCGAGTCGCAGGAGCGTATGCTGTGCACAGCTATACCTGGACAGGAAGACCAAGTAATAAAGGTCTTTCACAAATGGGGACTGCACGCCGAAGTAATTGGTGTAGTGACGGCGGACGGACTCGTACGCATACGTGACAACGGTGAGGTTGTCGCCGAGGTGCCAGCCAGGGCACTTACTGACGAGTGCCCAACATACTACCTGGAAGCCTCGCAGCCTGCTTATATTGATGAGAAGCAGTCGTTTGATATTGAGGCGTTGCCAGCAGTAGAGTCTATAGAGTGTCCTCTTACCGCAACTCAGTGTCTTGAACGCCTGTTGGACTCGCCTAACATTGCTTCAAAGCGCTGGATTACAGAGCAGTACGACAGCATGGTGCAGACCCAAACCGTTCACCTACCCGGTGCCGATGCCGCAGTGTTGCAGATTCGCGGCGCGCAGCGCGGTATAGCTATGAAAGTTGACGGAAATAGCAGGTATTGCTACCTCGACCCCTTCGTCGGCGCTCAAATTGCGGTTGTAGAGGCCGCTCGGAACGTCGCTTGTACCGGCGCTCGCCCAGCGGCAGTTACCGACAACCTAAATTTTGCAAACCCCGAAAAACCCACGGGATTCTGGCAGTTTCGGCGGGCAGTAGAGGGCATTGCACGGGCCACGGAAGTACTTAACACGCCTGTGGTAAGCGGCAACGTATCGTTCTACAACGAAACACCAGACGTACCTATTTATCCAACGCCCACGATAGGAATGGTGGGAATCATGGAGGATCCTGGTCAGGCGTGTGGCGCTGCTTTTGTGGAAGAGGGAGATACCATCGTGCTGCTTCAGGCCTATCCAACTGTGGAGAAGGGGCTTGGAGGAAGTGAATATCTCAGTGTTATTCACGGGGTTGAAGCTGGACGCCCACCACATGTTGACTTGTATGCCGAGAAGCGCCTGCAGGAATTTCTAGCACAGGCGATTGGCAAGGGCATGTTTGCATCGTGTCACGACATTTCGGATGGTGGTCTGGCAGTAACACTTGCTGAATGTTGCATGTTAGGCGGGATAGGTGCCCTGGTGTTGTTGAACCCGGAATCTTGGGAGGGCCAGACAACTGCGAGCCTGCTGTTTGGTGAGGCGCAGGGCCGTGTTATTGTCACTCTGAAATCTGAGGATAGCTTCGAGCATCTGAAAAAAGTGGCGGCAGAACACCAGATCACTGCGCATTGGTTGGGAACAGTTGGCGGTGAGTTTCTGCGAATTGCAAGTGGAACCGAGGATCTCGTCTCTACGGAAGTAGGGGCAATGACGCGCATTTGGCAGGATGCGATTCCCCGGCGGATGTCGGCGGTGAATAGTTGAGCTACCGCCTGAACTCTCAACAACGTGCGAAGGAACACCGAACGCATATGATCAGTGCCCAATTAAAACGCAGGCTTGCGATACCGTTTATTGCAGTATTTGGACTCACCTCCTCTATGTCTCTTGCAGCGCCGAAACCAGTCCACCACGCTCCTGAGCCAAAGAGGTACCTGGGTTCCGACGTGATGGCGTCTGTGGACGGCAGCATCATTACACGGCGTGAGGTTACCTACGTCTGGGTAGAGACAGATGAGAAAGCACAGCAGTCGGTAGCCCGATTACTTTTTGATCGCTGGCCCTCCCTGGGAAATTCTGGCCATGTGCTTTCGTTGCCGCGGAAGGCGATTTACCAGGATCTCTACTCCCAGGTTTGGCCGACGGGTGAGCCGCCTTATGCTGGAATAATCTCTAACCTAATAACCGAGCATCTGGTGAACCTTATGGCGCATAAGAAGCATATTGTCGTGCAGCGTGCGCAGGCAGAGCAGCAGGCGCATCTTATGTTTAACGAGGTACGCCAGCAGCATCACTGGAAATTTTCGGATGCACAGCTGCTTAAGCAGTTTCACGTTCCCTACAGCCTTCTGATCAATGACCTAACGATGAAATTACAGACTGAAAAACTCTATTCTGCGATGGTTGCGGCGCGATTGGGGCATCCTATCACAGATGACGACTGGGTGGTAGTCAGGTGCCTGTATACATCAGCTGCGCCAGACGGTGTAATGTCCTCGGCTAGCAAGGCGGCCGCACGGGCACGACTTGAGGCCCTTCTTGCACAAAATCATAAGGGTACACCTTTCCACAAACTGGCAGAAAGTAACGAGTACGCATCCTTGCAGCCTGACGGCGGACTGGTGGGGCCGAGCCTTCGCGATACCTACTGGCCAGCGCCGTTGCAGAGCGCCATTTACGCATTAAAGCCGGGTGGTGTTAGCTCGCCTATCTATTACAATGGAGGTTGGTGGGCGTTCAAGTTGCAGGCCCGTGGTGCGGCCATTGGCGCTGCACACCTGCTGGCGGCATGGAATGCAGAAGCAAGCGCGCATAGAGATATGGTGATCGTCTCGCTGAGGCGTGCCGCCGTAATCAAATCGACCGTCAAACTTCCGCCGGAGCCAGCGGTTACCGTTATTTACCCTCCCGGTGCCCACCTACCTACTTTGCCATATACGCAACGAACTGCGTAGCGTCAATTTCAGAAGGTTTGCTGATACTGTAATTGAAGGACATCAGGGGTTGTGCCGCTTTTGAACACATAGTCAAACTGAACTCGATGCCGGATTCCCGGTAGCTGAATATTGAGCCCCAGAGTGTAGTCGTGCAGTATATTCCTTACCGAAGAGCGGGTATCTGGGTCAAATGTCTCTGCTTTCACTACCATATCCAGGTGGCGAATTGAGTTGCATACCAGTTCCGCATAGCCGCCATATGCTTCTATGGCGCGGGTGCCTCCGCCACGAATGAACTCAGCGTATGTAACCTCCGATTGTAGACGCCAGTTGCCAGATGAACCCAGGAATTCAGCGTTGTATCTCTCGTCATTACCATGAAAGTGGCTGGTTTGGTTTGCACTTAGAGACGGCAGCGCCTTGCTGAAATTGACATCCTCATCATGGCGGTAAGCCGCCGAAAGGCCCACCTGGACTGCGGATGCGTGGAACTTTCATCGCTTTATGGCGTGCAGTGTAAGCAATCCCGCGGCCCGCATGGGTAATTCGGCGCCAGACCCGGTACCGGCAAACAGCCCAATGGTCATCTGCCCCGTGGTCGGATGGCCCTCCTGGTATTGTGCGCCAATATCGCGACCAAAAGAATGCGAAAATCCCCCATCTGGCGCCAGATTGGTACTCACTACAGCCCGATCCATCGTGTTGAGCGTAGTGGCTGGCTGCATATTCTCCAGGCCAAAGGATGGTTTTAGCTGGCCAAACCTGATGGTTCCGTTAAGAGCTTTGTGCTCGGCCCATAGATCCTCCAGCCACACCCTGTTGTCATCCACATTGCGGGTGCCATACAGATAGGCAAGCTGCGAGTAGATCTTAAGCGAGTGTACAGGTCTCCACATAAGCTGGGCCTTAAGTAACCGAATTCCAAAGGTGCTTGCGTGATTGTTGACACCTGTATACCTAAGCTGAATGTAGCCGTGCGCGGTTACGAACTTCTGGTCGGTATCATGTTGCACGGTCGCGGCGCAAAATGCTCTGTTACTAAGTGAGAGGCATATTGGTAAGACCAAGATTGCAAATCTGTTCACTGGATAGGTTTTCCTGTTAGGTGCCATTAAGCTGCCACAGTAGGAGTGGTACCATGACGCACACACGAAAATGGCGGTGTTAAGTTAATAGTTGAACGATAGGCGCCATAGTATCGGCTAATGCCCCCCTTCATATCAGGTATAAGCCTTGGTGAGTTACACAGCACACCTCAATTTAGCTCTTGACGGCTTAACAGCTTTGTAAAGGTAATGTGAAACTCAATAACGGGAGATCTCGCCCAACCATTGAATTATGCGCGCTTGTCGATGGGAACCTGCTGGATACGAGGGTCAGAAACGATGGCCCGATGTACCGCACGTCGGCGTATTGACATCGGGCCAGGAACAGGGCGTGACTACCGCGTCCACTTCCAGTTTTTTACCATTGGCATATCGTCGCCGTAAACGCGAATGTAGTTTCGGTGTGCGGTGCGCCTGTCGCGCATCTGCTGACGCACGTGGGCTGCTTTTACACCAAGTTGCGGAGTGCGGTCGATGACGTCCATCACAAGATGGAACCGGTCAAGATCGTTCATCACGACCATGTCAAAGGGAGTGGTTGTGGTTCCCTCCTCCTTGTAGCCACGAACATGCAAGTTGCTATGACCTGCGCGGCGATAGGTAAGCCGGTGTATAAGCCAAGGGTACCCGTGAAATGCGAAGATAACGGGCTTGTCCTTGGTGAACAGCAGATCATACTCTCGATCACTTAGGCCGTGCGGATGTTCGCTGTCTGTTTGCAGTGTCATGAGGTCTACCACATTGATGAACCGTACCTTTAGGTCGGGAAACTCGGATCTCAGGATGTCCGCGGCGGCCAGTGCCTCCAGCGTGGGTACGTCTCCAGCACACGCCAGAACCACGTCGGGCTCATAGCCACAGTCCGTGCTAGCCCAATCCCAAATGCCAATTCCTGCTGTGCAGTGTGCCACGGCTGCATCCATAGAGAGATACTGCAGGGCAGGTTGCTTGCCAGCTACGATGACGTTGATGTAGTGACGGCTGCGCAGGCAGTGATCTGCCACCGAAAGCAGGCAGTTTGCATCTGGCGGCAGGTAAACGCGAACGACTTCTGCCTTTTTGTTGATGACGTGGTCGATGAAGCCCGGGTCCTGGTGGCTAAATCCATTGTGATCCTGTCGCCATACATGTGAAGTTAGCAGGTAGTTGAGCGAGGCAATAGGCCGCCGCCAGGGAATGTGCCGGGTGGTCTTTAGCCACTTTGCATGCTGGTTAAACATCGAGTCAATGATATGGATGAATGCCTCATAACAGGAAAAGAAACCATGGCGGCCCGTAAGCAGATACCCTTCAAGCCAGCCTTGGCACATGTGTTCACTAAGCACCTCCATCACGCGGCCGTCATTTGATAAGTGGTCGTCCGTTGGCAGAATCTGCGCCGTGGATACACGATTGGTCTCCTGAAAGAGATCCGTGAGCCGGTTAGAGGCAGTCTCATCCGGACCCATTACCCGGAAGTTAGCGCTAGTTAGGTTCTCCTTCATTACATCGCGCAGAAACGTACCCAGTACCCTGGTTGCTTCCGCTTCGGTTTGAGCGGGATGTTCCACTGTGACGCCATAGTCACGAAAGTCTGGTAGTCGAAGGTCACGCAGCAGGGAGCCGCCGTTGGCCACCGGATTCGCACCCATTCTCAGGTCGCCCACTGGGGCGAGTGCGGCGATTTCGGGCAGTATCGTGCCGTTTTGGTCGAAGAGCTCTTCAGGTTTGTACGAGAGCATCCACTGCTCAAGTAGTTTTAGATGGGCAGGATTCGCACGTACATCGGAAACGGGAACTTGGTGGCTGCGGAAACTTCCCTCCTCGGGCAGGCCGTCGACCTCTTTAGGGCCTGTCCAGCCCTTTGGGGATTTTAGCACGATCATCGGCCAAAGTGGTCGGTCTACCATGCCTTTCGTTCTAGCTTGGTGCTGGATGGCCTTAATCTCGTCAACCACCTGGTCCATAACACCTGCCATTTGCTGGTGCATCTCGGCAGGGTCGCTTCCGCTCACAAAATAGGGATTGTGCCCATAACCACGAAGGAGGCTGGTGAGCTCATCTTCGGGTATGCGGGAAAGTACTGTCGGATTCGCTATTTTATATCCGTTAAGGTGAAGGATGGGAAGTACGGCTCCGTCGCGTGCGGGGTTAAGGAACTTGTTGGAGTGCCAGCTCGCCGCAAGAGGGCCGGTCTCTGCCTCCCCGTCGCCCACGACGCAACATACCAGTAGATCCGGGTTATCGAATGCGGCCCCATATGCGTGTGCTATGGCGTAGCCTAACTCTCCTCCCTCGTGAATAGATCCTGGTGTTTCGGGCGCGACATGGCTAGGAATGCCGCCTGGAAAGGAGAATTGTTTAAATAGGCGTTTCATTCCTTCTGCATCTTGCGATATGTTGGGATAGTGCTCACTGTAAGTGCCCTCAAGGTAGGTGTTCGCAACAAGGCCAGGACCGCCATGCCCCGGGCCAGTTACATAGAGGGCGTTGAGCGAATTCTTTCGTATGACGCGGTTCATATGCACGTAGATAAAGTTAAGGCCCGGCGTGGTGCCCCAATGGCCCAGGAGCCTTGGCTTTACATGTTCCGCGCGTAACGGTTCTTTAAGCAGGGGATTGTCGAAAAGGTAGATTTGCCCTACAGAAAGATAGTTTGCCGCACGCCACCAGGCGTTCATTAATTGCAGTTCCTCGGTGCTAAGAGGTTGCCTGCTAGAGTTTGCACCAGAGTTCATAAAGGTTTCTCCCTCGTACTGCCGTCGAACGATTCGTCCGCAATTTCACTAACGATGAAGTTGATAGGTTTCTGCTCGATTGTGAGGTGTGGGCATAGACATTTAACAGGGTAGCAATTGCCCGCAGAGTAACTCACTAACCGGTTCAAGCATACTATGAATGGGTTGTGTAGGTCAACTAGTTAGGTGGGGTTTAGTGATGAGCAGGCAGTTTCGCTAAGTGTGGTAGTACAAATGAACCGGTGCTATGGACGTGTTAATTTGATTGCGTTCGCAAATTATGCCGAAGTGGGCAAATTTAAGAACTCAGCGGGAAACGATGTGGTTTATGACAAATTTTGGCGTGCATCTTGACAGGGCATGAAACCTTTGTTATAATAATAATCACTTCGAGAACCGTTCTCGACGTAATCACGTTTAGAGCCTAACCGGCAATCTAAATGTGGTACCTTCTTCGCGGCATTGACGCCGCAGGCTACAGCCTTACTATGCAAGGCAAAACCAGCAACGCAGATGTTGCTCTCCACGTCGGTATGTGTTCGGCGACCATGGCCGGCCTTCCGATCATTTTCCTATTTCTTTCTTAGCCAATGATTGGCGTTGCCATTTTAGCATGTCCGCAGATTTGTACATGCTCGTTGTATGGCGATGCTAGCTATTAATCACTTGTCCAAGATTGCAATAGCGCTGGAAACTTTTCACTAATTCCTGAATTTATCGCAGGGAGGACAACTATCTGTGATCCGCCTGAAAAAGTCGCACCGAAGGAAATTCGGTAACTTTCGCACTCTTAAGAAATCGCTGGCTCCTGCGCTGATGCTCGCCGCCTGTGGCGGGCTGGCCAGAGCAGATAGCGCGCCCAAGCCCGGTGCAATTACGGTCTCTGGTCTTGCAGACCTGTACTTCGGTATCAACTTCCGCGCGCCCCACACCGCATCTACTCTTGCATTGCAGGGCGGTGGTTCAGTAGGAATTGACAATGTGGGCCGCAGCTTCGACATTAATGATCGCATCCCATCGCTAAGCCTGTTCGAGGTTAACCTTCACCGCAACGAGGGCGCCGGAATTCCGTTTGGCATTACCGCGACCCTTACCGCAGGAGACACCGCGAAAATTGTGCAGGCCAACGAACCCGGCGGTACCTCGTCGTGGCAAACGTTTCAGCAGTTGTATGTCACCAAAACGGTTAACATCGATAAGTATCCGGTAACCTTCGACTTCGGTAAATGGGTCACCCCGTTTGGCCAGGAGGTCATTGAAAGCAGCGGTAACGATGAGTACTCCAGAAGTTTTGGGTTTCAGTACGCTATACCGTTCTACCACTTTGGCCTGAGAGGCAGCGTGCCGCTATCGCCAACGGTAACTGCCTACGGGGCGATTGTTAATGGCTGGAACGATGTTGCCGATGACAACAACGCCAAGAGCGGTATCGTGAACTTCACCTGGACACCCAACAGCAAATTTACCGGTGTGTTGGGTTACATGGGAGGCAGTGAAGGTACCGGTGCCTACGGTGTGCCGTTTAACAAGGGCTATATCAAGACAAATCTGTTTGAATTCCTTCCAACCTACCAGGCAACTAGCGCATTGAAAATTGCCGGTGAACTTGACTACGGGCAGGGAGCAGGAACCAATGGCACGGCTCACGTTTCGGGTGACTGGCTTGATATGGCTGCATATGTGAAGTACCAGTTGACTCCCAAATCCGATATCGCAGCCAGGATAGAGCAGTTTGAAGACATTCCTGGTGCCGGCGGAGTGGGATTGCGCACTGGAGCCACCGGATATAACAAGCTCGACGAGTTTACTCTTGATTATGAGTATGACTTCTTCAAGGGCAATTTAATAACGCGGCTTGAATACCGCCATGATCATTCGAACCAGTCGTTCTTTCTGGCTGGCGCAGGTACCAGCCCAGATCAGGACACCTTTTATGCCAGCGCAGTGGTTAAATTCTAACCTGCGCCCAACGTTCCAATTGAAGTGAATTGGAAGGAGACACCTCTATATGTTTTCAAGAAAGCAGAGATGTGCCGAGCGGCTTAGTAGAACAGAAAAGGTAGCGCGCCTTAAGCAGCGACTGGCAGATCCTCAATGGCGACGGTACGGATACACGCTGCTGCTTGGTAAGACGGTAGCCCTCGCCATACTGGTTGCAATTTTTGCAATCTATTCGTTCCTTACCGGTGGTGCAGCCAGTGCTGACCCGGCACCGCACGCGTCTAATGCAGCAGTGGTGAGTGCAATTAACACCACATGGGTACTAGTTGCGGCATATCTGGTTTTTGCAATGCAAGTCGGCTTCACCATGCTGGAAGCAGGTTTTTGCCGATCACGAGAAACGGTCAATGTGCTGATGGAATGCGTGGTGGACACCTGCCTCTGTGGACTGCTGTTCTGGGCATGGGGCTACGCCTTCATGTTTAGCACGGGCAATGGGTTCATTGGCATGCACTGGTTTTTCTTGAACCATGCTCCTGCCACCTACTCATTCACCGTCGCAGGGTCTACGACCGATACGTCTGTGGCATTCCTCGCGCACTGGATCTTCCAGTTTGCGTTTGCAGACACCTGCTCTACAGTATGTTCCGGTGCGATGATTGGCCGCACCGGTTTTGTAGGCGACCTTCTCTACAGTGTTGGCGTTTCAGGTTTCATTTACCCGATCGTTGGACACTGGGCGTGGGGGCCGGATGGCTTCCTGGCGCTCATGGGTAGCCCCGGAAACTTCTTACCTGGACTCGGCCAAAGCTTCCATGACTTCGCAGGGTCGACTGTTGTTCATACAATTGGCGGGACGATTGCTCTTGCTGGTTCGCTGGTTCTCGGTCCGCGAATTGGCCGCAAATTCAAGAGAGATGGCGGTGGCCCTATGCTTCCGCACGACCTCGTAATCGCATGTTCTGGTGGGCTTATACTGTGGTTCGGCTGGTACGGATTTAACCCCGGCAGCACACTCTCCGCGATTGACTTCGGTGGTATTGGGCGTGTTTCCGCAAACACCACATTGGCTGCATGTTCTGGCGGACTTATGGCAATGATCTATGCCTTTCCGCAGACGAAGAAATGGGACCTGGGCTTCACTGTCAACGGCTTCCTGGCAGGGCTCGTAGCAATTACCTGCCCCTGTTATTGGGTGACGCCAACCGGTGCGGTAATACTTGGAGCCGTAGCCGGGGTAGTAGTCGTAGCGGGTGTAAACCTCCTAGAGTACCTGCGGATTGATGATCCAATCGGTGCGGTACCGGTGCACTGCCTTGCTGGAATTTGGGGCACACTGTCTTTGGGACTGTTCGCAAGCGGTCAGTTTAGTGCTAGCGGTGCCTACGGTATGTCCGGTACACCACTAAAGGGGTTATTTTACGGTGGTGGGTGGACGTTGCTTGAGGCTCAGTTCATAGGAAGCGCGATCATCACGCTAAGA